>CADCNE010000093.1 GCA_902802805.1 uncultured Eubacteriales bacterium
GAACCGGTCCTTCAGCAGGCCCTCCTTGAGGAACTTCGAGATGTTGTCCAGGGCGATGTGCACGAGGACCGTTCCGATGATGGAGGCTGCCATGTAGAGCCACCTGTTCAGCGGGACGGTATAGAGGAGCGGCTTCATCGAATGGCCAAAGAGCCAGACGGACAGGACTACGATGAAAAGACCCGACACGAGGGGGTAGAGGACCATCCTGCGGGCATCGAACTCCAGCTGCTTCTTGTTCCTGGTGCCGATGCAGGTGATGCAGATCATCAGCAGGGTAGCGACCTTGCTCCAGATGAGATTCCCGTCGGCGTAGATGAACCAGCGCTTCATCCTTCCGTGCAGGTCCACGAGGATGCCGCCCCAGAAATCCAGCACGGCGGGATCGACGGCATAGAGGAAGAACTCCAGGACGAGCGACACGTAGACGAGGCTCCTGAAGATCTTGTATCCGGTGATGAGGTCCTTACTCTCTTCCATGACGTTTCCTGAGCATCAAGATAAGGGATGTGATGATGGCCAGGAGCATTTGATCCTCACCGGCATCTTGAAGCCGATACCGGCGCCGACACTGAAGAGGTCATACCGCTTCGGGATCATCAGGTCCACACCAGCCTGCCAGTAGAACTGCCAGCCCTTCCTCAAGGCATAGATGTGCTGCCATCCGGCATGGATTCCCGCGAGGAAATCCGCCGGAGCTGCTCCGAGGCTCACGCCGATTCGAGCGGAGCCATAACGATTCCGCGCACGATAGAGGCATGGCTTCCAAGCGGCGCCCACACCCCATTGCTTTCCGCTGCTGTCCCAAAGATGGGACACTTGGGACAGCTGGGACAAGTCGCCCGGGAAGAGCACCCTCCCTTCAGCGAAGAACTCCCATGCATTGTGGTAATGCGTCTCGTGCTCCCAGAATAGGGTAGCGGAAGCAGCGGGACGGTAGAATCCGCCCAGCCCCATACCGATGCGGTTGGAATTGTCCTGAGCCTTGACCAGAGCTGTCGAAAGCAGCACGACGGCAATCATCAAAATCCTTCTCATACGCTAGTCCTCCTCCAGAAGTGTTTCACTGAATGAATCCGCATACAGCACGTCCTCGTAGTCAATGGACAGCGTGATGGTGCGCCCGCTGATCTGCTTCTCAGACATCTCGATGGTGAGCACCTTGTCGTTCGGGAAGGTAAGCTTCTTCAGGACGATGACGTTCCTGTAGCCATGCAGGAACGTGCTGGAGTTCTCCAGTATCATGGCAGGCGTAATCTCGATGCTCTGGCAGTTGGCTGCCCTGGTCTGGCGCTTGTCCTCGACCTTCACTCGGATCTGGTCGATGTCGAAACGGATGTTCGTACGGTTCTGAACGCTGAAGTCGATGAAGAAATACTCACCGGCGCTGTAGATGTTGTTCAGCCGGATGTTCATGTGATGCTTCCTTGCACCTACGTTCCGGTACCTGGCAGGGGAGTCCCAGACCCTTCTGGCGAAGCGGGCCATCTCCTCCGTGGACATGGATACCGCCGGGTTGTTGTACGGCAGGACTTCCGTCTGGAGGATGGTCTTCTCCGTCACGGCCTCGTTCATCCTGGTCGTGTAAATGAGACCGTACTGGACACGGTAACGCTCAGTGATGACGGTGACGACGGCGAGGACGTCGCCGTCGGCATTGACGTCGGCACCCTCCTTGGGCTTGAGACGGAGCGTGTTCGAGAGGGGTTGGTCACCGGCCACCTTGCCCGTGGATATGTCCACGAAACGGATGGGCTCCGTCGCCGTGATGACCGTCGTGACCTGATCGTTGACGGTGAGCAGTTCAAGCCCGGAGGTCGTCTCCTGGGCACAGAGCAGGGAAGCCGAAGCGATGCATAAGAAGAATGCGATTAAAATCTTGATTTTCATTGTGATATTTTTTATTCGTTTCTTGTCTGATTACCGTTCACGAGGTACACGAACGTACCGTACTTGAGGTGTGCGGTGTTCTTCCGGATAACCTTGCCGACAGCGCTCGTAGTCCGCTGGTAGGCGTTCTGCACGGCTTGCATGCCCCACTGGGAGAGAGCGTTGGAGGAGTTGCCGTTATTGATGCTCATGGAGCTCCCGACCGCACCGCTGGCCACGTCACGGGCCGTCTCGCGGAACGAGCTCGAAGGGACGTAAAGCCCTTCCAGGCCGTCGGTGTCGTAGAGCGACAGGTTGACCTTGACGATCTCATCATAGAGGAGGATGCTCTTTACCGTACCCTTCACCCTTTGCGATGAGAAGCCGCTCATGATGGCGTAGATGTAGCTGCCCTTGGGCATGAAGAGATTCCCGATCTGGACGTCATCCAGCAGGCGGAGCCGCACGCGGCTGCCGTCCACGGCCTTGAGGTCCTCATCGATGATTGCCTTGATGAGATCCGGCTGCGGGTCGTTCTCCGAAACGGTATGGAAATAGTCCGAGCTCTGCCGGACACGCCTCACTACCATTGCGGGATCGTCCTCCTCCGGAGCACTCACGGCACGCTGGGGTTCGGGTTCGGCTGCAGGGGCCTGTGATCCCGTCACCTGCGCAGCGCTCTGCTCACGCAACTGCGCGAGCGCGGCTTCGAGTTCCTCCCTCAAGGCCTGCTCCCGCTGCTGGCTCTGGATGAGCCGCTCGCTCTCGGTGAGCGGGAAAGGGTAGTCCCCGCCCTGTTGCTGCAGGGCGGCGGCACGGCTGGCACTCTGCCGGAGCTGCTCCTCCATCTGGCGGTCCCGCTTCTGTGCTTCTGTGGCCCTGTCGTCGATGGCCTGTCGCTCATCTTCGGAGTACTTGGATTCGTACTCCTCCTTGTCGGCGTCCTTGTCCTCACGGTCGATGTTGTCGACGGCGGTCAGGTCGTCGATCCTTCCGTAGGAACGCAGCATGTTCTCGTACTTGCCCCCCAGGTCATCCTTCACCTTCGGCTGCGGGAGATAGGGGTTCAGGTACTCCGTCACCTGCATCGAAGGATCCCCCAGGTCGGCCTTCTTCGTATGGAACATATCGATGAAGAAGTAACCCGTGGCCAGCAGGAGCGGGTACAGGATAGCCGGAAGGATGTACTTCGGCTGCTTGAAGTTAATCTTGATCTTTTCCATCTTCATTCTTTTGGATTGGTATCATGGTATGTGCGTTGTCCAGCCCTTCACGGAGCATCCGGGAGGCTTCCTGCGAGGAGACCTTCTGCTCCCTGTGCACCCTGTACGCCCGCGTGAAATGGTAGATGTTCACGGCGAGGCAGCCCAGGACGATGGCCATGACGATGCCGAGGAACACCCCGCGGTGCTTCTCGGCGAACCTCTGGACATGACCGGCAAGGCGGTCGATGCGGGTCATCCGGGCGAACTTGCGCCCGGCTTCTACGTCCTTCTCGTACTTCTCCCTGTACTTGGGGTCATCCTTGTCGGGCATCTTCTCGCCCAGGATGATGTTCTTCCACTTTCCCATATCGTTAGTAGCTTGACTTGTTCTTCTGTTCGATGTCCTTGTTGAGAAGGGTCCGCCAGTTCACGATGAGAAGCCCGTGCGGGTTGTTGTCCGTGCGGGGGACCCGGCGGAGCTGTCCGGCTGTGACGAGCTCGCGCATCAGGATGCTGCTGCGGCGTTCGATGCGCTGCCTGCCGTAGTAGGTGAACTCCATGTTCTTGGTGTCCACCCGGATGGAGTCGCAGTAGATGCTGAACACGGCGCTCGTACCCATGATGTTGGAGTAGAAGCCCTTCTCCTTGAGGGTGTTGTACTGCGCAAGGCCCGTCTCGTCCACGAGGTACATGGCCTTCTCCATCGTGTACTTGATGTACTTGTCGTCCGGGGCGAGGGTGAAGAAGTAATGGTGGAACATCTCCACGTGGCTCTTCGCCTCGACCTCCAGCGTCTCGTCCATCGAGCTGCGCTCGACGAGGATCGGGACGTTGCCGTCCAGGACGTACACTTTCTTGTGCGCGTCGGACACCATGCTACGGGCCGTGAGGATGCTCGCCACGCTGATGATGATGCAGCCGAGCAGGAACAGCCCGCAGACGATGCCGACCAGCCTGATCTTGTTTTCAAGGTTCTTGATTACCATATCGCTTGTGTTATCGTTGTCATATGATGTGTCCGCTGAGCATGCCGGTGGCCGTGCTCTTCGCCTGCTGGGCAACGCCCTCGCCGAAGTTTCGGGTGGAGAAGGCCGTGTCGCCCTCCGGGATCATCCAGGCCGCGAGGTCCGGGACGAGGTTCAGGCACTTCAGGGCCACGATGCTCGCCGCCATGAGGTAACCGGCGGAGAAGAAGGCGTTCTGCAGGAACGCCGCCATCGTCGCCTCGCTGGCCGTGATGGCCGTGAGGTTCTCCACCTGGATCGTCAGGACGATGTCGAACAGCAGGAGCACGTAGAAGCCCACGAAGTACAGCATAGCCCCGTAGAAATGCACCGTAAGGTAGCGTATCAGCCACTTCGCCCAGGCGCCCTCCCACTTCGGGAGGAGGGAGAAGGCCCACTGGATAGGCCCGAAGATCGTCAGCATGCCCAGGAGGATCTGCTGGCAGTAGATGGTACTCCACCAGCCGACCCGGAAGACGATCAGGGCTATGAGCATGATGATCTTGTCCAGGCCCACGATGGCACCGGCCGTCAGGGAGGTGAACCACAGCTTCGAGGCGTCCTTCTCCATGGCCATCACTTCATCGACTCCCGCATTCTCCATGGTCGCCTCGACGAGGTTCGGGTCCGACGTGCCTGTGCGGGCGACATCCGCCTGCGCCTGGAGGTTCTGGTAGAGGGTGTCCCGGACGTAGATGAGTCCCTGCACCTCCTCGTACCTGTCGGTTATCTGTGACGCCTCGGCCTCATAGAGGTCGTGGGTGTAGGAGCCGATGGCGTTCGGTATGTACGCGAGGAAATCCAGCACGCACCACGAGCTGCCGCTGTTGGTGATGCCGGTGTCCGCCGGCGGATACCACCAGCAGAGGATGATGCTCACGGCCAGCGGCCGGAAGAGCTTCATCACGTCCAGCGGCTCGTGCTTGACCATCATCTTGTAGGCCATCCCGGCCGCGACGATGATCGAGAACAGGGCCGCGAGCGCCATGCACATCTGGAGGATCCACCAGAACGGGCCCTGCGACCCGGTGAAGGTCGCATCCGTGAGGAACTGGTTCGTCTGGAAGATGACCTCGTCGATCTCTTCCTCCAGGAGGTTCACCCCGAGGTCTGATACGATGTCTGCCATGGCTTAGGGATTGGTTTGGTTGGACGTTTCCTTCCACCTTCCGCGGGCCTCGGCGGCGATCTCCGCGTTGCGGTTCGGCCGCTCCAGCGTGGCTTCGAGGTGGTCTTTCGTGCGTTCCCGGAAATCCACGGTGACGATGTACGCGATGAGCGTGTTGTTCTTATCCGTGATGTCCCGGTAGATGGCCAGGTATTCCTTCTTCCGCTCGGCGTTGGGCATATAGGAGTTCCGGACGGCATTGATGGCCGTCTGGAAGAGGTGGTAGCGCTCCTGCCAGAGGGTGAGGTCACCGGCGTTGCCGCCGACCTCCGTGAGCCGCGCGATGTTGCGGTTGAAGGCCTCCAGGCGGGACTGGATCTTCGGCCCCTCGGCCTGCCAGGCAAGGTCCACCTGGCGGTCGGCCATGTTCAGGGCCTCGACCTCCGCACGCTTGGTGAGCGAGGTGTCGATCGTCTCGGAGATGCCCACCTGGACCGTGCCGTGCGCGGCCGCCTCGGAGCGGTAGCGGAGCTTGTTCGTCTCCGCCGCGTCCTGGTAATAGCGGTTGTGCACGACACCGTAGAAGGCCCTCGGGGTGAGCTCCCCGACGCCGGTCTCCATGACCGTGACCTGGTACATCTTGGTCTCGTCATGGTTGTAGGTCACGTACTGCGCCCTCGCGCTGAGCAGGGGGAGCAGGAAAGCAAGTATGATGAGTATGTTCCGTTTCATTGTCATTTCCGTTTTAGTAGTCCAGTCGTCCGGCGACCCGCCATCTGCCGAAGGCGTCCTCGACGATCTCCGGGATGGTCTTCGCCTGGTAGACCTGGGCCTTCCAGTAGCCGATCCGGACCTGGATATATCTCCATGTCTCGAAATACGCCCTGTTCAGGTGCATCCGTATGTTGTCCAGAGCCCGGTTGAT
>CADCNE010000094.1 GCA_902802805.1 uncultured Eubacteriales bacterium
GGTGGTGGCGCCGATCAAGGTGAACTTTGGGAGATCCAGCCGGATGCTTCGGGCCCCAGGCCCCTTGCCGATGACGATATCCAGGGCGTAGTCCTCCATGGCGGGATAGAGGACCTCTTCCACAGCCGGGTTCAGCCGATGTATCTCGTCGATGAACAGCACGTCCCCGGGAGCAAGGTTGGTCAATATGGCGGCCAGGTCCCCCGCGTGGCTGATGGCGGGGCCGCTGGTCACCCGAAGATTCACCCCCATCTCGTTGGCGATGATGCCCGCAAGAGTGGTCTTTCCAAGGCCCGGAGGACCGTATAGCAAAGCTTGGTCCAGGGATTCGCCCCGGGATTTGGCGGCGGAGATGTAGATGGAGATATGCTCCTTCGCCTCGTCCTGGCCGATGTACTCGTTCAGGAACTTTGGGCGCAGGCTGTAATCGTTCTTAAGATCCTCCTCCCGCATGGAGGAAGTGATGATGCGGTCGTCTTCTTTCATCTATGCTCCCTATCTCGCCAGTTTTCGGAGGGCTTTCGTGATGAGCTCCTCCACGTTCTTCGCTTCCTCCACCGCCGAGACGGCCCGGGAAGCGGTGAGCCCGTCGTACCCCAGAGCCACCAAGGCCTGGACGGCTTCGGCCCGGATATTCTCAGGCACGTTGATCTCCACCGTCTGTCCCGGTTTCCCGGCGGGCAGGGGTACGTCCTTAACCTGTTCCTTCAGCTCCAGGATGACCCGTTGGGCCATCTTGCGGCCCATGCCCTGGACCGGGTCGAAAGCGGCCGGATTGTCCGTGACCACAGCGGAGATCACGTCGGAGGGCTCCATGACGGAGAGCACGCTGATCGCCAGCTTGGGCCCCACCCGGGTGATGCCGATGAGGCGGCGGAACATCTCCCGCTCCTCCTGGGTATAGAAGCCGTACAATGCCTGTATGCCTTCTGCTAAATGCAGATGTGTATAGAGCCTTGCTTCCTCCCCCTGAATGAGCTTATCAAGGGTCTTGCGGCCCGTGAACAGCTCGTACCCGACGCCTGCTGCCTCGATCACCACGCGATCCGCAGCCATATCCGAAACGATACCACGTATATAGGCGTACATCTTATCCTCCCCTTATCGGATGCGGAATTCTTCGGCAGCCACCGGTGCCGTGGACCCGTGGCACAGGGCCGCCGCCAGGGCATCCGCCGCGTCGTCGGGCTTGGGTACGGACTTAAGGTTCAGCAGGAGCTTGACCATGTGCTGGACCTGGGTCTTGTCCGCGTGGCCGTTGGCGGTGACCGCAAGCTTGATCTGCATGGGCGTGTACTCGTAGAGGGGCAGTCCCTTCTGCTGGGCGGCCAGAATGGCCACGCCTCGGCCCGCGCCTACGGAGATGGCGGTGGTGATGTTGTGGTAGAAGAACAGCTCCTCAAACACCGCACAATCAGGCCGGTACATCTCTACAAGCTGGGACACCCCGTCATAGAGCCGCTGCAGCCGCTCCGGGAAGGGAACGCCCGTCTTGGTCTCCACCACCCCGTAATCCACGGCGGTGGACGTGCGCCCGTCGGTATCTATGACGCCATAGCCCAACAGCGCGTATCCTGGGTCGATCCCTAATATCCGCATACAGACCTTCCTTTCATATTCCGTTATAGTATATCATGGTAATGGCTGGCAAACAAGATATAATTCTGCGATTATATGCCGAAGTGCGTTTCGAGGTACTCGATGACGGAAAAAGCCGGAGGGATGAGGAAAAACCGATACAGGCCGTAAGTAAAGCTAGGCATATCTAGAATAACCGTCTTTTCTGTACTTTTGCTGCCATGGTCCCTCAGTGAATAAAGGATGAGCAGCGCGAGTCTCAGGGCCGCAAGCAGCAAGGCGCCCGCGAGGCATAGCAGGACCCGATCCCCGAAGGGAAAGCGCAGCAGGATCCTCCTGAGCAGCAGCATGCCCGTTCCGCCCCAAAGGGCTATGTCCAAACGGCTTGCACCGTACCAAAAAGCTTCCGAGGCCATGGCGGCCAGCGCGCCAACGCAAAAGATGATACATGTATCCATAGTACCATCCTGCCCCGCTCTGTCGGTTTTCTTTCATGCACAGCAAAATGCCCGGCGCTTCGGCCGGGCAAAGGAAACGTCGCTTATTCTCCGGTGGACAATGGGCTCCCGTTCGCTTCAAGGGGCGTCGGATGACCGTAAAAGACGGTCTCACCGGAAGCGCTGCGGCCGATGGAGACGTTTTGTTTCGTCTCAGGGATCAAAAGCGAATCATATCGACGATCGAAGCTGTTATAAATGGTCAGCGTCTCCCCCGCGCTGAGCGAGAAGGAAGCGTGGAGCTCCCCTTCCGTCTCATCCTTGCTGGAGAGAAAGACAAGCAGGTATTCTCCCGGCGCCAGGAAAACGTCCGGCAGGGCCCATTTCGTCAGCTTCTCCGGATTATCGCTCAGGTACCATCCGTTCAGGCTCACGGCACTCTCGCCGCCGTTATATAGCTCCACGAAATCGGACCGGTCTCCGTCCTTGTCCAGGATGCTTCGCTCATTTCGGTACAGCACTTCGTTGATGTATACGGTGTGGAAGGGGTCATCTATGGGCTGGGGCTCCCGGGACACCTGGTTCACGATATCCGCTTCTCTGGGTGCGTTCCCCGGCGTAGGCTCCGGACAATAGCCCCAGCTCCCGTCCGCCTTTCTGGCCCAGGACACGTCTGTCAGCAGCGCCGGAAAAGCCACCTGATCGAGAAGATTCCCGTTGCTGTCGAAGAGATACAGTTCCTCCCCGAGGGCGGACAGGCCCACGTCCAGCCGCACATGGCCCGGTACGGTGCAGGATAGTCGCCCGCAGCAGACGATCAGGTACTGTCCCGGAGCCAGCTCCACCTCCGGAAAGTTGTGCTTGTCCACTTCCGCCGCATCATCGGTCAGGGTGAACCCGGTCAGGGAGACCGACACGTCGTTGGGGTTGTAGAGCTCCACCCATTCCGTACATTCGTCACAGCCATCCATGAGCAGGGAAGTGTCGTTCTTGGCGACCAGCTCCGTAATGAGGATGTCCGGCGAACGGAGCGGCTCCTCCACCACCTCCTCCGGCTCCGGTTCCGGGATGAGCTGAGAGGACTGAGGGAGCGTATCCTGTATGTTTCCCTGATTGGAAGCGCCGGGCGTGGGCAGATCGCAGTATCCGTAGGAGCCGTCGGCCCGCCGTGCATAGGAAACATCCCGAACGAGGGGCGGCACGTCCAGGGAAGATATCTCCTCCATATGGGCGTCCAGAAGGGTCAGCGTCTCCCCCGCTTTCTTCAGGGAGAAACCGACGCAGTTCTCTGCGCCTTTTTTACTTGCATACAGCAAATAATACTCGCCGGGCGACAAAACCACGTCCGGCAGCTGGAACGCCTTTTGCGGCGCTTCCACGTTGTCGGTGATGTAATAGGCGCTCAGATGCAGATCCTCAGCGGACGCGTTCACCAGCTCTATCCAGTCGGGGCTGCCGTAGATCTCATCCTGCAGGCTCAGCTGATTGCTGCTGACCACCTCGTTGATCAGCAGCGCGTCCTTTGGGGTCGCTGTGATCAGCTGTTCCGCCGTATCACAGGCAGCCAGAAGCACCAGGATCAACAGCGCCAGCAGCAAAACGCCCGTTCGGTTGTATCGATCAGATCTCATTCGTTCACCTTTCGGGTATGGTCTCCGAAACAGGAAGCGCATATACAAAAACAGCGCCCCTTCGGCAATAGTGTACCACAGGCGCTGACATTGCACAAGGGAAAAGCTCCCGTCAGACCGCGTTCTTAAGATACAGATCATGGAGCGCCAGGGAGATGCCCACCAGGATGTTGACGCCGTTGGCGCTCCTGGCCGTCCGATTCCCCCAGGCGGCCAGGGAGGTGTAGGGAATATCCGAAAAGAGGCTCCTGAGGAGCTGAAACACGTCTTCCGACACCATGCCTTCCCCCGCCTGCAGGAGCACCATGGCGCCGTTTTCGTTGGTGTTGGCTGCGGCGCCTGCGGCCGCGGCCTGGGTCATGCCCAAAACGGTCTCACGGCTGCGGCCCAAAGCATAGGACAGGCAGGAGAAGCAGGCCATATATCCGCACAGAAGCCCGTCGGAAGCGGGGACCAGGCCGCTTCCGAAGCCGGAGCAATCGGCGGCAGCCTGTTCGATGCGCAGGGGGTCCTGCTCGAAAAAGGCCTGGGAAAGGTCCTGCAGAGATCCACGGATCCGCTGCAGATCCGGGAGGCTGTCCGGAGCGATCAGCAGCATGGACAGGTCCTCGTTGGCCGAATACTGCTCCACGATACGGTGGATGTAGCGGGCACGGATGGAGATGTCCACAGGCAAAAACAGATTGACCATGCACTCGATGGTCAGATCCACATCCTCCGCAAGGGTGATATCCAAGGAGAAGTCGGCGTCGGGGATGGCGATGACCCTTTGGTCCAGCAGCACGTCCATGCCGGTCTTCAGCTCCATGGCCGTGAAGGGCTGGATGCCGCTGACGAAGCAGGAAAAGGGCTGCAGGGCGCCGGCGTTCAGGACGCTGACGGTGCCGAAGGTCGTTTCGATCTCCAGCCTTTCCCCCGTGACAGACGAGACCCGGCCGGAGTATTCGCCGGAATTCAGATAGCTGTGAAACCGCTTGCAGATCCGTTCTGCCGTTTCCATGGTGTTCCTTGTCCTTTGCTGTGATACAAAATGCAGGATAAAGTTTAGAACAGCAAAAAAGCGCTGTAAAGGCGCTTTTCACGGAATTCACGCATTGTTTACCGAATGAACTACATCATGCCGGGTTAAAGGGAGCGGTCTGCTCGATGCGGCAGTCGAGCTGCTGCACGTTCACTTCGGAGAGGATCTCAGCATAGATGCGGTTTGCCCCCACCCCCAAGGTGAGGCTCCCCTCCGCCGTGTGGATGACGCCGTAGCCCACCAGTTTCTCGTCCTTGTCATAGAAGCAGAGGCGCGCTTCCCCGGTGAGGGTGCCGTCGAAGGAATTGGTGCAGATGCCGTCCATATAGGTATAGCCGTTCTCCTCATAGATCCGCATGTCGGAGAAGGCGAGATAATAGGTGTAATAGTGGGTATCCTTGTCGAGGATCGGGATGCCGTTGCGGTCCGTATGGAAATCCTCCCCCTGGACGGGGTCCACGCTTACCGAAACCGGTTCCCGGGTGGGCACGGGGGTGATGATGGCCGTGGCCGTGGGCTGCTGGGTCTCGGGCACGGCATAGGAGAGCCAGGCGTCCTGACGCACGCAGCCGACCGACAGCAGGACGGTCAGAACTGCCCCGCAGACCATGATCCATATGTGATTGTGACGTCTCTTACCCATCAGTCAAGCCCGGTACATTCCGCCTGGGGATCCGGCTTGGACTCCGGTTCAGGCGCGGCCTCCGGCTCATCGGCAGGGGCTGGAACAGCTGTATCCACTGGCTCCGACGGTTCAGGCTTCTCCTCTTCCGGCTTGTCCGGCTCCTGCTTCGGTCCATCCTCCACCTTTTGTGTCGGCCGCTTCAACAGCAGAAGGCACAGACAGAGAATGGCGAGTACGATCTCACAGATCTGATCGAAGGCCAGGGGCCCCACCTTGACCAGGCCCTGACGGATGCTGTCGATGCAGAACCGGCCCAGGCAGTATATGAGCACCATCCACAGGAAACGATCCCCCTTCCGGCGGACGACCTTCCTGAAGAGGGTGTAGTAGACCACCACCAGTATCAGGCAGAGCAGGAACTCATAGAAGAAAGCGGCATAATGGACCTTCAGGTCGTCTCCGAAGGTGGCCAGGGGGAACCACTTCAGACCGGACTTCTCCACCAGGGGGCCGTAGTTGGACCGGTTGAAGAAATCGCCCCACACAGCGACGCCGATGCCGACGAAGACAGCCGGAGCGGCGGCGTCCAGCATCTCCGCTACGTCCGCCTTCCTGAGCTTCAGGTACACCAGCATGGCGAGGCCCGCAAGGATTATCCCGCCGAAGAAGGACACCGCGTCTGAAAGGCAGGCAAAGAGCCTTGCCCCCAGCACGCCGAAGGGCACGCCCAGGATGCACAGATCCAGGGCGATATCCTTGGGAAGAGCCCGCCCTCGGGTGCGCCTGTCGAGGATCACCAACGCCGCCACGATGCCCAGGGCCAGTAAAACGGCGTACCAGTAAATGGTATATTTTCCTATGGTAAATGCGATCGCAAAATTCGGGTCCTTCATACTTGTCCTCCATGCGTCTTTGAAAGGCATTCTACCACAGTTTGTCGGCAGTTTCAACCTTTCAAAGTTGACATATATCCCCCGGGGCTCTATAATGAGAGCGGATATGAAACAAATCTTGCAAGGCAGAAAGGACACCTATGAAACGGATAGTCATCGCCCTGGGCGGGAACGCCCTTCAGGAAGCGGGAAAGCCCGCCACAGCCGAATCCCAGTTGGAAGTCGTTGAAAAGACCTCAGCCTACATCGCCGACATCATCGAAGCCGGATACGACGTGGTCATCGCCCACGGCAACGGTCCCCAGGTGGGCCGCATCGTGCTGCAGAACGAAACGGCCACCAACGTGACCCCCGCCATGCCCTTCGACGTGTGCGGCGCTATGTCCCAGGGGTACATCGGCTACCACATCCAGCAGGGGCTTACCAAGGTCCTGCACCAGCGTGGCGTGGACAAGCAGGTGGTCACGGTGGTGACCCAGGTGGTGGTGGATAAGAACGATCCCAAGTTCCAGAATCCCAGCAAGCCCATCGGTCCCTTCTACACCAAGGAAGAGGCGGAAAAGATCGCCGCCGAGAAGGGCTACACCATGAAGGAGGACGCCGGACGCGGTTATCGCCGGGTGGTGGCTTCGCCGCTCCCCGTGGAGATCGTGGAACTGGACGCCGTGAAGGCCCTTGAAAACGCCGGATTCGTGGTGGTCGCTGTGGGCGGCGGCGGTATCCCCGTGGTCAGGAATGAGGACGGTACTCTTACCGGCACCGCGGCGGTCATCGACAAGGACCTGGCCAGCGAGAAACTGGCGGAAGATCTGGACGCGGACGCGCTGGTGATCCTCACCGCCGTGGAGAACGTGTCCATCAACTACAAGAAGCCCGATCAGAAGGACCTGTCCCTGCTCAGCGTCGAGGACGCTAAGAGGTACATCGCCGAAGGGCAGTTCGCCCCCGGTTCCATGCTGCCCAAGGTGGAGGCGGCCATGAAGTTCGCCCAGAGCAAGGCGGACCGCAAGTGCATCATCACCTCCCTTGAGAAAGCCGTGGACGCCCTCAACGGCGTCGCCGGCACAGTCGTGACCCTGTAAAATTGATTATCCACAGTTTCCACACTATCCACAATTCATCAAAATTGAGTAAGGAGGCACCCATGAAACCCTATGCATCCATGACCAAGGACGAGCAGACTGCGGAACTCAAGGCCCTGCGGGAACAGTATGCCGAGATCAAAGCCAAGGGCGTCAGCCTGAACATGGCCCGCGGCAAGCCCTCTTCGGCCCAGCTCGATATCGTGAGCGACATGCTGACCGTCCTCTCCACGGCGGAAGACTGCTACGACGGCAAGCTGGACGTGCGCAACTACGGTGAACTCCTCGGCATCCCCAGCGCCCGGGCGCTCTTTGCCGACATCCTGGACACCGTGCCCGAGAAGGTCATCGTGGGCGGCAGCGCGTCCCTGCAGCTGATGTTCGACCTCATCAGCAAGGCCTACACCCACGGCTTGCTCCACTCTCCCGCCCCCTGGGCGAAGCTCGACAAGGTCAAGTTCCTCTGCCCGGCCCCCGGCTACGACCGCCACTTCACCGTCAGCAGCACCTTCGGCATGGAGCTCATCACCGTGCCCATGACCGAGTTTGGCCCCGACATGGACTTCGTGGAGAACGCCGTGAAGGAACCGGACGTGAAGGGCATCTGGTGCGTGCCCAAGTACTCGAACCCCGACGGCATCATCTACTCCCCCGAGACCATCGACCGGTTCGTGCACCTGAAGCCCGCCGCCCCCGACTTCACCGTCATGTGGGACAACGCCTACTGCATCCATGAGGTCATCGGCGACTACGTGCCCTTCCCCGACATCCTGTCCCTGGCCGCCGCCGCGGGCACGGAGGACATGTTCTACGAGTTCGCCTCCACCAGCAAGGTCACCTACCCCGGCGCGGGCCCAGCGTGGCCAACGTGGAGCACATCAAGAAGATCCTGACTGCCCAGATCATCAGCTACGACAAGGTGAACCAGCTCCGCCACGTGAAGTACCTGAAGGACAAGGCCACCACGCTGGAGCTCATGAAGAAGCACGCGGGCGTGCTGGGGCCCAAGTTCACGGTGGTCCTTGACGCCCTCGACAAGGAGATCGCACCCCTCGAGATCGCCACCTGGCGCCGTCCCAAGGGCGGGTACTTCGTCAGCTTCTACGCCATGCCCGGCACGGCGAAGCGCATCTTCACCCTGGCCAAGGAGGCGGGCCTCGTAATGACCAACGCCGGCGCCACCTACCCCTATGGCAAGGACCCGGACGACAGCAACCTGCGCATCGCCCCCTCCTATCCGCCCCTCGATGACCTGAAGAAGGCCATGGACATCTTCTGCGTCTGCGTGAAGATCGCCGCCCTGGAGAAGCTGGTGGGCTGATAAAATATCATACATAAATCAAAAAGCAGTGATTTGTTCAACAAATCACTGCTTTTTGCTGGTGCGGTGGACGAGACTTGAACTCGTACGCGCGAAGCACACGCACCTCAAACGTGCCTGTCTGCCAATTCCAGCACCACCGCGCAATTCAGAATTATAATGGAGCCGGGGGCATTTGTCAATCCTTCGCGTAAAAATCTTTTTCTCGCACATACTACCCTGCATGAAGCATGTGATCATTCTATTGGTACTGATGGTTTTGATGTGCGGATGCTCCGGATCGACGGGCGAGGAAGTATCTCGTTCCACCTTCTTTTGGAAAAGAGAGACCGCATCCCCTTCCCCCACGCCCCTGGACCCGGAGACGAAGACCGTAGACTTGTGCGTGGGGAACGACGTGATCAGCTATCGTCTGTCGGAGATGGGCGTGGTGGTGGGCAGCGCGGGGGCCCTCGCGATCGACCAGAATGTCTTCGCTGCCTTTATCCAGCGGCTCAACGAGCGCTACGGCACCCCCGCCCAGGACGCCCAGATCCTTTACTCTGACGACCCGACCGAGCCCATCACCTTCGTGGACGAGGCGGTGGGCCAGCGTATCATGGAGGATACGCTGGCCCAGGCCCTGATCGAGGAGGCCGACGCCGCCAGCATTACGGTGGATTTGGAGCCTGTAGCGGCCGGTGTCACGGCGAAGGAGCTGCGAACGAAGTACGCCCTGGTGGCGGAGTATACCACCTCCTTCAAGGGGTCCACCCTGAGCCGGAAGAACCGGGTGAACAATATGGCCTTGGCCGCCCAGCGCATCAACGGCGTCGTGGTCGCTCCGGGCGAGGAATTCAGCATGAACGAGATCATCCTGGACCGAAGCAAGGAGAACGGCTACTACCTGGCCCCCGCCATCCGTAACGGCACCTACGAGCAGGAATACGGCGGCGGGGTCTGTCAGGTGTCCTCCACCCTGTTCAACGCGGTCATGATGGCGGACCTGCCCGTGACAGAGCGGCACCACCACAGCTGGCCCATGACCTACGTGCCCATCGGTCGGGACGCCACCATCTCAACAGGGTATAAGGACTTCAAGTTTGTCAACGACACGGAGGGAGAGCTGGTCATCTTCGCCCATTTGGACCGCAAGGCAAAGACCGTCACCGTCCAGCTCTACGGCATCCACAGCGCCGACTTCGACCACATCGAGGTCACCTCCAAGCGTACTGGCTCCCTGCCCGCCAAGGGCACCAAGGTGCTGTTGGACGAGAGCCTGTCCGCTGGGTCCCGGGTGGAGGAGCGCAAGGAGCGCCGGGGCAAGACCTCCGTGACCTACAAGGAATATTACGACGCCGGGGGCCAGCTCATCAGGAAGGAGATCGCCTGCGAGGACAGCTACCCCTCCATCGAGGGGCTGGTGTACGTGTCCTCGGACGTGTATCGGTAAGGATCGTTTGACGAGAAGCGGGTCTGGTTGTATACTCAGAAAAAACGGGAGTAAACGAGTATGATCCTGATTCGCGGCGCCGGGGATATAGCGAGCGGCATCGCCCTCCGGCTTTTCCGGTGCGGGTTCACCCTGGCCATGACCGATCTTACGAAGCCCACCTCCATCCGGCGGACGGTGTGCCTCTCCGAGGCCATACTCCATGGTTCCTGCACCGTGGAGGGCGTCACGGCGGAACGGGCCTTTTCTTTGGACGATGCAAAAGATATCTGGCAGCGGGGCCATATCCCCGTGTTCGCCGACGACGATGGCGCTGTCCTGGCCCTGCTGCGGCCGGAGGCCGTGGTGGACGCCCGGCTCGCCAAAGTGAATCTGGACACGTCCCTTACGGACGCGCCTATCGTGGTGGCCGTGGGGCCCGGGTTCACAGCCGGACAGGACTGCCACGCCGTGGTGGAGACCCAGCGGGGTCACTACCTGGGCCGGGTCGTCTACGAGGGCGCCGCCGCCCCCAACACGGGCGTCCCTGGGAACATCGGCGGCTACACCGTAGAGCGCATCATCCGCGCCCCCAGGGCGGGCGTCTTCCATCCCGTTCGCGCCATCGGGGACCAGGTGGCTGCCGGAGAGACCGTAGCTTATGTGGACGAGGAGCCTGTGACATGCCAGATCACTGGCACCCTGCGGGGCATCCTCCCCGAGGGGACAGAGGTCCATCAGGGCATGAAGAGCGGCGACGTGGACCCCCGCTGTAAGCCAGAACATTGCCTCTGCGCCTCCGACAAAGCCCTTTCCGTGGGCGGCGGGGCGCTGGAAGCCCTGCTGCACTTTGGATATAGAGAATAAGCAAAAGGGCCGCTGCAAAGCGGCCCCATTGTTTCAGAACGGCAGATAGCCCAGGTGTTCCAACAATATCTTGATGCCCAGCAGGATCAGAATGATACCGCCCAGCAGCTCCGCCTTGCTCTTGTATTTCGTGCCGAAGATGCTGCCGATCTTCACGCCCAGGGCGGAAAGCAGGAAAGTGATCACGCCGATGAAGCTGACCGCGGGCAGGATGCGGACCTCTAGGAAGGCGAAGGTCACGCCCACGGCCAGAGCGTCGATGCTGGTGGCCACCGCCATGATGAACATGGTCTTGACACCCAGGGAGGGGTTCACATGCTCGGGGTCCCGGTCCTGGGATTCCCGGATCATGTTGCCGCCGATAAGGCACAAAAGGATCATGGCGATCCAGTGGTCCACCGCGGCGATGTACTCCGCGAAGCTGCTGCCCAGCAGGTAGCCGATGAGAGGCATCAGGGCCTGAAAGCCTCCGAACCAGAGGCCCACGATCACCACGTGCTTCCCCTGTATCCTG
>CADCNE010000095.1 GCA_902802805.1 uncultured Eubacteriales bacterium
GATGAACGAGAAGTTTGTCCAGTTTGCCGCGTCGGAGCCGGACGAGGAATACCCATTTACCGTCTGCGGTCAGACCGTCCTGCTCTGCAACGCCGCCCTCTTCTACGATCTCCTGGGCGAACTTGTCCGCCGCGTCGTAGTTGAGGTCCAGCAGCGCCACCTTGGCGCCGGCCCGGGCGAGGACCTTGGCGAAGGCGGAGCAGAGCACGCCGCCGGCGCCCGTGACCACGGCCACCTTGCCGGAAAGATCGGTATTGAGAACGTTGGACATCATAAGAAAAACCTCCTCTCGGTTTATGGTATCAGTGTACCGAAAAAAAGAGGCGGTTCCCATTGTTTCTATTGTTGCATATATTGTAAAAGTTGCTATAATGGAGGGAGAAAAGGACGGTGGGCCATGGCAAAACGGCAGAGCAGCCAATTCAATACCCGGCAGTACATGCTCCGGGAGGATTTCGAGGTGTTCTACTACAGCGACACCCATTTTCGGAGCATCGGCCACCACAGCCACGACTACTACGAGCTGTACTTCTTCGAGGAGGGGGCCGTGACCATGGTGATCGACGGCAAGGCCCATCCGCTGAGGACCGGGGACGTGATCGTCATCCCCCCGGGCCTGGACCACATGGCCCTGCTCACAGACCCGGAAAAGCCCTACCGCCGGTTCGTGTTCTGGCAGAAGCCGGCCTTTTTGGAGGCCCTGGAGGCCCGTTCCCCGGACTACGGGTACCTGCTCAGGCGGGCGGAGGACCGGGGCCGGTACGTGTACCACTTCGATTTGCCCACCTTCAACGCCATCCGCACCCGGCTCTTCACCCTCCTCGACGAGATCCACGCGGACCGGTTCGCCAAGGACACGGCCATCGACCTCTATATGTCGGACCTGCTTCTGTTCCTCGGGCGCACCGTCCACGAGCAGGACCAGCGCCGGAACAAGAAGGAGCAGCTGAGCCGGTACGAGGCCATCACCCACTACGTGGATATGCACCTCGACGAGCCCCTGTCCCTGGACGCCCTCGCCCGGGAGTTCTATCTCAGCAAGTACTATCTGGTGCACCTGTTCCGGGAAAACTCGGGCCTCTCCGTCCACCAGTACATCCTGAAGAAGCGGCTGGCCGCCTGCTGCGACGCCATGCGCGGGGGCGCGGCCGTGGGGGAGGTCTACCGGCAGTGGGGGTTCGGGGACTACTCTGCCTTCTACCGGGCCTTCCGCAAGGAATACGGCATGTCGCCTTCGGCGTATATAGAGCTGAACAGCCAATAAATACAATACCCCAAGGAGGAAACACACATGGAATTCACGGAACTTGCCAGGGAAAGACGAAGCGTGCGGGCGTACAAGGATCAGCCCGTGGACCGGGCGCTGGTGGACGAGATCATCCGGGCGGCGCAGCTGGCCCCCAGCTGGAAGAACAGCCAGACGGGCCGGTACTACGTGGCCCTCGATCCGGCGGCCCAGGCGAAGATCCGCTCCTGCCTGCCCGCCTACAACCAAAAAAGCAGCGCCAACGCGGCGCTGATCGTGACGGCCTATGAGAAGGGCGTGTCCGGCTTCAACGCCGGGGAGCCCGTGAACGAGCTGGGGAATGAGTGGGGCGCCTACGATCTGGGGCTCCAGAACATGCTCCTGTGCCTCAGGGCCCGGGAGCTGGGCCTCGACACCCTGATCATGGGCATCCGGGACGGAGACGCCATCCGCGCCGCCGTCCATATCCCGGAGACCGAAGCGGTCTTCGCCGTCATCGCCCTGGGGTATCGGGATCAGGAGCCGACCGCCCGGCCCAGGAAAGCGGCGGAGGAGATCACGCGGTATATCTGAAGGGATCCCCGTTTCAGAGCTCGGAGAGCCAGCGATCCGCCCGGGTCCGGTCGGTGAAGACGAGGACCTGTCTGTCGGCGTACCTTCGAAGCAGATCGAGGAGCACGGGCCGGTTGTCCCGGGCGTAGTTTTTGACCATGGCCACCAGCTCCGGGTCCAGGGTCGATTCCGTCCAGGGCATGTCGGGGCGCTCCTCCCCCACCCGGCCGACGATGCCGGCCATGCACACGTCCTCGGGATAATCGAGGAAGATCACCGTATCCGCAGCCCGCAGCCGCACCTCATAGATGCGGCTGTAGTCGCCGTCCATGATCCATTTCTCGCCCGCCAGCAGCTCCGCGAGGGCCCGGTCGAACTCGTCCCGGCTGATATGGCTCCCGTCCGCCCGCCACCACACGCTGTCCAGGTGTATGAGGGGCAGCTCCGTCCGGGCCGCCAGCGCCCTCGCAAAGGTGCTCTTCCCGCTCCCCGGGCAGCCCAAAACTATGATCCTGTTGCCAATGGATGGCTTTTCCATGGGTTCCCTTTCTCCGGTATAAGTTTTTATGTTCAGAGGTCCTTCGACTCCGCTGCGCTCCGCTCAGGATGACAAGCAGGGGGGGAAGCAGAGTTTATTAGAAGGAGCACACCAAAAAACTTGTCATCCTGAGCCGCAGGCGAAGGACCTCTGAACGGCGTTTGCTCACAGGGCCCCCTTCATGAACGGGGGATGGGCCCCGCAGTGAACCAGTCCCCCGCCAGGTCCGCCCATGCGGGGTTGACGCTCTCGATCAGGGCGTCCTTCTTGGATCGCCGCCAGCCCTTCAGCTGCTTCTCTCGGGCGATGGCGTACCGCACGTCCGAAAAAGTCTCATAATACACCAGCTTGTGGACGTGGTATGTCTTGGTGAAGCCGTCGATCCGGTCGTTCCGATGCTCCTGCAGCCGTCGCATGAGATCGTCCGTCACGCCGATGTATACGGCGGTGTTGGTCTTGTTGGCCAGAATGTATACGTAATAGCTCATTGGGGCGGGCGGATCATGACCCGATCGTTGACCGTCTCAAAGCCGAAGGGGCGATAGAAGCCGTGAGCGTCCCGGGTGATGAGGAAGCCCCGCAGGCCCATATATTCCGGTCGGGAGAGGATGTGCCCGAGGAGGGCCTTGCCCAGGCCCCGGCCCCGGCAGGCGGGGTCCACCACCACGTCGCAGAGATAGAAGGTGGTGGCATGGTCCGTGATGACCCGTGCGAAGCCCGCCAAAGTTTCGGACCCCTCCAAAGCGATGCCGAAGCAGGCAGAGTTCTGCATGGCCCGCTCGATGACCTCCGCGGGCCGCTTTTCAGCCCAGTAGGTGATCCGCAGGAGCCGCACCACGTCACATAACTCTATATTCTCCTTCCCCTCAACGATCCTGTACTCCATTCCCCACTCCCAAATATACAATTCCTTAGGTTTCTCTTTTTGCGCCGCTTTTTCTCTTTTTCGAAAGAGAAAAAGCGGCATAATAAATCGTTACTCCTCCCCCTCGTGCCAGGGGTTGGCGTGTTTGCCGCGGAGGTAGGCCTGACCCGCCATGCCGATGCCGCCGAGAGCGAGGCACAGGCCCCCCGCCGCCAGCACGTACAGGGGCTGCGCGAGGGGCGCGTCCGTGCGCACGTCCAGATAGGTGGCGGGATCGTAGAGGATGGCCACCTGGTCGCCTATGTTCAGGGTGCTCTTCTTGTAGCCCATCAGCGCCTCATGGGTCTCGCCGTTCGCCTCGAAGATCACGTAATAGGCCCCGCCGTGGACGTACTCCTCGGTGACGGTGGCCACGGCCTTTTCCATGGCGTTCCGGGCCTTCCGGTCCCTGTCGAAGCCGTAGCCGCCCAGCAGCAGGCAGCCCACGGCCGCCATGAGGAACATCCCGGCGAATACCTTGATGAGCTCCGCCAGGGCCACAGCCTCCCGATGCCGGGCCGCTTCGTCCATGTGTTCCATCCTGTCCTCCTTACCAAAGCCACAGAATATATCTGAGATAGTACACCTTGTACCAGGGCAGCCGCTCCTCCAGCTCCCGCCGGGCGGCGCGGACGTACCCGGCCATGGCCCGCTTGTGGGCCTCCCCCAATACGTGGTCGGAGAAAGCCGCTTCGTCCGCCAACGTCCGGGCCTTTTCGCTTTCGGACGCCCCGCGGCGAATGAGCTTCATGAGCTCCCCGTAGCCGTAGAGCACGGCCTGCTTGCCGTCCCCCTGGAGCATCCGCTCCGTGCGGTTTTTGCACACCCGCTGGCGGAGCTTGATATCGAGGAACACCAGCGCCGGCAGCAGCAGGAGCAAGAGCAGCCAAGGGATAAAGGAATGACCGTCCTCCCCCTCCGGCTCGTCGTCGGGGTCCTTTTCCGGCTCCGGCGTGGGCGTCGCCTCGCTTTGGGCTTCTGGCTCCGGTGTCGGCGTGTTCACCGTTATCTCCGGGGAGGACGTGGGCTCCGGCGTGGGCGTGTCCACCTGGACCTCCGGCGGGGACGAGGGCTCCGGCGTGGGCGTAGGCGTCGGGGTCGGCGTGGGCGTGATCTGGGGCTCGGCCTCGGGGCTCTCGTCCGGCTCGGCCGTGTCCCGGGGCGTGCCGGTGGGCGCCGGGGTGGCCCTGTCGGGCTCGTCCTGGCTCTGGGATTCGGGGGCGGGCATGTCGAGGCGCGGGTCGTCCCCGCCGGTGGCCTCGATGGGCACCCAGCCCCAGCCGTCCACGTAGACCTCGGTCCAGGCGTGGGCGTTTTTGTCCGTGACCTCCACCCAGGTGTCCGCGCTCTCCACGGAGAGCACGTAGCCGATGACGAATCGGGCGGGCACCCCCTTGGCCTGCAGGAGCGCGGTGAGGGCGCTGGCGTAGTGGACGCAGTAGCCTCGCTTGCGAACATTCAGAAAATACAGCACGAAATCCTGGCCCTTGGGCGTCTCCCCCGGCTCCAGGTCGTATTCCACCGTGCTGCGGACGATGGCCGCCATGGCCTCAGCGAGGGCGTAGGGGTCGGACTCGTCCGGCAGCTCGTAGGGCTTCAGGTACTCAAGAAGCGCCTCCCGCTTGCTCCGGGTCAACGTCACGTAGGTCTTCTTCGCCCAGGCGGCGTAGGCCTGCTCCGCCTCGTTCCCCAGCCGGGGCGTGAGGCTGGAGGGCACGGTCCGCCAGGCCCAGCTGTAGGCGGAGATCTTCTGATCGGCGACGATGTAGTTCTCCCGGACCTGGGCCACGACGCCGCTCTTGACCAGGGCGTAGGGGGTGTAGAGCAGGGAGCTGGACGCGTTTTTGACCTCCACCTGCTCCAGATCCCCCCGCAGGGACCCGCCCAGGGTGAACAGGGCCTCGCCCTGGGGGTACTCCCCGGCCAGGGACCAGTACCGGCCGTCGTACCGGCCGTAGGAGGTGCCCCGAAGGTACAGCCGCCCGGTGCGGGTGGTCTTCACGTCCATGACGTGCTCGCCGGTGGACTTGAGCTCGCCCTCCCGACTCAGGTCCTCCCGCTCCCGGATATCCCGGTCCATGAGCCGGTTCATCTTCTCCCAGACGCTGGCCGCCTGGCGCATGACCTGCTCGATCCGTTCCTCGGCGGTCTGGGGCTCGAACTCGTCCCGGGGGAAGACCCTGACCAGCAGCGCGATGGTCACCAGCAGCGCCGCCAAGGCGAGCAGCGTGACCCTTCCTATGCCCCCTCCCTGATGGAGCCGAAGCCCGCCGGTGAAGAGCACGCCCCCGTAGTAGAGGCATACCAGCACCCCGGCCCAGCCGGCGGGGGGCATGTCCGTATAGATGAGGGACAGGGCCACCAGCGGCAGCGGCACCAGGAACGGCAGAAACATGGACTCCCCGGACACCAGCCCCCAGCTGATGAGCAGGGCCATGGCCACCATGACCGCGCCCACGAAGAAGCCGATGAAATAGGCGTAGTTCTCCGTCCCCGCGGGGAGGGTCCCCGGGTCGGGGATGAAG
>CADCNE010000096.1 GCA_902802805.1 uncultured Eubacteriales bacterium
TCGCTTATGGCGGCGGTTCCATTAAACGCGTCGGCCTCTATGACAGGATCATGGCCCTGTTGAACGACGGCGGCTTTATCGTGACAGAGCTTTCGGGCATCGAACCCAATCCCCGGATCGAATCGGTGGCGGAGGGCGTTCGCCTGTGTAAAGAAAACAATATCGACGTGATCCTGGCGGTGGGCGGCGGCAGCACCATCGACTGCGCCAAGGCCATCGCCTGCGGCGTGTTCTATGAGGGGGACGACCTCTGGCAGATGATCGTCACCTCCGGCGGCTTCTCCAAGGCTCTGCCCCTGGTGGACGTGCTGACCCTCAGCGCCACCGGCTCGGAATTCGACGGGGGCGGCGTCATCAGCAACATGAAGCTGAACGAAAAGCTGGGCGCCGGTCTCACGTACCCGGCGGTCTCCATCTGCGACCCCACCTATACCTTCACCGTGTCCCCCTACCAGACGGCGGCCGGATCTGCGGACATCATGAGCCATATCTTCGAGGGGTATTTTTCCAGAGAGGACGACTGTGAGCTGTCCGACGGCATCGCGGAGACGATCCTGAAAACCGTGATGAAGTATACGCCCATCGCGTTGCAGGACCCCGAAAACTACAGTGCTCGGGCCAATCTTATGTCCTGCTCCTCTGTGGCCTGCTCCGGCATCCCGGAATACGGCAAGGAGAATACCGGCTGGCCCTGTCACGCCATGGAGCATGAACTGTCCGCCTTCTACGACATCACCCACGGCGTGGGCCTCGCCATCCTGACGCCCCGCTGGATTCGCTTCATTCTGAAGAAAGACCCCACGGCCCTGCCCCGCTTCGTCCGGTTCGCCAAAAACGTCATGGGCCTGACCGGTGAGGACGAGAACGCCCTGGCGCAGGAGGCCATCGACAAGCTGGAAGCCTACTTCAGGTCTACCGGTATCCCCATGACGCTCCGAGAACTGAACATTGATGAAGAGCACTTTGCGGTCATGGCTGCTCACGCTAATTTAAACGATCGTCTTGCCCACGCATTCGTTCCCTTGACCAATGACGACATCGTGAATATTTATCGTGCCTGCCTTTAAAAACAGTATTTGAAAGGAAGATACATCATGCCTCAAACCGTTTTGATCACCGGTACCGGTCGATCGTATGCTCTGGGCTTCAACCTTGTAAAGCGATATCTGGAGCACGGTGACACCGTGTTCGCCAGCATCCGCCGCCCGTCGGAAGCGCTGGAGGAGCTTCAAAAGGAATACTCCCATACCCTGCACATCCTGACTATGGACATCGCCTCCACGGAATCCGTGAACGCCGCGGCGAAGGAGGCGGAGAAGATGACGGACGCCCTGGATCTGATCATCAACAACGCCACGATCGCCTCCGAGGACACCATGAAGGAGCTGCCGGACTTTGACTTGGATCTCATCGCGCCCGCTGTGAACGTGGGAGCGGTCGGCCCCATCCGGGTGTTGAAGGCTTTCCTGCCGCTGCTCAAAAAGAGCAGGATCGGCGCGTTGGTGGCGAACATCTCTTCCGAGGCGGGCAGCATCGGGAGATGCTATCGCACCTATTATCTGGACTATGCTACGGAAAAAGCTGCCCTCAACATGCTCACCATGACCATGCGCAACTATTTCAAGGACGATCCCAATCTGAACATCCTGTGCATCCATCCCGGCTGGATACGTACCAACCCGGATAATTCGGAAGCGCCCCTGGACCCCTATGAGCACGCCGAGACCCTTCGGCTGCTGTTCGAGACCAAGCGGCACGATAAGGAGAGCCCCGTCTTCATCACGTATACAGGCGAGCCCTATCCCTGGTGATACGGGAGACGGGATCTATAAGGATCATCTGCGGTTAGCATTTCTTGCCAAAGCGAAAGACTTCCCTCGGGGGTCTTTCGTTTTACTCTTTTTCAAAGGGATTCGAACCGGGGTCGGTCCCCCAACAGTCCGGCATCACGCGCCGGGAGTTTCGTCTTGACAGCCGGGACGGGGCAGAGATATAATATGAATAATCAAATATAGAAAAGCAGTCGGTGCCTTTGCTCCGGAAGGGGCAGGGGGTAAAAGGGAAACAGGTGCAAGGCCTGTGCGATCTCGTCACTGTATGCGGAAAAGTCCGTCGGGCGTCGTTGGCGCGGCCACTGGGAGACCGGGAAGGCGATGGGCGAAGGGCCGCGAGCCAGGAAACCTGCCGATTGTGGGGTACGGGAAAAGTCGGTTTTCCAGATCACGAGGGATTGATCGTGTACCATGCTCCCCTTGGGGCGCTCTTTACACGCAGTCTCTTTGCCAAACGGTGAAGAGCTTTTTTCGTGCCGTGAGTTTTGCTGATGTAGGATATATATACATCGGGGAACGCGAAGGCGCTCCAAAGAAAGAAGGAGGAGAACATGAAAAGAAAGATCGCATTGTTTCTGGCCCTCGTCATGCTGGCAGCCGTCAGCGTGATCGCCCTGCCCGTCGCGGCGGAGGAGGGAGAGCCCTCCGAGGCCGACAAGGAGGCTGCTCAGAAGGTGGCGGACCTCATCGACGCCATCTACGTCCAGACCCGCACCGACGAGACCGACGCCCAGTGCGCCGCCGCCAAGGCCGCCTGGGACGCCCTGACCGATGCACAGAAGGAGCTGGTGGAGGGCGAGGAGGCCGATCCCGACTACTTTGGCCGCGACACCGGCGACGCCTCTTTGGACGATCCGAAGAACGCCGATGAGATCGGTGAAAACGAGCTGCTGGTGGTCAGCTTCGGCACGTCCTTCAACGACAGCCGGGCGAAGGACATCGGCGGCATCGAGAAGGCCCTTGAGGCCGCGTTCCCCGACTGGTCCGTCCGCCGGGCATTCACCGCTCAGATCATCATCAACCACGTCCAGGCCAGGGACGGCGAGTTCATCGACAACATGGATCAGGCCCTGGAGCGGGCTGTCGCCAACGGCGTCAAGAACCTGCTGATCCAGCCCACGCACCTGATGCACGGCGCCGAGTACGACGAGCTGACGGATGCTCTCAAGGGCTATGCGGACAAGATGAATATCGTCGTGGCCGAGCCCCTGCTGGGGCAGGTGGGCAAGGACGCCGCCGAAATCAACACCGACAAGGAGACCGTGGCCAAGGCCGTGGTGGCTGAAGCCGTGAAAGCAGCTGGGTTCGAGTCCCTGGAAGCCGCCGAGAAGGACGGCGCCGCCTTTGTGCTCATGGGCCACGGCACCGCCCATTTGGCCAAGGTCACCTATTCCCAGATGCAGACCCAGATGAACGAGCTGGGCTACAGGAACGTGTTCATCGGCACCGTGGAGGGCGAGCCCGAGGAGACCGCCTGCGAGAACATCATAAAGGCCGTCCACGAGGCAGGCTATGCCAAAGTCATCCTGCGGCCCCTCATGGTGGTGGCCGGCGACCACGCCAACAACGACATGGCCGATCCTGAGGATGACGAATCCTGGGTGAGCCAGTTCACCGCGTCCGGCTTCTTCGAGACCATCGATTGCCAGATCAGCGGCATGGGTTCCATCGCTGAGGTGCAGGCCATCTATGTGGCCCATGCTCAGGCCGCCATGGACGAGAAAGGTCTGAAGGCCGAGGCCGTTGCCCCCGCCGCCGCCCTCTCTGACGGGACCTACAAGGTCACCTTCAAGACCGACAGCGGCATGTTCAAGTCTCACAAAAACCAGGGGGTGCTCACGGTCAAGGACGGCCAAATGACGCTCCACTTCAGTCTGGAGTCCAAGAACATTCTGAACCTGTATCGGGGTCTGGCAGAGGATGCTGTAAAGGAAGGCGCCGTGCTGCTGCAGCCCACGCTGGACAAGGTGACCTTTGATGACGGCCTCACCGAGGAAGTCTACGGCTTCGACGTGCCTGTGCCCATCATCGGGGAGGAATTCGACTTGGCTCTGGTCGGCAAGAAGGGCACCTGGTACGACCATAAGGTCATCGTCACCGACCCCGTGCCTGAGGCGTAAGGCTGAGGCGCACACGGACCCTAACCCAAAAGCGGTGCGGCAGCTTCGGCTGCCGTGCCGCATAGTTGTATTCAAAGGACAGGTGTTTACACCGGAAAGGATGCTTCCCATGGGTAAAAAAACATTGTGCATCACCATAGCGCTCCTGCTGTTGATGCTCTGCGCGGGCTGTCAGAAGAAAGCGAACCCCCTGGCGGATGGGACCTATCGCATAGCTGCCAGCCTCACCGGCGGCACCGGCAAGGCCAAGATCGCCTCCCCCGTGCAGATCACGGTGACGGATGGGCAGATGACCGCCACCCTGGTGTGGAGCAGTCCCAACTATGACTATATGAAGGTGAACGGCGTGCGCTACGACGCCGTGATCGAGGACGGCCACTCCGTGTTCACCGTGCCCGTAGCGTCCCTGGAGGAGCCCTTCCCCGTGGTGGCGGACACGGTGGCCATGAGCACGCCCCATGAGATCGAGTACACCATCACCTTCGAAACGGCCTCCCTGGCCGCCGATCCCGCATGAGGACCAAGATAACAACCTGCCTCGCGCTGCTGCTCCTCGTCGCATCGACCGTGGGGCTCGCTCTCGGCTGCTCGCCTGAAAAACGGGCCGAAACGGCGGCGGGGCCGGCGTGGAGCACCCTGAACGTCCACAGGCAGGTGCCCCTTACCCATGCCACCCAATTTTCTTTGACCGAATACGACCAGGACTATACCCTGCTCACCATCCCCGCCAGCGGACGATTCCTGATCGTGCCCCAGGGGGCAGGCGTTCCCCGGGAGCTGGACGAGGACGTCGTGCCCCTGTACGCGCCCCTGGATCGCATCTATATGGCAGCCACCTCCGCCATGGACTATTTTCGCGCCCTGGACAGCATCGATCGGGTCCGCCTGTCCTGCCTGGACGTGAACGGCTGGTACATCGAGGAGGCGAAGGCGGCTTTGCAAAGCGGCAGCATGCTGTTCGCCGGCAAGTACAGCGCCCCGGACTATGAGCTGATCTTCGCCGAAAAATGCGACCTCGCCATCGAGTCCACCATGATCTACCACAGCCCGGAGGTGAAGGAGCAGCTGGAGAAGCTGGGCGTCCCCGTGCTGGTGGAGCGGTCGAGCTACGAGGCGGACCCTCTGGGCCGCATGGAGTGGATCAAGGTCTATGGGGCCCTGCTGGGGAAGCTCCCCGAGGCGGAGGCCCTCTTCGCGGCGGAGGAGCAGGCCGTGACGCCCCTGTTGAGCCAACCCAAAAACGGTAAAACCGTAGCCTTCTTCTACATCACCACCACCGGCACCGTGAACGTGCGCAAGAGCGGCGATTACGTGCCGAAGATGATCGAGATGGCCGGGGGCCGCTATGTGTTCGAGGATCTCGACAGCGGCAGCGCCCTGTCCACCGTGAACATGACCATGGAATCCTTCTACGACGGGGCGAAGAACGCGGACGTGCTGATCTACAACAGCACCATCGACGGGGAGCTGTACACCGTGGAGGACCTGCTCCAAAAGAGCGCCCTGCTCAAGGACTTCAAGGCCGTGCAGTCCGGGGACCTGTGGTGCACCGGCAAAAACCTGTTCCAGGAGCCCATGGGCGTGGGCAAGCTCATTTTGGACATCCATCGGGTGCTGACGGATCCGGACGCCCCCGATGAGCTCACATATCTACATAAACTTACGGCGGGAGGCAAAGGATGAGGTCGAACCGTACCCGGCTTTGGCTCGGCTTTGCGGGCCTCGTGGCGGCCCTGCTGGGGTTGATCGTCTGGAACGTCAACGCCGGCAGC
>CADCNE010000097.1 GCA_902802805.1 uncultured Eubacteriales bacterium
GGCCACCCAGACATTTAACGACGCACCAAATAAAACGCCGGCGGTCGAATGGCAGACCGGCGAGCCGCCGAAGGACGGCCTGTACTGGAAAAAAGCAGACTGGGCCACCAAGGGAGCCGTTATGCGCTGGGACAGCAAAAGCAAAGCCTTCCGCTTCCCATCCACGAACGGCGTGGTTAAAGAGGCCCTGCCGTGGTGGCCGCTGCCGGAGGTGTGAGCATGAGCTGGACAAAAGCAATCGTCGACTCGATCCAGGCCGGCGATGAAATGAAGAAAACGCTGGGGCTGATCCAGGGCGGCGTCTCGTCCGTTACGGTGCGCCTGCAGCGCGTGATCGACGAGACGGATCCCGCGGACTATCCGATCCTCCTCGCCGTTTTGAGCATGAGCGCGAAGAGCTTCCGGCAGACGCTGTATCTGGCCTTTGCCGAAATAGACCTTGGTGGGGATAGAGTGAACGTAATTAAGCATAGATGATACCTCCCTTGGGCTATTATCCCCTTTGCTCAGCAGCCGCCGCGCTTGAGGGATAAAAAAAATTATCAGGCGAACAGGCCATTTTCAACCTGTTCTGAGGAATACGCAGAAGAGTGGTATTTAAATGGCGAATGCCCTCGCAAAGGATAGCGAGGTCTTTGGTTCGGTTCCTTGGCCCCATCGGGGCCATGTTCACTGCCGCACCTGTTCGAATCCCTTAGAATAAAAAAGTGAAAGACCCCCCATGCAGGGGTCTTTGTTTTTTGGCCTCCCCGGTGGGATTCGAACCCACGGCCTCCCGCTTAGGAGTGTATGGAGAATGCGTCAAAAAGCCATAGGTTTTAGGGAATCCCTGTTGTTGGCTTCCATTATCGACTGTTCTCCATCTTAAAAGCCAGCGGGTAATTCGCTGGCCAATGGGGCAGGAAAAGGAGATCAACCTACCCATGCACCGTCGTTCACGTCGAGGACAGCACCGGTGATGAAGGAGGTCCGTTCGCAGCTCAGAAACAGGACCGCGGACGCCGCGTCCCTTCGGTTGACAAACCCATCCGGCCGTGATAGGCTAAAAACCAAGCAGACGCCTGCCAAAACGGAACGATCCTGTCGGTTGCCATCTGTGACACTCTCATGAAGATCGACCGGGAGAAGATATGCCGACCAGCGAGCCCATCATTTCCTTTCATAATTTCAGCTTTCAATACTTCAGCCAGAAGGAGCCCACGCTGCTGGATGTGGATCTGAACATCTACCCCGGGGAAAAGGTCCTGATCGTGGGGCCCTCCGGGTCTGGCAAGAGCACCCTCGGGCATTGCATCAACGGCCTCATTCCCTATGCCTACAAGGGCACCATCACAGGCTCCCTGACGGTGGACGGGAAGGCTCCTGAACAAAGCAGCCTCTTTGAACGGTCCAAGAAGGTGGGCACGGTGCTGCAGGATTCCGACGGCCAGTTCGTGGGCCTCACCGTGGGCGAGGACATCGCCTTCTCGTTGGAGAACGACCGGGTGGCCCAACCTGAGATGAAAGCCACGGTCCAGCGGGTGGCGGACATGGTGGACATGGGGGCCCTCCTCTCCTCCTCTCCTTTCGAGCTCTCCGGCGGCCAGAAGCAGCGGACGGCCCTTGCGGGCGTCATGGTGGACGACGTGGACGTGCTCCTTTTCGACGAACCCCTCGCCAACCTGGATCCCCTTACCGGCAAGACCGCCATCGACCTCATCGACCGCATCCATCGGGAGTATCATAAGACCATCATCATCATCGAACACCGCATGGAGGACGTGCTGTACCGGCACGTGGATCGGGTGCTGGTCATCAGCGAGGGGCGTATCGTCTCCGACAGCACCCCCGACGAGCTGGTGTGCAACGACACCCTCCGCGCTCTGGGCAACCGGGAGCCCCTGTACGTGACGGCGCTCAAATACGCGGGCGTGGCCCTGACCCCCGACATGGGGCCGGGGTATCTCAGCACCCTGGATGTCCACCGGGTCCGGGAGCCCCTTGCCCGCTGGTACGCCGCCCAGCCGCCCCACCCGGAGAAGCCTCTGGGGGAGGTGCTGCTCTCCGTCCGAAACCTGAGCTTCCAGTACACGAAAAAGCGTAAGATATTGCAGGACATCTCCTTTGACATCCGCCGCGGAGAGATGGTGTCCATCGTGGGCACCAACGGAGCGGGGAAGAGCACTCTCGCCAAGGTCATCTGCGGCTTCGTCCGCGAGGACGCGGGTGAGATCCTCTATGAGGGCCAGAACATTCGTGACTGGACCATCAAGGAGCGATCGCTGAAGATCGGCTACGTGATGCAGAACCCCAACCAGATGATCTCCAAGCCCATGATCTTCGACGAGGTGGCCTTGGGCCTGCGCATCCGGGGCATGGACGAGGCGGCGATACGGGAAAAGGTGGAGCAGGCCCTGACCGTATGCGGCCTGTACCCCATGCGCAACTGGCCCGTGGCCGCTCTATCCTTTGGTCAGAAGAAGCGGGTGACCATCGCGTCCATGCTGGTGATGGACCCTCAGATCCTGATCCTGGACGAACCCACCGCCGGCCAGGACTATCGTCACTACACCGACATCATGGAGTTTTTGCGGGGGCTGAACCAACAGGGCATCACCATCCTTATGATCACCCACGACATGCACCTGATGCTGGAATACACCCCTCACGCCATCGTCATCGCGGGGGGGCGAAAGATCGGTGACGAAAGCGCCGTGGCGATCCTGACGGACGAAACCATGGCCCAGCAGGCGAACCTGAAGCTCACCAGCCTCTACGAGCTGGCGCAAAAGGCGGAGCTCCCCGACCCTCAGAACTTTGTCCAGCAGTTTATCGATCACGAGGAGGCCCGCCGTGAAAGCTAAGCTGTTTGACTACATCGAGAAGGACAACTTCGTCTTCAACCTGTCGGGCATGACCAAGCTCCTCTGCTTCCTCATCCTTACCTTCACGGTCATGTACTCCTACGACGTGCGGGTGATCCTGGCGATCCTCGTCTTCTCCTTCTGGGTGCTGCATCTCTCTGAGATAAAGTTTTCTCAGATCAAGATCATGCTCTATTACGTGCTGGTGTTCATCGCCATCAACTTCGTGCTGACCTTCCTCTTCAGTCCTCAGTACGGCGTGGAGCTCTACGGAGCGAAGCACGAGCTGTTCACCATCACGAACCGCTACACCCTGACGACGGAGCAGCTCCTCTACCAGGGGACCAAGGTCACGAAGTACCTCTCCGTCATCCCCCTGGGCATGATGTTCCTCTTGACCACCAACCCCAGCGAGTTCGCGGCGTCGCTGAGCGCCGTGGGCGTGAGCTACAAGGCCTCCTTTGCCCTCAGCCTGACGCTGCGGTATTTCCCCGACATGATCCGGGACTACAACGACATCGCCCTGGCCCAGCAGGCCCGGGGTCTGGACCTCTCCAAGAAGGAGCGCATCATCACCCGGCTCAAGAACATCATGAATATCTTCGTGCCGCTGATCTTCTCCTCGTTGGACCGGGTGGAGGTCATCAGCAACGCTATGGACCTGAGGGGCTTCGGCAAGCACAAGAAGCGCACCTGGTACGCCTTCAAGCCCCTGGGAAAGAACGACGCCGCGGCCATCGCCGTCTGCGCCGTCATCGCCCTCGCGGCCCTGGCCGTATCGATATTCATAGATCACGGACGGTACTGGAACCCGTTCGCCATATAGGAGAAAAGTATATGAGCATGTTTGACAAACCCATTCTGGTCTTCCAGACGGACTTCACCTACAAGGAGGGGGCGGTCAGCGCCATGTACGGCGTGGTCAAGACCGTGGACCGGGAGCTGGAGATCTTCGACGGCACCCATGAGATCCCTCAGTACGACACCTGGTCGGCCAGCTACCGGCTCCTGCAGAGCCTGCCCTTCTGGCCCAAGGGCACCATCTACGTATCCGTGGTGGACCCGGGAGTGGGCACCTCCCGCCGGGCCTGCGTGGCGAAGACCGGCAACGGATACTACGTGGTCACCCCGGACAACGGGGCCCTGACACACATCAAGAAGGAATTCGGCATTTTGGAGGTCAGGGAGATCGACGAAACAGTGAACCGGCTCCAGTCCACCCGGGGCGTGGCCATCTTCCACGGCCGGGACCTGTTCGGTTACACGGCGGCGCGGCTCGCCTCCGGCATCATCGACTTTGAGGGCGTAGGTCCTGCCTACCCCGTGGATGAGATCATCTGCCATCCCATCCCTGAGTCCACCGTCGAACCGGGACACGCCCGGGGCATCTTCGAGATCGACGATCCCAACTTCGGGAACCTGTGGACCAACATCCCCCTGGAGGCCTTCAACCGGGCCGGGTTCCGATACGGGGACATGGTCCATACGAAGGTGTTCCATGGGACGGAGCTGATATTTGAAAAGGACGTGCTGTTCCACCAGAGCTTCGGGTTTGCCCAGGTGGGCGATCCCATGCTGTACAACAACGAGCTCATGAAGATCGCCATGGCCGTCACCCAGGGGTCCTTGGCCCACCAATACGGCATGGGCTTCGGAAACGACTGGATAATCGATCTTTCCAGGGCTTGACAAAAACCATAAACCGTGGTTTTTATATACTATACCTATAAATAGGAGGTTCTCCCATGAAAAAAATGTTTGAGTTCAAGACCAAGACCATCGTCGCCACCGGCATCGGCGCCGCCCTGTTCATGTTGCTGTTCATGTACGTGAAGGTCCCCACCGGCATCCCCGAGACGGACGTCCAGACGGCCTACGGCATCGGCGCCTTCTTCGCCGCCCTGTTCGGCCCCATCGCAGGCTTCCTGATCGCCTTCATCGGCCACGCCATCTCCGACGCCGTCCAGTACGGCTCCCCCTGGTGGAGCTGGGTGGTGGCTTCCGGCATCTCCTGCTTCATCGTGGGCCTGGCCTATCCGCGGCTGAAGGTGGATGAAGGCGTCTTCGGCTGGAAGGACATCCTGGTCTTCAATGTCTTCCAGATCATCGCCAACGTGGTGGCCTGGATCGTGGTGGCCCCCGTCCTCGACATCGTGGTCTATGGCGAGCCCTCCAACCTGGTGTTCACCCAGGGTGCCGTGGCGGCCCTTTGGAACGCCATCTCCATGGGCGTCATCGGCACCATCCTCCTCTTCCTCTACTCCAAGACCCGCTCCGGCAAGGGCACCCTGTCCAAGGAATAAGGCGAAGAGAAACCTGCATCAGCAAAGAAAAGGCGATGTCTCAAAGCAGCTCACAGAGCTGACAGAAGGCATCGCCTTTTTGATCGTACCGTTGGGACCGTCCTCCATGCCTCGTTCTTCATGAAAACCGGCGGGATTCGAACCCACGAACTTCCGCTTAGGAGGTTAACGATTTATCCGTAAGATATAGAAAAGAAGGACGCCCGCCAGCTGCTGCGGGGGCGTCCTTTTGTTGTTTAAGCAGGCCCGGGGTCGAGCTTCGGGGGATCAACCGTAGATGTAGTAGACGACCATCAGCACGCACAGGACATACATGGCGGGATGGATCTGCTTGGCTTTGCCCTTGAGGAGCTTGACCAGCACGTCCACGATGATGCCCGCGCCGATGCCGCCG
>CADCNE010000098.1 GCA_902802805.1 uncultured Eubacteriales bacterium
GAGACCCTCATCAAGATCCATTTCCATACCAACGAGCCCTGGCTGGTGCTCCAATACTGTGCCTCCCAGGGGGAGATTTTCGATATCGTGGTGGAGGACATGGACCGGCAGGCTCGGGGTTTGCAGGGCTGATGACGGACCTGCCTGCGGACTTCTTTTTGCAGGATGCTTTGGAAGTGGCGCCCTGGCTGCTGGGGTGCCGCCTTGCTGTAGACGGACGGGAGCTGATCATCACGGAGACGGAAGCCTACCGGAGCGAATCGGACACGGCTTGCCACGCCCATCACGGCCGAACGAAGCGGACCGAGATGCTCTACCGACGGGGCGGCTATGTGTACGTATATCTCTGCTACGGCATCCATAGCCTACTCAACATCATCACCGGGCCGGAAGACGACCCCCAGGGTGTGCTGATTCGCTGCTGCGTAGGCGCGGCGGGGCCGGGGAAGCTCACCAAGTCTCTGGGCATCGACCTGTCCTTCAACGGTCTCGATATCCTGACAACGGACAGATTACATCTGTGGAAGGGGCCAGGATGCACTTTTGAGACCGCGCCTAGGGTGGGTATAGGCTACGCCTCGGAGGAGGATCAAAAGCGTCTCTGGCGCTTCATTCGGAAAGGGGAATAGGTGCTCTACGCGCTGATCGTCATTCTCATATCAGGCATAGGCTTGCTTCTCTACGGCTGGTGGGACACCAACCGCTTTGACGTGCGCCGGGTGGAGATCGAGGTCGATCGCTTGCCCAAAGCATTCGACGGGTTCACCGTCCTGCAGATCTCAGACCTTCACAACCGTACCTATGGGAAGGATGGTATGGCCATGATCCATGCCATGGCGTGCCTTTCCTTCGATTGCATCGCCATCACCGGCGACCTGCTGGATCGTCACTTGCCGAAACAACGGGAAAACGGATATACATTTGCCCGGGAATCGGCCAAGCTGGGGCCGGTGTATTTCGTTCAGGGGAATCATGAATGGAGGATAGGCGACTGGCCAGAGATCAAAGTGGAGCTGACCCAGCGCGGCGTCCGTGTTCTGGAAAATGAAAAGGTGACCCTTACGCGGGACGGTGCATCTATAGATATGATCGGCCTTAGTGAAAAGACCTCGGTCAGGGAGATGCAGCAGCTCATTTCCCCAAACACCTGCTCGATACTACTTGCCCATCGCCCGGAGCGGATCAGTGACTATGCCCAAACGGGGGCCGATCTGGTGCTGTCCGGTCACGCCCACGGCGGCCAGGTCCGTCTTTTCGGTCAGGGCCTTTTCAGCCCCGATCAGGGCATCCTGCCGCATTATACATCGGGGGTCTATCCCTGCAAAGGAACCAAGCTATACGTCTCTCGAGGTGCGGGGAACCACAGCTTCCTTCCGCCCCGCATCTTCAACCGCCCTGAAATAGATTTGATCACATTGAAAACGCCTTCCCGCTGAACGGAAAGGCGCTTTTCAGATTTACAGTTTATCCCTCAATTATTTTTTTAGATGAGCTTGCGCCGATGCGCGTCGCGCCGGCCGCGATCATGGCCTCGGCCGCCTCCCTGGAACGGATGCCGCCGGAGGCTTTCACGCCCAGCTCATCGCCCACCACGCCCCGCATAAGGGCCACGTCCTCTACGGTAGCGCCTCCGGTGGAAAAGCCGGTGGAGGTCTTCACAAAGTCCGCTCCCGCGTTCCTGGCGCAGAGACACGCGTTCACCTTCTGTTCGTCGGTCAGCAGGCAGGTCTCGATGATGACTTTCAGCAGGGCCTTGCCCCGAATGGCATCGGCCACGGCTTTGATGTCCTGTTCCACATACTCCCAGTCGCCCTCCCGGGCCGCGCCGACGGAGATGACCATGTCGATCTCCTGAGCGCCGTTCTCCACGCAGAGCTTCGCCTCGGCGGCTTTAATTGCGGAGGGTGTAGCGCCGAGAGGGAAGCCAACCACACAGCAGGTCTTGATATCCGTGCCCTGAAGCTCCTTCGCAACGAAGGAGGCATAGATGGGGTTCACGCAGACGCTGGCGGTGTTGTAGGCCTTGGCCTCATCACAGACCCGACAGATGTCCTCATGGGTGGCCTCGGGCTTCAGCAGGGTATGGTCGATGTACTTATTGAGCTCCATTATTTTGCCTCTCCTTCCTCGGTATAGGTGATCACATTTTGCCCGTCGTCCCACAGGCGCTCGAGATTATAGTAGGTGCGCTCCTCCGGGTGGAACAGATGCACCAAAAGATCGCCGAAGTCCAGTACGATCCAGCGGCCCTCCTGATAGCCCTCTTTGCGGCGGGGGAAGAGGCCCATCTCAGCGGCCTTATCCTCCAGCTCGTCACACAGGGCCTTCACCTGGGGCACGCCCCGGCCGCTGGCAACGATGAACCAGTCGGCGATGATGGTCTTGTCCGTGACCTCGATGGCACGAATATCCATTGCCTTCTTGTCGTAGAGGATCTTGCAGAGCTTTAGGATCGTTTCCTTATTCAGGGTTTCCATGTAAATCTCCTTTGCGTTAGTCTTGCGCGCCAAAGCGTCTCTGGCGCGGAGCGAAGCAGGATTCAGGTTCTGTCCGCTGTTTTGAATATAACAGATATTGTCGTTAAAAACAAGTAGGAGCCCCTTCTCAAAGGTCATTTGATCTTTGGCGGTAAGCAGCAGGGATCGATGCTTCTCCACGGCTGGATGGTCCCGTCCCGGTTCGATGATATCCGCCGCCCAGATGATCTCATCGAGTAGGGTCATATCCTCGGTACCGGTGGTGTGGTAGCGAATGGCCTCCAGTACGGCTTGGTCCGTGATGCCGTATCGCTCCCGAGCCAGCGCCGCGCCAGCCGGAGCATGGAGGATCATGTGATCCGTCTGGGGGTCCAGGGTACTGCCGTCCCGCTTCGCCAATGCTGCCTGTTCCTCCAGGGACAGATACTTGGCACAGTCATGGAGCAGGGCGGCTAACCGTGCCTTCTGCCCGTCCGCGCCCAGATTCTCAGAAAGCTGCACCGCCGTCATCTCCACACCGATCACATGCCGGAAGCGGCGTGGCTTCAGCACATCCCGCATGGCGTTCGTCAGACTGACCAGCGGCTCACTCACATAGAGGGCCTGCTCATAGATGTACCATTCCACCGCCTGGGGCACCAGACCGGTGATGGGTCGTGCACTCATGAGCCGATCCCGGATCTCGGTAGAAGAAAGCTCCCTCACGGGAGGCAGGAGGGTCACGTTAGCCCCATACTGTTCCTTAACATGGGCCGCGGCTTCTGCCTCGCCGCCGTCCTGCCCGGCACGGCAGATGCAGATCAAATGCGCCTTTTCGCAAACGATCTCCGGGTGGTACCAGGTGGTGAGGGAGCGGAGCATATCGCTGCCCATGATGAAATAGAGCTCATCGTCCGGGTGCTCCTCCGCCAAATGGGTCAGCGTCAGCGCCGTATAGCTGGTTCCTGTCTGATTCAGCTCCCAGTCAGAGGCTACGAAGCCCGTTTCTCCTTCGCAAGCGAGCTGTACCATCCTGTACCGCTGCTCGCTGGTCGCCCCTTGGGCCAGCTCCTTATGGGGCGGGACGCGATCCACCATGAGGAGGACCATATCGAGCCCAAGAGCGTCCCGGGCGCTGCGGGCCATATCCAGATGTCCGTTGTGGATGGGGTGAAAGCTACCCCCCAAAATACCGATCTTCATGTACTGTAGTATAGTATATCAAACGGCTCGTAGGCAATACTGAATTTGAAAATGGACAAAAGGATGGAGCGGGCATATAAGCGAATATGCTTCCACGGGCGGGGGATCGTGGCCCGCTGGCTGGACAGGGTCTTCTTTGCTGTGCTGGGCGGGATTTGCCTGTATCTACAGCGTCGAAATCTTCTATTGTCTGGCATGCTCTTTATAGGGATATTGATAATGTCCCTGCTGTGGGAGTACAAGCGTTGGACAAAATACAAGCGGGACCTATGGAAGAAGACTGTGAAGGCGTTGAAGCAAGAAAACTGGCTCCGTCAGGAGGCGGCGCGGATACGTCAGGAGGGAGGGGAGGTCCTGTATCCTGTGCCGGACGCAGAGGCTTTGCTCGGCCATTGCCTGCGCTCTGGCGAGGGAACGTCGTTTCATTGCTTCGGAGAGGCGAAAAGGGAGTTGATCACCCTGGCGGAAAGGTACGGCTGTATGGTTTCGTTCCTTCCCTGGCAGGAGGGGGCTGAACCCAGCCGGGAACAGGTGAACGAACGGCTCCAGCGTGACGTGCCGAAGGGAGACCGGAAGGTTTGGAGCGCGCTGCTGCATCTTCCGGGGAACCGGTATCTGCTGACCGGATGTGTTCTGCTGCTCCTCTCCATGGTCTTACGCCATGCCTTATATTGGCGACTGCTGGGGTCACTATGCCTGGCGATCGGAGCGATCCGTCGCGCTTTCTGTGTGACGCCAGAATAAAAAAAGAGCCTCACGCGGAGGCTCTTGTGTATTGGATTCGATTATTCCGCGATGATCCGCTTCAGCTTCGCAAAGCGGGGGAGACCATTCTCCAAAGGCAGATTGGGCGTGCCCTGGATAAGGGGCAGCACATAGTCCACGAATTCCTGGGTGACGCCGTTGCCGGCCTCGTTGATCCACTCACGGGGCACTTTTTTCTCGGTGTTGGCGGCCAAAGACAAGTCCACAGGGACCACATCACAAGCATAGTCTCCGTATACGTCCATATGTCGTTTGAAGGCCATCATCTTGTCCGTCAGACCGTTGACGGCGGCTTTCACCGCCGCGCGACCGGCCGCATAGGACTCGTTGATGTCGGTGGCGGAAGCGAAGTGGGAGGAGCAGCGCTGCAGGAGGGACAACTCCACGCCGCGGATCTTCTTGACGCCCAGCCGTTCCTTGACGTAGCTGACCAACGTGGCCGCTACGCCGCCCAGCTGCTTATGGCCGAAGCTGTCGGTGGATTTGGCATCACCGTACTCCGCGATGAACTTGCCGTCCTTATCGTGGATACCCTCGGAAACGACCACCATGCAGTCGCCTCGCTCGTCCATGATCCGCTTCACATCGTCCAGGAACTGCTCCATGTCAAAGTCAGTCTCCGGCAGATAAACAAGATCCGGACCGTCGCCCGTGGCGGTAGCGACGCCGGCGGCACCGGCGAGCCACCCGGCATGACGGCCCATGACCTCCACGATGACCGCGGAATAGTAGTCGTACACGTTGCAGTCCCGGCGCATCTCCATGCAGGTGGTGATCACGAACTTAGCGGCGGAAGCGAAGCCCGGGCAGTGGTCCGTGCCGTAAAGGTCGTTGTCCACCGTTTTGGGCACGCCGATGACCCGGCAGGGGTAATCCTCCTTCTGCAGGAACTTGCTGATCTTGTTGCAGGTGTCCATGGAGTCGTTGCCGCCGATGTAGAAGAAGTAGTGGATGTCGTGCTTCTTGAACACTTCCAAGATGCGGCGATAATCCGTATCATCATCTTTATAGTCCTTCAGTTTGTAGCGGCAGGAACCGAGGGAGGCGGAGGGGGTGTTGAGCAGGAGCC
>CADCNE010000099.1 GCA_902802805.1 uncultured Eubacteriales bacterium
GGCCAATCTCGACAACATCGTGGGCCTGATGGCCATCAGTCAGATCATGGACGACGATCCGGACGAGCTGATGGCCCTGCTGAACGGTCTCTCGGACGAAATGAAAGCCCACCCGCAGGCTGCCCGTATGCTGGGCAGCTGGGCGAAGCAGCCGCCGCCCATGACCGCATATACGGCGGAATTACCGGAGGTGAGCCTGTCCGCAACGGCTTCGTTCAGCGCATCATAATCCAGGGAGGCCTCGTAGAGATCGTCCATGGAAACAAACGGCAGCCCCGCCTCCAGCACAGGTCGGGCGGAGGGGTGCTCCCGGGTCTGCAGATACAGCTGGGAAGCCCCTTCGATAGCCTTCCATGCGGTCAGAGTCAGGGTCCCGGGGGTGCTCAAAGGAGCGATGGTCAGCGTCTTTTTCATATGATCACACCTTCCGCAGGAATCGTTTGATACGTCCGCCGCCGGGGATGCTGTCCAGCTCCTCCGGGGTGAAGAGCCTGGTCACCACGGCCATCCCGAAATATACCCCCACGCCCAGCAGTACGGCGACAAGGGTGACGAAGGTGCCTGGATGGAGCGCGTATAAGCCCTTGTATGCGGCAAATACCGTAATGCCCATGACCAGAGAACAGACCAGAGGCTTGAGGAACATATCCCACAACTTGATCCGAAGACCGGTCACCCGCAGGACCAGGATCGTGTCGATGACGCCCGCTACCCCGTAACAGACCACGTTGGAGATGGATGCCCCCAGTATGTTCACGGCAGGCATGGACAGGAAAATGTAGTTGGAAACGATCTTCAGCACACCGCCCGCAAGAAGGCTCCAGACCGGCCAATGCTGCCGCCCCATACCTTGGAGAGCGCCTGTCATGGTCTGCACCAAAGAGATGAATATGACGCTGAGGGACGCCACATGCATGATGCTGGTGGCGATCTTCAGGGAATCGGGCTGTATGCTGCGGAAGAGCATTTGGATGATGGGCCCGCCCAGCACGAAGAGGCCCGCCGCACAGGGCATGCCGATGGCCATGGAGAGCTTGAGCCCAAGGCCCGCAAAGTGATGCATGGACGCGCTGTCCTTTCGAGCCCTTGCGCCGGCGATAGCGGGCACGATGGACATGGCCAGGGCCGTCGTCAGGGAAGCCGGCAGGTTGATCAGCGACCGGACGTTGGTGGACAGAGCCACATACCGCTGGTTCACAGCGGTCTCGCTCATGTATTTGCCCATACAGGCGAAGATCATCTTCACATCCAGCATGCTGGTGATGGGGATGATGGAAGCGCCCAGGGTGATGGGGATGGCGATGCGCAGCAGCTCTATGACCACGGGACGCCCGTTGGCCGGTGTACGGCTGGCCCCGAGAGGCATATAGAACCGCCGATTCTTCCAACGAAAGCCCATGACCACCAACAGCGCCACGAGCTCCGACACCGTGACGCCCAGAAGCAAGCCCGCCGCCCCGTATTCCGGACCGCGACCGATCCAGCGGGCGGCCAGTGTCAGGCCCACCACACACTTGACCACCTGTTCCGTAAGCTGGGAAAGGCCCGTGCCCGTCATATGCTGGGCCCCCTGCAGATACCCGCGATAGGCACACATGCAGGAGACGAAGAACAATGCCGGAGCCAGTGACGTGAAGGAAAGGATATAGGTGTCGTCCTTTTCGAGGACGGTGTTTGCAAAGAACCCGGCGCCGAAGTACAACACGGCGGTGGTCAGGATGCCCACCACAGCGAGCAGCGCCAGCGCCCGATGGAACACCCGCTTCGCCCCCGCGAAGTCGCCCGTGCTCAATCGCTCGGAGACCATGCGGGAGATGGCCGTGGGAATGCCGGAGGAGGAGATGATGAGGAGCCACGAATAGAACGGGAACACGACTTCATAATAGACCATGCCCGCTTCGCCGATGATATCATAGGCCCAGATGCGGATGAGCACGCCGATGATCTTGCACAGCACCCCTGCGAAGGCAAGGATGGCGGCACCCGCCACAAAGGATGTTTTCTTCGTCTTCTCCATGGTAACCAGTATACACGTCTGACTTGTGACTTGCAACGGGTTTTATGGGGATATAGGGACGCTCCGCGCCAAAATGGGCAGGATATCCTCCCCTTCCCCCTTTAGAGTGATCCCATCACGACCCCATTTGCTCCTGAACCAGTCCGTATATCCTGCATCGTGGGACAGGAGCAGGGATAAACCACGATCCCTGGTCCACTTCGCTATGGCGCGGCTTTCCGGAGCAATCAGCGGCTCGCTGCCCACATAGTCCCGGGGTCCCGGGCGGGAGAAGCCCAGAGCGAAGCGGATGCGGCGGGCTTCCTGCCAGCCTGTCGGGTACTGCAGACTCAGGTCCACGCCGGAGATATTTCCCCGCCATGCGTCAGGGAAGACAATGGCCGGATAATGGGCTGCTAACGCCTGGGCCTGGACATAAAAGCTGTCCATGGGATCCAGAGCTCCCGTAACCAGGTCCACACCATCCGGATTTACCAGCGGGACCATATGGAGCGTGACCGCTTCATACAGCTCTGTTGCCGACACACCGTCCATGGATCCATCCGAAACATATGTTGCCGCGTATCTTTCCAGAAACCGAAGCATCCGGATCACGATGTTCCCCTCGTCTGCATGATGGGGCCCCACATATCCTATTTGATCCTCTCCTTTTCCGAGGGATATTGCCTGGATGGGACGACCCATGACGCTGCGTCCGATCTCACGAACGCTTAGGAAGGGGTATCGCAAGGTCAGCCCCTTCAGCATGAGACACGTGAGCAGATACGAACAGGGCAGAGCGTCGGTGACTACATTTAGGTCCAGGGGCACTATGACCGTTTTCTCCGGCCCCGCCCTGTGGAGGGTGTACCCTGTGATATAGGGGTACAGCGCCGCCCAGGTGAGTTTTCCCGCGATGCCGTCGGCGGCCAGACCCTGCTCCCTTTGGAATCGCATGAGGGCTTTGGCGGTGCGTCTGCCGAATATGCCGTCCGGATTCCCCGCATCCAGACCCGCCCGTTGGAGTGCATATTGCAGCAGCGACACCAGATATCCATTGTTTCCGTACGTCAGATCCATTCCATCCTTCTCCTTTCCCCTTATTCCTGCAGCCAGCCGTCCGAAACGCTGACCACCCAGGCTGCGAGGCTCCGAATGGTCTCCTCCGAGAAAACGTCCGCACCGACAGCGTCCCGAAAGGACGTGCATGGTCTACGGTCAACGACGCGTACATATGCCTTTTTCCCGCTTTGTATCAGCGCCATGGCTCCCAGCATGCTGGACCCATAGCTCACATAGTAGAACGGAAACTGGAAGGTATGTCCGATCTCGGTCCACTCCCGTCCCTCGTACCCGAACAGCTGATCGAAGCCATAGGAAGCGGCCATCTCCGCATACAGACGGTTCAGTTCCTCCACGGTAGGATCCTTGAGACTATAGGCGCGCTGCTGGAATTCGTCCTCCATGAAACCCGATAGAATGGCATACAGTGCGTTCGTCAAGAAGCAAAGGCGGGCAGCGTCGGCATAGCGGCCAAAGACAGCGTCGTATTCCTCCAGCATCAGCCATTCGAAGCCCTGGGCGTCCGTTTCAGCGAGGTCGAGATCCTCCGACGCGTAGTAGGTGCCTTCCGGGTTCCTGTAATAGCTGAGGAAGTGCCCGAATTCGTGGATCACGGTAAAGGCGGAGGAAGCATCGTCCTTCCATTGGGTGAACAGGAATGGGCATCTGTAGGCAGCCAGATATGTGGTGAAGCTGCCTTTCAGCTTTCGTTCTGAAGGCTGGCTGTCGTACAACCCATAACAGAGCATGTATCGCCATGCCTCCCCTGCTCCGGGCATCACCCGGTCCACCGCCTGTTCCATGGTTGTGATGAATTGATCCTCCGGAAAGGCGGCTCCACTCAGATACCTCAGGTCATTGTCACACCGCTGACGCAGTCGTATGTACAGCGGCACGAACACCTGTTTTACGATCATCGCCGCGGCGAGAGCCTGCTCCGGCGAATACGTCCTGCCATACATTGCGTACTGACTTGCCGCATAGGATGGATACCCGCCCAACTTCGCCATCTGCTTGCGCAGTGACATCAGCTCCACGAACAACTCCCCTGCCGCCTGGTTCTTTCCGATCTCGTATTGTTCCAGCGCCTCTAAAAATGCCTGCAGGGACAGGTCCTCATCCGCCATGAGTTCCGCCATGCTCCAGGTGCGGCCCTGGTATGTGGATCGGTATTCCGTGCTGAGCTGTTCGTAGCGGCGACACAGTTCATCCTCTTTCTCGCGGAGGATACCGAGTTCGGCGCTTTGCCGGCTGCGGCGGCCAAGATCGTCCGCATAGGCCTCCCCCCGCTCCCGATGGTACCCCCAGCGATCCATCAGCTCCTTCTCCAGTTTCGCCAGCCTGTTTTGAATGGTGAACAGAGCGGCGTTCAATCTGCCATATTCTTTCGCCCGATGCGATTCTGTCATATCCTGGCAGTAACGCACATAGGCAAGGGAGGCGGCGCTGACCAGTTGGTTGTACGCCTGTACCTGCTCCTCATAGGCAGCGATACATTCCTTTGGGTCAGAGGAGACGGCGGTCTCTTCCATTGCCTGATCGATGCTGCGGATCACCGCATCCGGGTCGGGATAGGACAGGACCATGTCCGAAAAGGCGGTATGACCGTGGACAGACCCCCGTGCATAGTTCATCCGGAGGTAATTCCTGGTCACAGGTTCCGCGGGGCCGCATCCGAACAGCAACAGCAGTAGGGACAATAGGAGACATAGAACACGCTTCATGCAGCAGTATATGCGTCGATAAAGGCGAACCTGTCCGAATAAAAAAAGTTCATTTGTCTTTTAGAAGGAAATATGATATACCATAGAAAACCGTATTATGGAGCGAATGTATGAAGATCGTCGTTTTAGCCGGAGGTCTCTCCCCGGAGCGCATCGTTTCCCTGTCAAGCGGCACCATGGCCTGCAACGCTTTTTTGAAAGCCGGTCATCAGGCCATCCTGCTGGACCTCTTTTTCGGTATGCCGGAACTCTCCATGGACATCGAGCAGCTGTTCGCAGAAGCCATGCTCCTGCCCCCTGCTCCCATTTCAGAAACCGAACCTGATCTTGCCGCCATCGCCGCCTCACGGCCTCAGGGCTGGTCTGACCGCATCGGCCTCAACGTCATCGAGATCTGCCAAAAGGCGGACATCGTCTATATGGCCCTGCACGGTGCGGACGGTGAGAACGGCTCCGTTCAGAAGGTCTTCGACGAGCACGGTATCCGGTATACGGGAAGCTCCCCTGAAGGATGTCGCCTCAGCATGGATAAGAACGCCGCCAAGGAGATCTTTGCCCGTGAAGGCATCCTGACGCCTCGGGGAAAGTTCCTCAGGCGAGGAGAGATATTCTCTCTCGACGAGCTACCCCTACCTGCGGTAGCAAAACCCAACAGCGGCGGCTCCTCCATCGGCATCTCCATCGCACGG
>CADCNE010000100.1 GCA_902802805.1 uncultured Eubacteriales bacterium
AAGGAGCGAGTCGTCGATGGCAGAGAGCTGCTCGGTCGACACCGTCCTTTTCAGTTCCTGGAAGTCGCGAAGAACAGTCCAGAGCGCCTCCGTCCCGACCTTGTTCAGGGTAATCTGGGACACCTTGGAGGTGGCATCCTTGATCTGGTGCTGGAGCTCATCCTGCCGCTGTTCCGATGCGGCGACCTGGCGCTTGAGGTCGGCGAGCCTCTTCTCTGCATCCTTGAGTTTGCCACGCTTGTCAGCGAGTTTTGCCAGGATATCGTCCAGCTTCTTCTGGAGGGACTCCTCCTTCTGCCTAAGCGCATCGCGCCGGTCCGTGCCAAGGCCGTCATCGGAGAGCGAGCGGCGGATGGAGTCTATCTCAGCTTCGATACGTGCCCTTCCGGCCTCCAGGTTGGAGACCATAGTGTTAAGCCCCTTCATGCTCTTGGACGCCTGAGCGATCTGCTGGTTCAAGGTCTTGAGGTGCTGATTCAGGGTCTTGAGGGTGGCACTCTTGCTGTCCACCTCCCTCTCGAGTGTACTGCACTGCCCTGACAGTTTCCGGCGATACTCTTCGGTGCTGTGGTGCTTGCGGTGCGTCTCGTTGACGCTGTCTCCGCGCTGAAGTCCCCACTTGCGGTTCACAGCCGCGAAGAGGTCATGTAGGGCCAGCGTGCGGCGGCGGTATTCGTACTTGTCCCCGCCGACGAAGACCTTGTTGAAGGAGATGTCATTGCCTTCCGTCACCGGTATAATGTCTGCGTGGATGTGCGGGCTGCGTTCGTCCAGATGTACAACAAACGACAGGATGTTCTCCTCCCCGAACCTGCCAGCGAGGACATCGTACATGTCCTTTGCCCAGCGCTCTATTTCCGGACGTCTCTGGACCGAGCCGTTGTTTGCACCTTTCTCATAGTTGATCTTCTGGTTGCCAAACGCCAGCTGGCACAGACGGTCGTGCGAGCCGCTGATGATGAAGTCCACGATGGTCCGGTATTTCGGATTGTCTGGCCATTTCTCGTTGGGATCCTTGATCCCTCGCGAGGCGATGTTCTCTAGGAATTTCTCCGGGATAGATTTGCTCTTGTCCACCTTCTGCACCTTCCCTCCCTTCGTGACCTCGAAGTTCAGGCGGGTCCGGGAGCGGTCGATGCGGCCGTTCTCGTTCGCCTGCGCCCAGCCCCTCTCAGTCCAGCGGCGCTGGTGCTCGTTGCTCTGGGCCGTCGTGAATCCCTTCTTCGCCTCGAAGTGCACCACCTGTTTCTGTGTTTCCATTTTGCCTAGTTTTTTGCGTTTCTTCAATCCCTTTTCTCCGGTGCCCAGCTTGCTGGAATGTTGGCACTCCTCCACCTTGCCCGGGGGCAAGTGGGTATTGTGTTACCAACTTCCCTCTAATCCTGGCAAACGGGCAAGCCCGCTGCCAAAGAGTGAGTTGTCTTTCCGGGGGTTCGCCGGGAAGACGGGACTTCCCCGGAAAGGCCGTTTTCCGGCCCGATTCCGGGCTCCAATCTCCCGGCCGGACCCCGGGCAAGTCCGGGGCTCCGTACGGGCCTCAGAGGTCCGGAACGAACAGAGAGATCAGGTGGAGATTGAATCCATTGGTGACCTTCTCGATAGTGAGGTATTCCAGAGCTGAGAGCTTCTCCAGGAAGGCGGACACCGTATGACGGTGCCAGCCCCACAGCACGGAGAGCTCGGAGACCGTTACGAAAAACGGACTGGTGTGGTTCTTGGACTCGTCCGAATTCTGAACGGCCTGACGCTGCATCAGGTCGCGGAATGCCTCGAACTTGGTGTACCTGTCACCAGAGGGCTGGTGCAGGACATCTGCCAGCTTCTTCGGCAGGGAGTGGATATAGTCCGGACAGCTGCGTTCCGGCTCCGCGGTTTTGTTCTTTCTCATGTTTCTAGTGATTTATAGGGTTATGACGTGCCACCTTCGACCTGGCATTTATGGGTCAAGGAATGTCATGTCGCAGGGGCCGCGTTGCGAATGGTAGTACATGAATACGATGTTCTCCTTTGTCGGAGGGAAATCCTTGAGCTTGCCAGGGTCCGTCATGTAGTATTGCGTGATCACCCAGGACGGATAGAACATCGCCCAGATGATGAGCATTCCCACCGAAACGCTCAGGGTGTAGAGCTGCGGCAAGGACAGGGATGCGAAGAAGACCGCACAGGCAATCAGCTGCACCCTCTTGTCGTCGTGCAGCCAGCGGAGGATGGCAGACGTGCAGGTGTTGGTCATCAGGATGAGCGACAGCGCCATCGCCGGAATCTGCCAAGTATTCGGTCCATTCAGGAGATAGTAGGTCAGGTTGACCAGGAAGACCCAGGCCTCCAGCTGGAGCCGGTAGATCTTCCGGGCCTTCGCTGTTCCTGCCATCGAAAGGTAGAACTTCATGAGGCACTTCCCCTTCCTCTTGTAGAAGAGGACTGGGGCAAGTGCCGTAATGAAAACCATGAGCACATGCAGGCTCAGGACAAAGTATTTGAGGAATATCATGCCTAAGGATTCTTTTACACGGGTTAATGCGTTCGAGTCGTTTGCCATGCGGCCGTGGCAGACTGAGGTCAGTACATCCTCAAGTGAATGATCCCGTGCGTGGCGTCGGAGACAACCTTCTCCACGTCGTATCGGGTCAGGTCGCACCGCCTGGCACGCCACATGAACTCGGTATCCCCCGCCGACCGGTCGCGGATCGCCTTGTGAAGGTCACTGAGCGGGATGTACCACTTGTGCCCCCGGGGATAGTTGCCGTAGGCGTAGCACGCCTGGAGAGTCAGGCATCGCACCAGCACGGTGTCGCCCGCATCCCCGTTCATGTTCGTGAACTCGTGGTATCCGTCGGCATCCGCCACGATAATCTGGAAGGAGAACCGGCGGATCACTGCCACCATCTGTCTGTACAACCTCTCGTCCATGGCCGGCACTACATGAAATCGGCGACGAGCCGGGACATCTCCATCTTGGTGATGACGACCCCTCCGGTGAGGTGCTGCGCGAGGTCCGTCTTCAGGGCTTCGAGCATGACTTCTAGGGAGTCGAAGACGTAGACATAAATGGTCTCAAGCATCTTGTCGGCGCCGGTCTGGGCGTTAAGCTTGTACATCCGACCGGAAGTCGGGACCGAGTAGGCGCAACAATGCTCGCCTCTTTTGGTGGCAGAGAAGGACTCCACGTGATAGAGGATGTTCAGGTCCATGTTGTCCTCCATGTCGTCGAGCGCATCCTTGATCGGGACGGGCTTTGCCAGGTTGTAGGTAAGGATGGCGTAGTCGCCATAATCGTCGATGCTCTCGAGTTCGTTGGCATCGATCAGCCGGGGAAGCATCGTCGGACCGATGGTCCTGAAGATGTCAATTTGTTGTGCGGTCATAACTTTTTTATGTGAGTATACTTTTGTTTGAAAAAATGGTACTCTGATTCTTTTCCGGTCCGTCAAAACCGACCGGATGAGCGAGGCTGAAGATGGACAGCGAGCCGTCAGATCCAGACGCTGTCTGGAAGCCCAATCGGCTTCCCGTTTCGTCAAATACGGTTCTGAAAGCATTCCAGCCCGTTTGATTTTGTTTAAACATGTTTACCCAATCAAATTACTGATACTTAGTCACTTGCTCTATAAACAAGTTAGTCATTATCGGACAATCCGCAAAGAAAACCTGGCACTTCCCTTCCGGAGTGTAAACACTGCGGTCGCATCTTGTCGCCCAAACTGTACTCTTTACCAGCCTCTAGGCTGGTACGCGTGAAAGATTCTTGTTAAGTACCATTTGACGTGTCAACATTTTTGCGTAATTTAGCGGCACAATACCACGCGACACATGGCAAAAATCGGTTATCTGTTCCTTTCGAGGAACCTGGTTACCCGTGATGAAGACCGTGCCTGGATGAAGACATTCGGGTGCAAGGACATCATTGAGGAAGAAGGCATTCAGGAAAAATTCCGCCCCGAGTGGCGGCGGATGCTCGCGCATATCCAGCGCGGTGACGAGATCGTAGTCAGCAGGCTCAGCAACGCCCTCCGTGGCATACGCGAACTCGGCGTATTCCTGGGACTTTGCAAGGACTACGAAATCCGTATCGTCAGCATCCATGACGAAATCGATTCAAAGGGGGAACTCTTCCCTGATACGACGGTAGCTTCCGTGCTGGAAGTCATCGGCCGCCTCTCCCATGAGGCGACGCTGATTCGCCGGTCCGAGGCCCGCATGCTCCAGAGGCGCAAGGATATGAAGCCCAAGACGGAGAAGGAAGGGATCAGGATGAAGAAAGAGAAGACAGTCGTGAGCATGTACAACGCTGGTCACTCTATCGACGATATCTGGAAGGTCAGTGGTTACCGCAGCCGTACCAGCGTGTTCCGTGTCCTTAACAGGAATGGCGTCCAGCTCAACAGGGGCCGCCACCAGGGACCGCTTCCGAGGAAGAACAAAAAGACCAATTGAGATGGCCGAGATGACATTGCTTGAAGCGATACAGGCACGGCATTCCGTGCGCAAGTACAAGGACGAGCCCATCCCCGAGGAGGTCCTTGCGGTCCTAAGGAATAAGGTCTGGGAGATTAACAGGCAGGCCGGACTGCACATCCAGCTTGTGACCGGCGAGCCCAAGGCCTTCAGCGGCCCGATGGCCTACGGATCCTTCTCCGGAGTGAAGAATTACCTCGTCATGGCAGGAAAGAAAGGAGAGGATCTGGATGAGAAAATCGGATACTACGGCGAGCAGCTCGTCCTGCTGGCCCAGACCCTGGGACTGAATTCCTGCTGGACGGGGCTCAGCTACAGGAAGGTTGCCGGGACCTATGAACTGGCCGACGGTGAGACGATCGGATGCTATATCGCCCTGGGCTATGGAGAGACGCATGGAAATGGCCACAAGGTGAAAGGCATCAAGGAGATCAGCAATGCCAGCGACGTCACCCCGAGGTGGTTCAACAAGGGCGTCAATGCGGCCATACTGGCTCCTACGGCAGTCAACCAGCAGAAGTTCTATCTGGAGTACCTCGGCTTTCGGGACTACAGCAAAGTCCCCAAGGTGGCGGCCAAGACCCTCTTCTCCATGGTCGGCTACAGCAAGATTGACCTCGGCATCGTCAAGTACCACTTCGAGCTGGGAGCCGGGAAGGAGAACTTCGAGTGGATGTAATTATCCATTGGTGGAAGAATTGCCGTTCTCGCCAGACAAGTCATTCTTCCAGTCTTTTAATGCTTTGATTTACTTGCCGGCGCAGACAAGAACATCCTCTAAACACTCATCTCCGTCACGGGCTAAAACCCTCCTTTTCCCCACCTTTTTAGCCTGCTATCCATATATAATCAACAGCCGCCACCTCTTTTGAGATGACGGCTGTTCTATTTCCGTAAATCCACCAGCTACCTAATTTCCCCTCACAAAGTGCCGATAATCAGAGCCCCAGGTCCCGACAGAATAGGTTGTGCCCTCCTTCTGCCATTCCATCTCCTTTGACGTAAGCTTCACAAGCTTGTAAGTTACATTGCTGAAGTCCGACATCGCCGGATTGATGGTAATGGTGCCCTTGTCGATCAGGTCGATGGCATACGTTCCACTATAGTCGTGAGACCCTACGCCCAGCACATAAACATGACGCTGATAGTGGCCGTTCCCATCAAAGGTGTACGTCACCGACCCATCCATCGCGAAGACCGTGGGGTCGTATTGCTCGGACCAGGTCCCTTCCAACTTGTTCACATCTATCTTCTCACACCCGCTCAGCCCTGCCACCAGCAGCGCCGCACAAATCACAATCTTCAAAATCTTCATTGCTTTCGTTTTCTTATTAAACGCACAAACGTGCGAAATCTTGCCTGTAAAAGTTCTTTTTTCCTCCTTCCGCCGGGCGGAACCCTCCCAGGCCCCGCTCGGCATCAGGAAAAAGTGTTTATGTTTAACCGTGCTTATGAAAGCCTACTCGTTCTTCAGCGTCTCCGCTGGATTCATCCTGGCGGTTTTGAGGTAGTGGTACAGCACGACGGCCGAACACAGTACTCCCACAATAACCAGCGCCAGCAGGAACACCGACGGCATAAAGCCCACGCGGTGCGCGAACTGTTGCAGGTAATACCTCACTACCAGCCAGCCGACGGGCGCCGCAATCACGTAACAGATGGCCACCGTCCGCAGATACAGCATCAGGCCCTCCGAGGTAATCTGGCCCATATCGGCCCCGAACACCCGCTTCACGGAAATCTCCATCCGTTTGTACTGCACGTCCATCAGCACCTGGCCCCAGATGCCAACCAGCGACAGTAGCACCGCCAGCAGGGAGAACAGCCACACGGCCAGCCGCAGGCGCTCCTCGCCGCTGTAAAGGTTCTTGCCGATGGCATCGTAGAACTGCACCTCGAACGGCATCGTCGGATCCATATCCCGGAGGATGGTATGA
>CADCNE010000101.1 GCA_902802805.1 uncultured Eubacteriales bacterium
GGAAGCGGAGGAGGCCGTGGGCTATTGCGTGTATTTCGATAGGGACGACATCTGCGGAGAAGAGGTCCTGTCCCTCACGGGATACGATCCCCTTCTACACGAGCTGAAGCGCTTCGCCGGGATGAGGTCAGTTTCCGCCAAGCTCCCGCCCGACGCTGACGCGCCTGGGGAGATCCGGCCCCAGAATGTGATGCTGGCTCCAGAGGAGATATGGCAGGCCATGGAAGCCTCCGGTCGGCTTTGCTTCTGCGTGGATGAATACTGAAAACCGATCTTGAAAACCATTGACAATTCAAATGGCGTTTGGTATACTTCCCATCGGACGGAAGCGGGGGACATCGAAAACACGGAGATGTGTCCGAGTGGTCTAAGGAAGCGGTCTTGAAAACCGTCGGCATGCAAGTGCCCGTGGGTTCGAATCCTACCATCTCCGCCATATATGGAGAAATACCCAAGTGGCTATAAGGGGCTCCCCTGCTAAGGGAGTAGTGCTCGATGAGGGCAGCGTGGGTTCAAATCCCACTTTCTCCGCCAAGTACAAGAGAGGGAATATGGCCCTCTCTTTTCCTTACTGTTAGGAAAATGTGGGATTTGAACGGGCACAGGAGTGAATGGATCGCCAGTGTCGATCCAGAGCCGTGCCCAAGGCCCGAACCGCAGTTCGGGGCAAATCCATCTTTCTCTCCTTTTTTCTGGTTCAGGGTATAATTTGCCATATATTTGTATTCTTTTTTCCTTCGTTTATGCCTTGACTTTCCATAGTTTCGTGCTATGATACAGCCTTGTTTAGATTGAACAAAAGGAGAATCATTCATGGAAAAAATGCTCGCGGCAGCATTGGCTCTGCTCATTGGGCTGCTGATGACCCGCGTTTTCAAAATGCTTCGACTCCACCTACCGGACGTGACGGCGTTCCTGCTGGCCGGCTTGATCGTCGGTCCTCACTGTCTCGGCCGTTTGGGCATCGAAGGCGTAGGATTTACTTCCGGCGCCGAAGTGGAGAACCTGTCTGTGGTCACCAACACGGCTTTAGGCTTCATCGCATTTTCCATCGGCAACGAGTTCCTGCTTTCCCAGCTGAAAACCATCGGCAAACAGGCCGTAGTTGTGGGCATCTTCCAGGCTTTGGCTGCCACGTTGTTCGTGGACATAGCTCTGATCGGGCTTCATTTCCTCATGCCTGACAAGCTATCCATCGAGGCTACCATCGTCCTGGGTGCCATCGCCACGGCTACCGCTCCTGCAGCCACGCTGATGGTGGTCCGTCAGTACAAGGCGAAGGGCAAGCTGACCGATATCCTGCTCCCCGTAGTCGCTCTGGACGACGCCGTGGGCCTCGCTGTGTTCGCGGTATCCTTCGGCATCGCCAGCTCCCTGGTCACAGGCAAAACGGACCTGGTCGGCATCATTGTGGAGCCGCTCATAGAGATCGTCGCGTCCCTGGCTCTCGGCTGCCTTCTTGGCTGGCTTTTGACCATGTTGGAGCGGGCCTTTTTCTCCAACTCCAACCGCCTTTCCCTGACTATCGCATTTGTGGTGCTGACGGTGGCCTTGTCCATGATCTCCTTCGAGATCGGCGATGTCAGGATCTCGTTCTCGACGCTCCTTGTGTGCATGATGCTGGGTACTGTGTTCTGCAACATCTGTCCCTTGTCCCACGATCTCATGGAACGGGCCGACAAATGGACAGCCCCGCTGTTCGCACTGTTCTTTGTTCTCAGCGGCGCGGAGCTGGAGCTGGACGTGCTCAAAGACGGCGCCGTGATCCTGGTAGGGGTGGTCTATATCCTTATGCGTTCCTTGGGAAAATACGCGGGAGCCTATCTTAGCTGCGCAGCCACAAAGTGCGATCCCCTGGTCAAGAAGTATCTGGGCATTACCCTGCTTCCTCAGGCAGGCGTAGCTCTCGGCATGTGCGTGACTGCGGCAAAGCTCGGCACCGCCGACGGGGTACTGATCAAGAACATCATCCTGTTCAGCGTCCTCATATATGAGCTCATAGGTCCCCTGCTCACGAAGTGGGCCCTGACCAAGTCCGGCGATATCCAGCCCAACGCGCTGGACGTTCATGAGCGCCGCATGAATAAGTTCCAGGAGGCAGTGGAGCAGAAGACTGTTTCCAAGGCCAGCATGAAGCAGGCCCACAAGAACATCGAGTGGCGCAAGAAAAAGATGGAACAGATGAAGAAAATGCAGAAGCTACGCAAATAAAACGAATCCCGCTTCCGATCGGAAGCGGGATATTTTATATATACTCAACGGGGACCGGTTCGTTGGCCACCACGCTGTCCGGCGTCACCAGGCAGTCCACAGCGTGGATGCCCACGCCCGCTTCCTTCGCTGCCAGCAGCGCGTCCGCGAAAGCCGGGTCTGTCTCGCGATTTGCCTGTAATGAAATGACATCCTGCATCTGTACGATGAACAGCACATGGGCATCGGTGCCGCTCAGTTTGAGTTTGGCAAGCTCTCGCAGGTGTTTTGCACCCCGCACCGTGGGCGCGTCGGGGAAGTAGACCCGGCCGTCTAGTTCCAGGGTCACGCCTTTCACTTCCAGATAAAACGGGCGGCCGTCCCGTACGCCGTAGAAGTCGAAGCGGGAATCGCCGCATCTGACCTCGCGTTTCAGTTTCGTCAAATCAGAAAAGAGGCGCGGGAGATACTCCTCCGCGATGGCGTTAGGAGCCTGGCTATCCATATTGATGAGCCGCTCTCTCTTATAGACAGAAACCAGATCATAGGCCGTTTTGCGCAGAGGATTCATCCCCTGGCTCAGAATGACCCTGGCCCCGGGCACCAGCAGCTCACGACAGCGACCGGTGTTCTTCACGTGGCAGACGACGGTCTCCCCATCCAGCAGCACGTGAGCGATGAAGCGGTTGGGGCGATCCAGGAAAATGGCTTCTCGAATATGGTGCAGAACGGAGCATATGGATATGTCGATCATTCTTGGCCATCGAGGGGCCTCCGGCTACGCCCCCGAAAACACGCTGGAAGCCTTTCGTCTCGCCATGGATATGGGGGCGGACGGTTTCGAACTGGACGTGCATCTCTCCAAGGACGGGGAGCTCATCGTCATGCACGACGAGACCGTGGACAGGACCACCGATGGTCACGGTCAGATCCAGTCCTTCACCCTGAAGGAGCTCAAAGCGCTGGACGCCAGCAACGGCATGGCTGCCTACAAGGGGGCGAAGGTGCCTACCCTGGGGGAGCTCTACGATCTCATCCATGATACCCATCATGTGGTCAACGTGGAGATCAAGACGGACCAGATCGTCTATCCCGGCATCGCGGAGAAGGTGCTGCAACTGGAGCAGGAGAAGGGCATGGAGGGACGCATCCTCTATTCCTCCTTCAACCACTATACCCTCATGGAACTCAAGCAGATCAAGCCGGACGTAAAGTACGGCATCCTCTACAGCGACGGCCTCTTTGAGCCCTGGAAGTACGCCAAGTCCATCGGCGCCCGGTACATCCATCCCCACTGGCGGACGCTCCTCTATCCCGGAATGATCGAGGGGTCATTGGCCGCGGGCATCGGCATCAACCCCTGGACGGTGAACGACGAAAAGATCATGGAACTGGGCATCCGACATCATCACCAACTACCCAGACAAGGCCCTGGCCATCCGGGATAAAAAATGAAGAGAAAACGAACTATTTCCGGTTGACAAGAGGGAAGGGTCGGTTGTAAAATTTTATAGGTTGGGGGCTTCTCCGACAGATCATTTCAGAAAGAGAGGTGGACACCATGGACGCAGGCAGTAGCAGCGGCACAAGCGGATCGACCGGTACTGTACCCCGATGCACCGCAGCCATGGTGTGCCGCCGCGTATAACCGATATTTCCCTGTGCCTTACTTCTAAACGAGACAAATACGGAAGGAGGCAATCATGTCGGAAAAAACCTATTCTCTTGAAATGACCATCCGCTCGCTGCTGGGCAACAAGCGGTATTCCACCATCAAGGACATTTTAATTACATTGAACGCCGCGGATATCGCGGCTATCTTCGCTGAGCTGGAGCCGGATATGCTGCCCCTGCTGTTTCGGTTGCTTCCGAAGGAGCTGGCGGCTGATACCTTCGTGGAAATGGACCCGGACCAGCAGGAGCTACTGATCGTCCGGAGCTGAAGGAAGTCGTCGACGAGCTGTACGTGGACGACGCGGTGGACCTGGTGGAAGAGATGCCCGCCAACGTAGTGAAGCGTATCCTGGGCCAGGCGGACCCTGATACCCGCAAGCTCATCAACGAGCTGTTGAAGTATCCCGAGGACAGCGCCGGCAGCATCATGACCACCGAGTTCGTGGAGCTGGGTATGGGCTACACGGTGGAGGACGCCATCAAGACCATACGCCGCACGGGCTTTGAGAAGGAGACTATCAATGACTGCTTCGTCACCGGTCCCGGGCGTACCCTGGAGGGCATCATCTCCATCCGGTCCCTGATCCTTGCCCAGGACGACGACAAGGTGGCAGACATCATGGACACCAACGTGGTCAGCGTCAACACCATGGACGACCAGGAGACCGTGGCCCAGAAGTTCCAGAAATACGATCTCACCGCCATGCCCGTGGTGGACGGGGAGAACCGTCTGGTGGGCATGGTCACCGTCGACGACGCCATCGACGTCATGGAGGAGGAGGCCACAGAGGATATCGAAAAGATGGCCGCCATCACGCCGTCCGATAAGCCGTACCTGAAGACCAGCGTATGGGAGATCTACAAGCACCGTATCCCCTGGCTCATGCTCCTCATGGTCTCGGCCACCTTCACGGGCCTTATCATCAGCAGCTTCGAGGAAGCCCTGGCCGCCCAGCTGGTGCTGACCGCATACATCCCCATGCTCATGGACACGGGCGGCAACTCCGGCAGCCAGGCCTCCGTCACCATCATCCGTGGTCTTTCCCTGAACGAGATCCAGTTCCGCGACATGGCTACCGTCATCTGGAAGGAGATCCGTATAGCCGTCCTCTGCGGCCTGACCTTGTCCGCCGTCAGCTTTTTGAAGCTCATGTTCCTCGACAAGGTCGGCATGCTGGTGTCCCTGTCCGTGTCGCTGACGTTGGCGGTCACCGTCACCATCGCAAAGTTCATCGGCTGCACGTTGCCCATGCTGGCGAAAAAGCTGGGCTTTGACCCGGCGGTCATGGCGAGCCCCTTCATCACCACCGTTGTGGACGCCCTGTCCCTTCTCACCTTCTTCACCATCGCCAAAGCCATCATCGGCCTGTAAAGGGATCTGCATATGGAGAACAACGATCATCCCCTGGATGTATCCGTAGTCGCCTGCGAGAAATATGAGCCTCAGCAAGCCAAGGCCGCCCTTTTGGAACTGTTGGCTCCTTTGGGGGGGCTTAGCTTTGTCAAGCCCGGCGACAGAGTGGTCATCAAAGCCAACCTCATCACCTTTCTGAAACCGGACAAGGCGGCCACCACCCATCCGGTGCTTTTGAGCGCCCTCACGGAGCTGCTGGTGGAGCGGGGCGCGTCCGTCGTCATCGGCGACAGCCCCGGCGGTCCCTTCTCGCTGCCGTACCTCAAGCGGGTCTACGCCGCCACGGGCCTCAACGACTGCGAGAAGGCAGGAGCCACCCTGAACCAGAATACTGAGATCAGAGAAACGGATTTTGCGGAAGCCAAGGTGATGAAGCATTTCACCTACACGGCCTATCTCAAGGACTGTGATCATATCATCGACTTCTGCAAGCTGAAGACCCACGGCATGATGGGCCTCACCGGCGGCTGCAAGAACATGTTCGGCGCCATCCCCGGCACAGACAAGCCCGAGTATCACTACCGCTACCCCAACCCCACGGATTTCTCCCGTATGCTGGTGGACATCAACGCCTATTTCAAGCCCACGCTATCCATCTGCGACGGTGTGATGGCCATGGAAGGGAACGGTCCCTCCCAGGGCAAGCCCCGGAAGATGGGCCTGCTGGCGGCGTCCAGATCCCCTCACAAGCTGGATCTGGTTCTGGCCGCCCTTATCCATATGAGCAGGGAGGACGTGCCCACCCTGGCCGCCGCCTACGAACGGGGGCTGATCCCTTCCACAGTTGAGGAGCTCTCCGTCTCCGAGGGTTGGGAGAGGTTCATCTGCGCGGACTTTGAGACCATCGGCATGAAGCGCGGCATCCTCTTCACCGATGAGAACGCGGGCCTCAAAGGCAGGATCAGGGCCTCCATTATGAAGGCCGCCGTCCAGCCCCGACCCCGACCCAAGGTGGAGGACTGCATTGGCTGCGGCGAGTGCGCCAAGGTCTGCCCCGCCAAGGCCATCACGATGGTGGAGAAAAAGCCTTCCATCGACTACAAGAAGTGCATCCGCTGCTTCTGTTGCCAGGAGTTCTGCCCCATCGGCGCCATGAAGGTGAAGCGTACGGCCCTGAGCAGGCTGATGGAGAAGATCAGATAGCAGGGAAACGAAAGAAACAACGGTTCGATTTGTTCAACAAAACGAACCAATACAAAGACGAATACAATGACAAGGACATATATATTTCTCTCTCTGTGAGCGAGACAGCCTGACGGCAGAGAAAAAACAAACCATCCCCCCTTATTAGATAGATATTTTTTGAAAAGGAGAGACCTATGCGCGAGCTGTTGTGGACCCCCAGCGAGGACGTGAAGAAGGCATGTAATATGTACGCCTTTATGGAGATGGTCAACGCCGAACGGGGCACCGACTATCGGAGCTATAAGGAACTGTATCGCTTCTCCGTGGATGAGCCGGAGGCCTTCTGGGACATCCTGTTCCGGTATCTTCACATCGTCCATTCCGCGGGCTATGAAAAGACCGTGGACGATATCCGGCAATTCCCTGGTGCGAAGTGGTTCCCCGGCTGCCGGCTGAACTACGCCGAGAATCTCCTGCGCCACGAAGGGAACGACGAGCCCTGCCTCATCTTCCGGGGCGAGAACAGGGTCCGCCGCGTCCTGAGCTGGAAGGACGTGAAGGAGCAGACCTGGCGGCTCGCCACAGCCCTGCGAGAGCTGGGCGTAGGGCCCGGGGACGCCGTCTCCGCGTACCTGCCGAACCTCCCTGAGACCGTCATCGCCATGCTGGCCACGGCGGCGGTGGGCGCCATCTGGTGCTCCTGCGCCACGGATATCGGCCCCGGCGCGGCCTTCGATCGGCTGGGCCAGGTGTCCCCCAAGGTCCTGTTCACCACAGACGGGTACTACTACAAGGGCAAAGCCTTCGACACCCTCCAGAACGCCGCTCAGGTGGCCGCCCGCATGGAGGACCTCAAAAAGATGGTCGTGGTCCACTATGCCGGAAATGACGAAGCCATTTCAGAGATCCCCAATGCCGTGCGCTATGAGAACTTTATGGTAAAGGATGCCCCCGCCTCATTCGACTACGAGCAGCGGGAGTTCAATGATCCCACGGTGGTCATGTTCTCCTCCGGCACCACGGGGAAACCCAAGTGCATGGTCCAGTCCGTGGGCGGGCTCCTCATCAACCAGCTCAAGGAACTGGTGCTCCACCACGACATGAAGCCCTCGGACCGGATGCTTTACATCACCACATGCAGCTGGATGATGTGGAACTGGCAGGCCGCCACCCTGGGGGCGGGCAGCTCCATCGTCCTCTACGACGGCAACCCGTCCTACCCGGATTTGGACGCCATCTGGAAGGTCTTGGAGGAGGAGGGGGTCACTGTCTTCGGCCTCTCCGCCAGCTATATCCACGCTCTCATGGCCGCCGGGTTCAACCCAAGGGAACACGCAAATCTCGAAAAGCTCCGCATGATCTCCCAGACCGGCTCCGCCCTCAGCGAGGAGGGGTTCAGGTTCGTGTACCGGGAGATCAAGAAGGACCTTCACTTCAACTCCATCGCCGGTGGCACGGATATCAACGGCTGCTTCTGCATCGGGAACTTGCTGAGCCCCGTGTACGTGGGCGAGCTGCAGGCCCCGGGTCTCGGCATGAAGATCGAGTGCTACGACGAGAACGGCAAGCCCGTCCGGGACACCCAGGGCGAGCTGGTCTGCGAAATACCCGAGCCCAGCATGCCCATCTGGTTCGCCAACGATCCCGATGGGGAACGGTATCAAAACGCCTACTTCCGGGTCTATCCCGGCATCTGGCACCACGGTGACTACGTGCAGTTCAACAGCGAGACCGGCGGCGTCACCTACTTTGGCCGGTCCGACTCCGTGCTGAAGCCCTCCGGCGTGCGCATCGGGACGGCGGAGATCTACAACATCGTGGAGAAGCTCCCGGAGATCCAGGACAGCCTGGCCATCGGCCAGCAGTACCACGACGACCAGCGCATCCTCCTCTTCGTCCAGCTCGTTCCCGGAGCGGAGCTCACAGAGGAGCTGCAGAAGCGGATCAAAAAGGAGCTTAGGACCAAGGCGTCTCCCCGGCACGTGCCGGCGCTCATCTACGCCGTGCCGGACCTGCCCAAGACCTTCAACGGCAAGAAAGTGGAGTCCGCCGTGACCAACCTGGTAAACGGGCGACGGATCACCAACCGGGAGGCTCTGGGAAACCCCGAATCGTTGGACTTCTTCGAGGCGCTGCTGCCCGAATTTCAGAAATAAAGACGTGCAGGGCCGCCGCCGTTGGGCAGCGGTCCTTTTTGAAAGGAGGAGACCATGATCCGCATCGGCTGCCATCTTTCGCCTTCTAAAGGCCTTCGGCGCATGGGGGAGGATGCCCTCAGCATCCGGGCCAACACCTTCCAGTTCTTCCTCCATGGCCCTGCTGCGGGAGAGGGACGTGCTGCCCATCGTGGCCCATGCCCCCTACACCCTGAATCCCTGCGCCGCCGATCCACGGGTCCAGGAGTTCGCGGCCATGGTCATGGGGGACGATCTTCAGCGCATGAACGCCTTTCCCGGGAACCTCTATAACTTCCATCCCGGCAGCCATGTGGGCCAGGGACCGGAGGCAGGCATTGAGAAAACCGCGGCCCTGCTCAACGCCCTGCTGACGACAGAGACACCCGCCACCGTGCTCGTCGAGACCATGGCGGGGCAGGGAAGCGAGATCGGCGGGACATTCGATGAGGTGGCCGAGATCATCCGCCGGGTAGAGCTGTCGGATAAGGTAGGCGTGTGCATGGACACCTGCCACATATTCGCGGCGGGGTACGACATCGTCCATGACCTTGATAGGGTGTTGGAAGACTTTGACAGACATATAGGCCTTGACCGGCTCAAAGCCCTGCATATCAACGATTCCCTGTTCCCCCTGGGCTGCCACAAGGACCGCCACGCCCCCATAGGGGAGGGATGTATCGGCCTCGACGCGCTGCTGGCATTCGTGAACCACCCCGCGCTGACCAACCTGCCCATGATCCTGGAAACGCCCCAGGTGGACCTTTCCGGCTACGCACGGGAGATACGGCTCCTCAGGGGGGAAGCCGTGGACAATTTGTAACAAATCGGGGCGAATCTTGCTTTTCGAATGCGGATTTGCTACTATACAAACAAATGATGCAGGGGAAGGGGGGCTTACGGGAACATGAGCGAAAACACCGGATTTCGCACCGTGAAGGCTCCTTCCAGCGTGGAGCTGATCATCAACAAGTCCCGCTTCATCGGCCAGTGCTTTCCCATTTCCTCGGAGGAAGAGGCGCTTGAAAAGCTTGCCGAGCTCCGCAAAAAATATTGGGACGCCACCCACAACTGCTACGCGTACTCCGTGGGACAGAAGGGGGAGATCGCCCGCTTCTCCGACGACGGGGAGCCGGGCGGCACGGCGGGCATGCCCATGATGGACGCTCTTCGAGGCGCAGGCGTCACCGACGTCCTCTGCGTGGTGACCCGGTACTTCGGCGGCATCCTTTTGGGCACCGGGGGCCTGGTTCGCGCCTATTCCCGGTCCTGCGCCGAGGCCATACGGGCCGCCGGGATCGTGCGCATGGCTCCCTGCGACCGGGTGACCTTCTCCGTGCCCTATCCCCAGTGGGCCCTGTTTCAGCAGGAGGCTCGCAGACACGGTGCCGCCCTGGAACCGGCGTATGGAGAAAAGGTGGATTGTGTCGCTACAATAGAATCTTCAAAGACAATAGCTTTTTTGGAAGATCTTTTCGATCAGAGCGCCGGAACGCTGACGGGGGAGATCACGGGCAATGCGTATCGGCCGCTGGAGGAACATGCGTAAGGGTATAACAGTAAAACTGCATATGCTGATACTGGTCATGCTCCTTCTGCTGCCGGCCTTGCCTGTCTATGCCCAAAACGAGGAGCCCATCACGCTGACTGTGGAAGCCGATCCCGAGTGCCTGCTCAGCGAGGCGGGGGACATGACCTATTTTCGGTTCACGGTGAAGAACAACCAGGACGTGGATTATACTCTCGACAGCCTGACGCTGCAGGGGGACCTCATTTCGCCCAAGCTCATCACGGAAGAGATCACCATCTTGGCCAACGACGTGATCGAATTCACCTTGGAGAACGTGCGCATCGAGGAATCTGAGTTCGACGTGGACCTGTCCTTCCAGTTGACGTGGCTGGCCCTCGAGTACGCGCCGGAGGACGTGGACCACCACTATCCCATCCTCACGGAACATCTGGTGGCGGCTGACCCCATCCGCGTCGAGCGGTTCATCGAGCCCGTCATGACTATCAGCGTTTCCCCGGACATTCTATTGGCCCGGGAAGGAGATCTGGTCACCGTGACCTATACGCTGGTCAACGAGACCAAGTTCGATATGACCAACATCACCCTGCAGGATACCGGCATCCCCCAGCCAGCCATCCAGATGGAGCGTAACGTGCTGTACGCCGGAGAACGGATGGAGGTCAGCACGTTCTTTGAAATGGGGAGCAATACCGTTGAGTTGAACCCCTCAGCCCAGTATACGGTCCGCGGCGTGGAATCCAAGACTGCCGCCCATGAGTCGGTGACGGTGGAGCTGGTGGAGATCGACCTTCGCATGGAGGTGGAGAAGTATCCCGCCACCGCAGAAGGCACCCTGTTCCAGATCACGCTGCTCAACAACGGCACCCATCTTTTGACCGATATCCGGATCGTGGACGAGATCGGTTCCCTCATCGCTTCCGGGATCAATCTGAACGCCGGTTCCGACAGGACCATCTCCTATATGGCGCCGTCCGCCGTGTCCTCCGGCTCCGTCCGGTATATCGCCTTTGAGGCGACCGGATTGGATTGCCTGGGCGGCTCGGTCACGGCGAAGAGCCCCTCCGCCTATGAGCTGCTGCCCTTCGTGGATTCGGACCAGGTGAAGCTGCAGCTCACCGTCACCCTGGGGAACGCCGCTCAGAACGACGACGGGTCCAACAAGCTTAGGCTGCTGTTTGAGGTGCGCAACGATTCCCAGGTGCCCATCCATAACGCCATCATCACGGAAAGCGATTATTTCAAGGGCATCGTCAACGAATACACCGCTCTCTCCACAGGCACCACCTCCTTTGAGAAGGAGTGCATCGTTCCGGCCGGCACCCGGTCTCTCACCTTCGTATTGACCGCCATGGACCCGGCCCAGACCCAGTACGCCTCGGCCCCCATGACGCTGGACCTGTCCCCGCTGACAGCGCCCAAGCCCACCAATCCGCCTGCTATCAAACCGGGCAAGACGGTGGACACCACCGGCACCATCTACGATACGGATCGGTATGTCAAAACGTTCCGCATGGTATCGCTGATCGTGCTCGCGGTAACGTTGATGTTCCTGCTGCTGTCCGCGATCTTCCGGGTGGCGGAGACGATCATTCGACGCTATCTGCCCAAGGAGCCGCTGACGCGGGCTTTCGGTCCCCGCCGAACGCCCACAGGGCCCGTTACGGTCCAGGAGAGGAAGGATACGATCCACAGCCAGTTCGGATACGTGCAGCCGGCTAAGCTCAGATACATGGATCGGACAGATCGTCTGCCCGTGGTGGATCAGGGGGATGACGCTGTCCCCATCGTCATCAAGGCACCGGAACTCTCCGCCACCAGGTCGATGCCCACCGTCTCCCAGAGCGTATCCCTGCCCCGACGGGAGGGGGACATCACGGCGGTGCCCGTTCGCAACAAGCCTCGCCGTCCCGTCATGATCTCTTCCGACAGGACCATGACCTTCTCGCCGGTACATGAGGAACAGATCGAGGAGACGCGACGGTTCACGACCACGGACGAGCCTGCTGAGAGCCCTGTTCATGAACCTGAGCCAGTCTCTCCTCGGGAGATCGAGGTCGGGCCCAAGCCACGGATCGTTCCCCGGAAGCGGCTGGAGATCGTCCACGTCTCTATATCATGATCGAAAACTATATCTTCGACCTCTACGGCACCCTGGTGGATATCCGTACCGACGAATCCACGCCCTCCTTCTGGAGGCGCATGGCTTTGTTTCTATCCCTGCAGGGCGCGGCCTATGGACCTGAGAAGCTGAGGATAGCATATATATCTACCGTGGAAGGGGAGATCGATCGGTGCTCGGCCCGGCGTCCCGACATCCCCAGGGCCCATATCGAGCCGGATATCCTGCCGGTATTCAAAACACTCTATGCGGAAAAGGGAATAGAAGTCGATGATCTCAGGGCGAGGGATACGGCCCTTGTGTTCCGTGCCCTGTCCATGGTGAAAACCGTCCGCCTGTACCCTCACGTGCTGACCGTTTTGGAAACCCTGCGCAGGCAGGGAAAGGGTTTGTATCTGCTGTCCAACGCCCAAGCTGTCTTCACCATGGCGGAGCTGGGCAAGCTGGGCCTTCTGTCCCGCTTCGACGGGATCGTCCTTTCCTCCGATGCGGGCGTGAAAAAACCGGACAAAGCCATCTTCGAATATCTGCTGTCGAAGTATAGGCTTCGTCCGGAAGCATGTGTGATGATCGGGAACGATATGGACGCGGACATGGGCGGCGCGGCCTCTGTGGGCATGGCCGGGCGGTTTATCCACACGAATCTGTCCCCGGAATGTCAGCGCCCTCTGCCGAAAAACTGTCAGGAGATCACCTGTCTTTTGGACCTCATTGCCCCCCGGGAGGAATGAGCCTTGCGTCGAATATCGTCGCGAACCGGCCCCAATCTTTCCAGCCGTTGGCCCCCTCGCTGGTCCAGCGGAGCGTCAACTCACTCATGCCTGATACGGGGATATGGAAGGGCAGGGGAGCGGAATCGGCGTCCATGTTCTTGAATTCAGCGATCAGCATACCGTCCCCATAGACCTGCAGCGTGGCGGAGCTGTGGTAGATATCCGACATTTCGCCCATGGGAAAGGCAACCGTGCCCGTGAAGGCGTCGAAGTCGTCTGCCAGCGAGAAGGTCAGACTGCCCAGGTCCGCCCAGAGGCTGTTGGCGTATACGTTGGACCGGGAATCCATGACGTTCTGGTCCCGCGCTACGGTGCTCTCGGCTCCGGTCCGGGCATTCCCTGTCTCGTCCCGCAGGATGGGCATATCCACCAGCCAATAGGTGATGGCGGCTCGGATATCCCTGTGGAGGGACCGCATCTGCTCGGAATCGACCCATTTGAGCCCCTCCTCCAACAGGTTACAGGCACCGTTGGGATCGGTCTCCTTCAGAGCCTGGGCCTGAGAACAGATCTCCGCCTCATATTCATGGCGCACCGACTGCTCCAAATACGCATATTCATAAGCATCCGGAGCCATATCGCGCAGGTGCTTCGGCAGAAGCATACTCCCCGGCGTTCATGGCCCCTTCGGCCTGGTCAAGGATGCTGTTTTTATATGCGGCCTCGGTCTGCCGCAACCGGTAGGCGGCCCCCTCGTCGGCTATCAGGCTTTGCCGATAGAGGGGGATGGCGCGGGAATAGTCGCTGCCCGCCGCGCTGGCGTCCGCCTGAACGAGGTCGGTCCGCGCCGTTTCCATCTCCTTGATGGCCTGGATCACAGGCGCGATATCTTCCTGGGGCATATCGGCTTGTGAGAGAGGGGAGAGCACAGCCATGGCGTCGCCGTAGCTGAGCTCGCCTTTGTAATACGATTCTGCCGTTTGGTCCACGTACCGACGAAGCTGTTCCCGGGCAGCCTTGTCCAGCCTCTCGGAATCCCGTATGCCGGAAAGGTAGACCGACTCAGCTCTGTCAAATCGATCGAGATAAAGGTTTATGGAAAAGCGGACCAGCGGGTGCAGCAGGAACGCACCCAGGACCAGGAGCAGCAGAAGCAGCGATATAAGAACGATCCATTTTACCGGTTTCATGGCAGCTCCTTCAGCTCATATACCCGAATGCCGTCCTCAGCATAGAGCAAGGAACCGTTCTCCTCGAAATAGTCCGTATCCACATCGAAGTTGGACCGTTCGGAGGAGCCGATATACACGTACTTCACGCCATACTGTTTGAACAGCTCCCGGGAATCGGCAGGATTTTCGAACATGGCCGTCACGTCCGCCTTACGTTCACCGGTGTCGATGCCGTGATAGTAGAGGAACAGGTCCGGCCCGCAGACGATGCTCCGCCCCGTCATCACGGACACGGCGTTCAGGTGCCAGCTGTAGTCCGTCAGGAACACGCCGTCCGCGTCCGTGTTCTTACGAATGTACTCCGCCGCGGCGATGTCCCCATTGGAGAACATCATGTAGGAGCTGCGCCATTCCCTCAGGATGGTCATGGGCCCGGAGAGGAAGAGGGAGCACCCCAGCAGGAAGGAGAGCAGCGCCTGGCTGGCCCAAACGCCCCTAAATCGAGCGGCGCCGTCTCGGGTGGAAAGATGCAGGGAAGCGAACAGCAGGGCCATGCTGAGGCCCACAAAGCCCAACAGCAGGTAGATAGTTAATGAAACGGATAGGCTTTGGCTGCCGCTGTCCCGGAGCAGGCGATAGAGGAGGAAGAGGGCCGCGCCGGAGGACAGGACCAGCAGCAAAGCTGCCCAACTGCTGGACTCGTGGACCCTCATGATCTGTATGCAGAGATAGATCAGGAACGCCAAAACGAACAGCTCTGTGTATATGCCGATGACTGGCAGGTACAGGGTGTCGCCGTCAAGATGGGTGAAGGCTGTCAGATAGACGAGGAGGCCGAAGACCGAGGCGACAAGGCCCAGCAGGGAAAGTGCCGACATGCGGACCAGGGGGGAGCGCCCGAACCGATGGGCGAGTTTGTGCCCCAGGACGCCCAGGAACTTGGCGGTGAGGCCACAGAGGCAGAAGAACCAGGCGAACAGGAGCTTGTTGTTGTCGTAGATATTGGGCTGAAAGACCACCACTTCGGAGACCAGCCACAGGACCAGGAAGCCGGAGGCGATGCGCCGATCCCGCTTCGAGAGGAGCAGTAGCCCAAAGGGCAGCAGCAGGAACAGCCACCCCAGGTTCTTGATGTAGAACCAGAGGAAGGAGTCCACCTCGTTGGCCCAGTTGAAATGGAGGCGCACCATGCCGCTCTCCGACGCCTGCTGGAAGGCGAAGCCGAAGAGCTGCGGCGCGGCCAGCAGCACCACAATACAGCCGTAACAGCCCCACTGCAGGAGCCGCTTTGCGTCGAACTGGCGCACCAGTTCCTGGACGCAGTAGACCGCGCTGACAATGCCCAAAGCGAGGAAGGAGTGGGTGTGGATGAGGGGCAGACCCCCGGCGAAGAGGATCAGGGGCAGCAGGACTTCTTTCCGCTTT
>CADCNE010000102.1 GCA_902802805.1 uncultured Eubacteriales bacterium
CCCCTTTCCCGCATCACCTGGAACGCCGAGGCGGCGGAGAAGGGCGGCTACGAACACTTCATGATCAAGGAGATCCACGAGCAGCCCCAGGCCGTCCGGGACACCCTGAACAGCATCATCAAGGACGGGCGGATCGACCTGACCGCGGCCGGCCTTGATCGAGAGTTTTTGAGCAGGATCGACCAGGTCCACATCGTGGCCTGCTGCTCCGCGTGGCACGTGGGCATGCTGAGCCAGTACGTGCTGGAGGACGTGGCCGAGATCCCCGTGCGGGTGGAGCTGGCCTCCGAATTCCGCTACCGCAAGCTCCTGCTGTCGGATCACGCCCTGGTGATCGTCATTTCCCAATCCGGCGAGACCGCGGACAGCCTGGCGGCCCTCCGGGCGGCCAAGGCGAAGGGCGTGCCCACACTGGCCATCGTCAACGTCATCGGTTCCACCATCGCCCGGGAGGCGGACCACGTGCTGTACACCCTGGCGGGGCCGGAGATCGCCGTTGCCACCACCAAGGCCTACAGCGCCCAGCTGGCGACCATGTACACGTTGGCCGTCGCCCTGGCGGAAGTCCGGGGCAAGCTCGACGCCCCCCGGTATGACGCGTATATCGCGGAGCTCATCGCCCTGCCGGACAAGATGGCCCGGGCTCTCGAGAACAAGGAGCGCATCCAGTGGTTCGCGTCGAAGCACGCCAATGCCCGGGACATCTTCTTCATCGGGCGGGGCCTCGACTACGCCATCTGCCTCGAAGGGAGCCTGAAGATGAAAGAGATCTCCTACATCCACAGCGAGGCCTATGCCGCCGGAGAGCTCAAGCACGGCACCATCAGCCTGGTGGAGAACGGCACGCTGGTCATCGGTGTGCTGACCCAGTCGGACCGCATCGAGAAGACCGTCAGCAACATGGCGGAGTGCAAGGCCCGGGGCGCGTATCTCATGGGCCTCACCGGCTACGGCAACTACAACGTGGAGGAGGAAGCGAACTTCACGGTCTACGTACCGAAGACCGACCCCCACTTCATCGGCAGCATCGCCATCATCCCGCTGCAGCTGCTGGCCTATTACACCAGCGTGGCGAAGGGCCTGGACGTGGATAAGCCCCGGAACCTGGCCAAGAGCGTGACCGTGGAATAAAGCAGGAGGACCTATGGAACGAGATACCATCCTCATCCTTGACTTTGGCGGACAGTACAAGCAGCTCATCGCCCGGCGGGTCCGGGAGTGTCAGGTGTACTGCGAGATACTGCCCTATACGACCGCTTTGGAAGAGCTGAAAAGCAGAGACCCCAAGGGCATCATCCTCACCGGCGGTCCCAGCAGCGTGTACGATCCCGCGTCCCCCACCTGCGATAGCGCCCTCTTTTCCCTGGGCGTGCCGGTGCTGGGCATCTGCTACGGGTCCCAGCTCATGGCCCATCTCTTAGGCGGTCGGGTGCAGCCGGCGTCCGTTTCCGAGTACGGCCGGACGGAGCTCACCATGGACGCGGCCGATTCGGCCCTGTTCACGGACGTCCCTGAAAGCACGGTCTGCTGGATGAGCCATACGGACCGGATCACCGCCCTTCCCGACGGGTTCCGGGCGACGGCCCACACGGCGGACTGCCCCGTGGCCGCCATGGAGGACGCTGACAGGCGGCTCTACGCCACCCAGTTTCATCCCGAGGTGGAGCATACGCCCCAGGGCGCGGACATGCTGCGGCGCTTCGTCCGGGACGTCTGCGGCTGCCGGGGCGACTGGCACATGGCCTCCTTCGTGGAGGAGCAGATCCCCGTTCTGCGGGAGCGGGTGGGGAAGGGCCGGGTCCTGCTGGCCCTGTCCGGCGGCGTGGATTCCTCCGTGACCGCCGCGCTTCTCTCCCGGGCCGTGGGCAAGCAGCTCATCTGTGTGTTCGTGGACCACGGCCTCATGCGCAAGAATGAAGGCGCTCAGGTCAGATCCATCTTCGGTCCCGAGGGCGGGTTCGATCTCAACTACGTGCATGTGGACGCCAAAGACCGGTTCTACGCCGCCCTGCAGGGGGTCTCTGAGCCCGAACAGAAGCGGCGCATCATCGGCGAGCAGTTCATCCGCGTGTTCGAGGAAACGGCCCGGAGCCTGGGGACCGTGGAGTATCTGGCCCAGGGGACCATCTATCCGGACGTGGTGGAGAGCGGCGCCGGCAGCGGCGGAGCCACCATCAAGTCCCACCACAACGTGGGGGGCCTGCCCAAGGACATGGGGTTCCGGGGCATCGTGGAGCCCCTTCGGATGCTCTTCAAGGACGAGGTCCGCGCCCTGGGCACGGAGCTGGGGCTCCCCCAGGGGCTGCTGTATCGCCAGCCCTTCCCCGGACCGGGCCTTGGCGTGCGGATCATGGGGGCCATCACCCCCGACAAGGTGCGCATCGTCCAGGAGGCGGACGCTATCTTCCAGGAGGAACTTCGGCACTTCGGGATCGACACCGGCCGGGGCCAGTTTTTCGCCGCCCTCACCGATATGCGCTCCGTGGGCGTCATGGGGGACCACCGCACCTACGACTGCGCCGTGGTCCTTAGGGCGGTGCTGACCTCCGACTTCATGACCGCCACGGCGACGCGCCTCCCTTACGAGCTGCTGGAGACCGCCATGAACCGCATCGTGAACACCGTCCCCGGCGTCAACCGAGTCCTCTATGACCTGACCAGCAAGCCCCCAGCTACCATCGAGCTGGAGTAGCGCAGATCATCCTTCAATGATACTTGCCTTGATCCGATCAGACAGATATAAAACACCCCGCCACGCGGCGGGGTGTTTGTTTTCGTTTGCACACCGACAATTATGCAAATAGCAGACCATAGTGTACACAATGTCCATAGAAAATACTTGACTTTAGCACGCTAATGTGATAGCGTACTAAATCATAACAGGAGCGGAGGATGATCGGATGACCAGGGACCTCCGGGAAAGCCGGCTCGATCGATTGTACGAGTCGTTCACCAGGATCAACACCAAAGAGGAGGCGGCTTCCTTTTTGAGCGATCTGTGCACCTTTCGGGAGTTGGAAGATATGGCTCAGCGTCTCGCGGCGGCCGGGATGCTGAAGCAAGGCGAGAATTATATGAAGATAGCTTCTGCGGTCGGGATCAGCACCGCCACCATCAGCCGCGTCAGCCGCGCATTGAATTATGGCACCGGCGGGTATGAGATGATGCTGGAGCGTCTTTCAGAGGAGGAAGCATGAACGATTACGCCGCGATCATGGACTCTACCGAGCGGATCATGTACAGCCTTCGCGCCCTGTACTTCTCGTACGGCTACCGCCGCTACAGGATGGACAAGTTTGAGGACTATGACCTGTATGGCAAAAACCGGGACTTTCTGGTCTCCGACCGGCTGATCACGTTCACCGACGGCAGCGGCCGTCTCAAGGCGTTGAAACCGGACGTGACCCTTTCCGTGCTTCGAAACAGTCACGGTCTGTCGGACGGGATCGAGAAGTATTGCTACAACGAAAGCGTGTACCGCATGGGGCCGGACGGCTCCTTCCATGAGATACCCCAGAGCGGGATCGAGTGCATCGGCAGCGTGGACGAAGCCTGTATCGCGGAGGTCCTGCTTCTTGCGGCAAAGAGCCTTGCCGTCCTCTCCGCAGAGTATGTGCTCTCCCTTTCGGAACTGACGGTCCTTTTCGCCCTCATATCCGCTGCGGCAGCGGATGAGAAGGACCGGGCGCTGCTGTTCAAAGCCGCCGCGAAGCGCTCCCTTGGGGAGATCGACGAGATCGCTTCGGCGAGCGGAAAAATTGCTCAGGCTTTGGCGCTGAAGACGCTGTTGACCCTTCCGTCCGATCCGAAGGAGGCCATGCAGCTCCTGCTGCAGCTGCCCCTTGCCGGAGCGGAGCGCCTGGCGGCGGAACGATTCTCCCGCCTGATCCTCGGGCTTTCTGAGGCAGGGCTTCGGGTGGAGCCGGATTTTACGATCTCCGGCGATACGAGCTATTACAACGGCATCGTTTTCAAAGGCTTTTTGAAGGACGTTCCCAACAGTGTGCTTTCCGGCGGACAGTATGGCGGACTGATGCGGAGCATGGGGCTGCAGGGAGAGGCCGCCGGGTTTGCGGTGTATCTTGATCGCTTGAGTGAGGCAGGAGGCGCATAAATGAAGGAGATGATCAGCATCGCGCTGCCAAAAGGCCGCCTTGGGGACAGGGTGTACCGCATGTTCGCCAGGGCGGGATACCCGAATGATGAGATCGAACAGGACGGACGAAAGCTGGTGTTCGAGAGCCCTCAATCAGGCGTCCGTTACTTTCTGGTCAAACCCGCCGACGTCCATGTGTATGTGGAACGGGCGAGTACGCGCCGGATGTCTATGAGCTTCTGGATCTGAAGACGGGGACCTGCCGCATGGCGGTGGCTGGACCGGAGGGGTTCAGGGATGATCTTGACCGTCCGCTCCGTGTGGCCACCAAGTTCCCGGAGATCGCCAGAGAGTATTACGGGAAAGTCGGCCGGCAGATCGATGTCATCCGGCTCAACGGTTCCATCGAGCTGGCAGCGGTATTGCGGCTTTCGGATGTCATCGTTGACATTGTGGAGACGGGGAAAACGCTGAGGGAGAACCGCCTGGAGGTGCTGAGCACCATCGCGCCGGTCAGCGCGCGGCTGATCGCCAACCGTTCGGCGTTTCGATTCAAGCGACAGCAGATCGAGAGGATCACCGAAGATCTGCGAAGAGTGGTGGAGGAGAGCATATGATCAGGATCCTGAGGATGGACGAGATCTCGGAAGCTGAGATCTTCGAACGAAACGACAGCGCGGCGGACGTCTCAGACATCGTCGCGGGGATCGTCGCGGACGTCCGCGCCCGCGGGGACGCGGCGCTGCTCGAATGCACGGAGCGCTTCGATCACGCGGTCCTTCGATCGCTTCAGGTCTCAAAAGAGGAATTCGATGAAGCCATAGCCCTGTTGGACCCCAGGATGCAGGCCGTGTTGAAAAAAGCGGCAGCGTCGATCCGGGCGTTCCACAATGAGCAGCGTCGGAGCGGCTTCATCCTGAACGATAGGAAGGGCGTTGTCATGGGCCAGAAGGTCCTGCCGCTGGAGCGCGTGGGCATCTATGTGCCCGGGGGGACCGCCACGTATCCTTCCACAGTGCTGATGGATTCCATCCCTGCCAAGATCGCCGGCGTAAAGGAGCTCATGATCACCACGCCGCCGGGCAGGGACGGAAAGGTGAACCCCGTCATCCTGGCCGCGGCGCGGGTCGCCGGGGTCGACCGCGTCTTCAAGGTCGGCGGGGCGCAGGCGGTGGCGGCTTTGGCCTACGGCACCGAAAGCATCCCGAAAGCCGACAAGATCGTGGGCCCGGGAAACGCCTTCGTCACGGAAGCCAAACGCCAGATCTTCGGGGTCGCGGCCATCGATATGATCGCCGGCCCCAGCGAGATCCTGATCGTCGCCGACGCGAAGACCGATCCCGCGTACGCCGCTGCGGACCTTCTCTCCCAGGCGGAGCACGACAAAAACGCCAGCGCCGTGCTCATCACGGACAGCGAAGCGCTGGCCCGGCAGGTCCAGGCAGAGCTGGAGAAACAGCTCGCGCTCCTGCCCCGGGAAGGGATCGCCCGCGTTTCTATCGCGGCTCGCGGAAAAATCATCATCACCCGAGACATCGAGAGCGCCATCGCTACGGCGAACCGGCTCGCGCCGGAACATCTGGAGCTCTCCCTCGACCAGCCCTTCGACTATCTGGACGCGGTGCAGAACGCCGGCTCTGTTTTCCTGGGGCGCAGCTGCCCGGAAGCCCTCGGCGACTACATGGCCGGGCCCAACCATACGCTGCCCACCGCCGGGACCGCACGTTTTTCCAGCCCCCTTTCGGTGGATGACTTTGTGAAGAAGATCCAGTACACCTATTTTTCGGCGGAAGCCTTCCGGGATGTGGCGCCGGACGTGGCCTTTTTTGCCCGGCAGGAAGGCCTTGAGGCCCACGCCAGAAGCGCGCTCGTCCGCCTTCAGAAGGAGGAGAGGCCATGAGTCGATATTTCTCCCACAGATACGATCGCCTGGAGCCCTACGTACCCGGCGAACAGCCTCAGGACAGGAAGTACCTGAAGCTGAACACGAACGAATCCCCGTTCCCGCCTTCGCCGAAAGCCATCCAGCGGGCGGCGGAAGCGGCCGGCGGTCTGAATCTGTATTCGGACCCGACCTGCAGAAAGATCCGGGAAGCGCTGGCCGATCATTACGGGATCCCCATGGACCGGGTCACGGTGACCAACGGCTCGGATGAAGGGCTGTACTTCGCCTTCTCCGCGTGGTGCGACGAGGCGCATCCCGTGATGTTCCCGGACATCACCTACGGGTTCTATCCCGTCTACGCCGAGAAGCTGAACATCCCGTACCGGCAGATCCCCGTACGGGACGATCTCAGCATCGATCCGGAGCCGTATCTTCACAACGAGGCCATGGTCGTGATCGCGAACCCGAACGCCCCCACCGGCCTTACGATCCCCCAGAACGCCATCGAAGCGCTGGCGGAACGAAATCCGGATCACATCGTGGTGATCGACGAAGCCTATGTGGATTTCGGCGGGGAAAGCGCGGTCAAGCTGACGTGCCGGTATCCGAACCTCGTCGTGATCGGGACCCTGTCCAAATCCCGTTCGCTTGCCGGCGGCAGGCTGGGCTACATGATCGCGGACCCCTCCCTGATCGCGGATATCGAGACGCTGCGCTATTCCACGAACCCCTACAACGTGAACAGCATGACGATCGCGGCGGGCGTCGGCGTCCTGGAGGACGAAGCGTACACGAGGCGGAACTGCGCCTGCATCGCCGACAACCGGGAGGCCCTGAAGGAGACCCTTCGCAAACTGGGCTTCTCGTCCACGGATTCCAAGTCCAATTTCATCTTTGTGAAGCATCCGGCGCTTCCCGGCGCCATGCTGTATGAGAAACTGAAGGCGCGCGGCATTCTCGTCCGGCACTTCAAGACCCCGAGGATCGCCGACTACAGCCGCATCACCATCGGCACGGCGGCACAGATGGAGGCCCTCGTTGCCGCGGTACAGGAAATACTGAAGGAGGCCGTATGAGGACCGCAGAAGTCATTCGAAACACAAATGAGACCAGGATCGCCCTGACGCTGAACGTGGACGGCAGCGGCGCTGCCGACATCCGGACCGGCGTTGGGTTCCTCGACCACATGCTGACCCTGTTCTCCCATCACGGGCGGTTCGATCTTACGCTGTCCTGCGACGGAGATACCTGGGTGGACGATCATCACACCACGGAGGATATCGGCATCGCTCTCGGCGAGGCCTTTGCAAAGGCCCTGGGCGAAAAGCGGGGGATCGCGCGCTACGGCAGCACCATTTTGCCCATGGACGAGGCACTGATCCTGACGGCGCTGGACCTTTCCGGCCGGGCCCACGTGAGCTACGACCTGGCGATCCTCACGGAGAAGGTGGGGACCTTCGACACGGAGCTGGTGGAGGAGTTCTTCCGGGCCTTTGCCCGCAGCGCGGCGGTGACCCTGCATGTGAAACAGCTGGCCGGGACCAATTCTCACCATATCATCGAAGGGGCCTTCAAGTCCTTCGCGAGGAGCCTGAAAGCGGCGGTTCGGATCGACCCCGATCTTGCGGGGGAGATCCCGTCCACCAAGGGGACGCTCTGATGATCGCCATCGTAGACTACGGCGTCGGCAACCTGTTCTCGCTGAAGAGCTCCTTTGCCGCCATCGGACATGAGGCGACGGTCAGCGCGGACACGGCGGTGATCCGGCGTGCGGACAAGCTGATCCTGCCGGGGGTCGGCGCGTTTCGGGACGCGGTGAGGAAGCTGAGGGAGAGCGGCCTCTTCCCGGTGGTGCAGGAGGAAGCGGGACGGGGCAAGCCCCTGCTCGGGATCTGCCTCGGGATGCAGATGCTGTTCGAGCGCAGCTTCGAGGACGGCGTCCATGAGGGGCTGTCGCTCCTGTCGGGGGAGGTCCGGTCCATCGCTGAAGCGATCCCGCCGGACCTGAAGATCCCCGAGATCGGATGGAACAGCCTGCGCTTCACCAAAGAAAACCCGCTGTTCGGCCGGATCCGGGAGGGGGACTATGTGTATTTCGTGCACTCCTACAGCGCCATGCGCTCGACGGACGTGATCGCGGTGACGGAGTACGGCGCCGAACTGACCGCCGCTGCCGCCCGGGGGAACGTGTACGGCTGCCAGTTCCATCCGGAAAAAAGCGGGGCGGTGGGCCTTGCGATACTGAAAGCTTTTGCGGAGGATATCGAATGATCCTGTTTCCGGCGATCGATATGTACAAAGGGAACGCGGTGCGGCTGCTCCGCGGCGACTACGAGCAGGTGACGGTCTATCACGACCGACCGGAGGAGGTCGCCGCCGGATTCCTGCTTGCCGGCGCGGCCCACCTGCATCTGGTGGACCTGGAAGGCGCGCGCGACGGCGGGACGCCGAATTATGATACGGTGCTGTTCCTGGAGACCTCCCCTCAGCCCGTGTTCACTGAGATCGGCGGCGGCATCCGCAGTGCGGATATCGCGGAGAAATACCTGGACGCCGGGGTTTCCCGGGTCATCCTGGGCACGGCGGCGGTGGCGGACGAAGCGCTGCTGAGAACCCTCGCTCGGCACTGGCCGGACAAGATCGCCGTCTCCGCGGACATCCGGGACGGCTTCGTCGCGGTCAGGGGGTGGAAGGAGACCAGCGGCCTTAGTACCGACGTCTTTTTCGGGAAGATGGAGCAGATCGGCATCAGGACCGTGATCTGCACGGATATATCCAAGGACGGCGCCATGGAGGGGACGGCGGTGCCCCTGTACCGGCATCTCACGTCCCGCTTCGGGGTGGACCTCATCGCCTCCGGCGGGGTATCCTCCGTCGAGGATATCCTGCGGCTGAAGGACCTGGGGGCCCACGGCGCCATCATCGGGAAGGCGCTCTACACCGGCGCCTTGGACCTTGCTGAAGCGCTGGAGGCAGCCAGATGATCACCAAGAGGATAATCCCCTGCCTGGACGTGCGGGATGGGCGCGTGGTGAAGGGCGTGAATTTCGAAGGGCTCCGGGACGTGGCGGACCCGGCGGAGCTGGCAGACTATTATAGCCGCTCCGGGGCGGACGAGCTGGTCTTCTACGATATCACGGCCTCCGCGGAGGGCCGCCGGCTGTTCACGGACGTGCTGCGGCGCACGGCGTCGAAGGTGTTCATCCCGCTGACCGTGGGCGGCGGTATAAATACGCTGGACGACTTTGATCGGGTGCTCAAATGCGGCGCCGACAAGGTGAGCGTCAATTCCGGCGCCATACGGGACCCGGCGCTGATCCGGGAGGCGGCGGGGCGTTATGGCAGCCAGTGCGTGGTGCTTTCGGTGGACGTCAAGCGGGTGGACGGCGCTTTCCGCGTCTTCGCCCGGGGCGGCCGGGACGATACCGGCATCGAGGCCATCGGCTGGATCCGGGAGGGCGTACGAAACGGTGCCGGGGAGATCGTGGTGAACTCCATCGACACCGACGGCGTTCGCGGCGGCTTCGACACAGAGCTTCTTAAGGCGGTGTGCGCCGCGGTCCGGGTCCCCGTCATCGCTTCCGGTGGCGCGGGGAGCGTCCGGGATTTCATAGAACTGTTCCGACAGGTGCCGGAGGCGGATGCGGGGCTGGCGGCTTCGATCTTCCACTTCGGCGATGTTCGGATCGAAGAACTGAAGCGGGAGATGGCCGCGGCCGGGATCCCGGTGCGGCTGTGAACGACAGGCAAAGGAGGCGCGTATGGTCAAACCGGAGGAACTGAAGTTTGACGAAAAGGGGCTGATCCCCGCCATCGTTGTGGATTCCGTAACGAAGCGGGTGCTGATGCTGGCGTATATGAACCGGGAGAGCCTTGAGATCTCCCTGAAAAAGGAGCTCTGCTGCTTCTACAGCCGCTCGCGGCAATGCCTCTGGCTGAAGGGGGAGACCAGCGGCAACTTCCAGCATATCGTCTCGATCACGGCCGACTGCGACCGGGACACGCTCCTTATATCCGTGAAACCGGACGGGCCTGCCTGCCATCTGGGCACGGAGAGCTGCTTCGAGTACCCGGTCTGGGTCTCCGATACCCGAAGCGAGTTCTCCCCCCAGGCGCTGATGGAGCTCATTGAGGGCCGCAAGCGTTGCCCCCAGGAGGGATCCTACACCACGTACCTGTTCAACAAGGGCCTCGACAAGATCCTCAAGAAGGTAGGCGAGGAGAGCACCGAGGTGATCATCGCCGCCAAGGATCGGGACAAGAAGGAGACCATCTACGAGATCGCGGATCTCTGCTACCACGTCATGGTGCTGATGACGGAGGCGGGCATCTCCCTCTCGGACATCGAAAAGGAGCTGGCCTCCCGGCACGTCATAGACCACAAAGTCAAGCAGGAGAAGATGACCTCATGAACACGGGCATTGGAGAAGGAAAGCGGCCCGCTTTTCGAAAGATCGACCTGCACACCCACACCACGTTCTGCGACGGCAAGAACACGCCGGAGGAGATGGTGGAGGAGGCTGTGCGTCGGGGCATGGAGACCATCGGCCTCTGCGTGCACACCCATACGCCCTTCGACGAGCGATACTGCGCCTCGCCGGAAGGCATCCGGGAGTTTCTCGCGGAAACTGGCCGATTGAAGGATGAATATAAAGGACAGATCCGCGTTCTCGCAGGCGCGGAGCAGGATCTGTATTCCGACACGGATGTGAGCGGGTTCGATTATGTGATCGCCTCAGTGCACTATATCCGGCTGGGCCGGGAATACTATGCCGTGGATGAATCGGAGGAGATACTGAAGGAGCTTGCCGCAAAGCTGGACCATGATCTCATCCGCCTTTCGGAGCTCTACTTCGAGGCGGTGGACGAAAGCGTCCGGGCCATTCGCCCGAACATCATCGGCCATCTCGATCTTGTCACCAAATTCAACGAAAACGGGAAACTGTTCGACGAAAGCGATCCGCGGTATCAGGCGGCGGCCTGCCGCCTGATCGACCGGCTGCTCCCCTACGGGATCCCCTTCGAGGTGAACACCGGGGCCATCGCCCGAGGATACCGCACCGCGCCGTATCCCTCACAAACGCTGCGACAATATATCCGTGAGCGGGGCGGAACGCTGATCCTGAACAGCGACGCGCACCGGAAGGAGGATTTGATGTACGGTTTTGAAACGATAGCCCCATCCCTGTGTCCGGACAGTGGATCGATATGAAGGAATACTCGTTCGCATATGGAAGCGGGAGCCTCACGATCCCATTGGATGAAAAATGGGTGAAGGAGGAGCTGATCGGCAACGACATACCGGCCCTTCCCGATCTGCGCGCCGCGATCCGAAAGAGCGTGGAGGAGCCCATCGGCTGTCCGCCGTTGCGAGAGTGCGTTCACGGGGACCAGACGGCCGTTCTGGTGGTGAGCGACATGTCCCGGTTCTGGATGCGGCAGGATCTGGTGATCCCCCACCTGGTGGAATACCTGCTGGCAGACTGCGGCCTGTCGCCTGAGAACGTGACGATCCTGGTGGCCAACGGGACCCATCCCGGCGGCAGCGAAGCAGAGCTCCGCAAACTGGTCACGGACGCCGTCTTTGAGCAGGTCCGGGTGGTGAACCACGACTGCCGGGGCGAGGATCTCATCACGCTGGGCACCACCTCCTTCGGAACGGAGGTGGCGGTCAACGGCCTCGCTGTGCGGGCGGATCTGTGCATCTGCCTGGGCGCCGCCACGTATCACGTAATGGCGGGCTTCGGCGGCGGGCGCAAAAGCATCCTGCCGGGGATCAGCGGCGAGAGGACCATACGGCAGAACCATGCCCTGTCGCTGGACCCGGAACGGCTGCGCACGAATCCCCTGGTGGGAAACGGCCGAACAAAGGACAACCCCCTGAACCTTGACATGATTGAGGCGGCGGGGATGATGAGAAACCTGTTCATGGTGAATCTTGTGGTGAACGCGTGGGAGAAGCACTGCGCCATATTCTCCGGCCACTATCTGAGCTCCTGGGAGCGGGCCTGCCGGGAGGTGGAGCGGGTGTACCAGGTGCCCGTCAGGGAGCGGGCGGACGTGATCGTGGCCGGCTGCGGAGGGTATCCTCGGGACATGTCCCTCTATCAGGGCACGAAAGCCATCGACAACGTGGAATCCGGCCTGAAGCCCGGTGGCACCCTGATCCTCGTGATCGAAGCGCGGGAGGGGGGAGGACCGGCGGAGTATTTCGGCTGGAGCCGGGATCTGATCGACGGCACCATCGAAAAGCGGCTGCGGGAAGCATTCACCGTGGCGGGGTACATCTTTTTCCTCAACTGCGAGCAGGCGAAGCGATACCGCGTGATACTGCTTTCCGGCATAGACCCGGCGGACACCGCGCCCATGGGGATCGAGTGCTACCCGGACGTGGAGACGCTTCTAGAGCATGTGGAGCTGGAAAGAAAAAGCATCACCGTCATCCCGAACGCCGGAACGGTGGTGCCCGTGGTGACGGGGTGAATCGCTATTAATCATATTTTATGCAATCAATTTTCAAATAATAGTTGACAAATCTGCTTTCGAGTGTATAATTATAGCAAAATCATGAATATATATAATTGCACCGCGGGAGCGGAGAAAGCGAGGAAAGAAAAATGAAGAAGGGTATGAAACAATTGGCATTGATCCTCAGCGTCCTGATGCTGATCACTGTGTTTGCGGGCATGGCCCCGGTCGCATCGGCCGAGACAGCCGCCGACGGACCGGTCATGACCAAGATAAAAGCCTCGGGGAAACTGGTCGTCGGCACCGAGGCGCAGTATGCCCCCTATGAGTTCAAGGATCTGAACGCCAACTTCGTGGGCTGCGACATGTTCCTTGCCCAGAAGATCGCCGACGCCCTGGGTGTGGAGCTGGAGATCGTGGACATGAGCTTTGACGGCATCATCCCCGCGGTGCAGGCCGGACAGGTGGATCTGGGCATTGCCGCCTTTACGAACACCCCGGCCCGTGCGGAAGTCATCGACTTCTCGGATCTCTATGAGACGAGCCTGCAGTATCTGATCGTCGCGGCCGATAAGGTCGACACGTATTCCACCAAGGAATCCCTGGCGGGCCTGAAGGTCGGCGCTCAGAGGGGCACGATCCAGTCCCAGCTGATCCTGTCCGCCCTGCCCGACAGCCAGCTCTTCGAGCTCGACAAGTATCCCGAACTGGCGCTCGAGGTCACCAACGGGAATATCGCAGGCCTCGTGGTCGATTCGGCGGTGGGCGATTCCATCGTCGCCACCAGCAAGGGCGCCCTTGCCGTTGCCAAGTCGTCCCCAAGGGCAATGAGGATCTGGTGGCCGTCGTCAACGAAGTCATCGCCCAGGTCCTGGCGGACGGCAGCTATCAGGCCGCCTATGACGAGGCTGTGGCGCTGGCTGCCCAGATGGGCGTATGAGGATCCCTGTCTGATCGATGATCGAGCCAAGGCGACAGCCGTCGCCTTGGCTTCCTTCCTGTTTTGTGGATCTGTGAAAGAGGGGTATAATGCAGTTCTTCAACGACATGGTGACGCTGTTCACACGCTATAACAGCTTTTTCCTGGAGGGCATCCGCAACACCCTGATCATCGCCGCCTTCTCGGTGCTGATCGGCACCGTACTGGGCACGCTGATGGCCATGATGCGCATGAGCAAGATCGCGCCGCTGCGGCTTTTTGCGCTGGGGTACATCGAATTCATCCGCGGCACGCCGCTGATGGTCCAGCTGATGTTCATCTTCTACGGCCTGCCGATGATCGGCGTTCGGTTTCCGGACATCTCATTCATCCCGGATTTCAACCGATTCGCGGCCGGCATCGTGGCCATGAGCATCAACAGCTGCGCCTATGTGGCTGAGATCATCCGCTCCGGCATCCAGGCGGTGGACACCGGTCAGATGGAGGCGGCGAGGAGCATCGGCTACAGTCAGGCCCAGGCTATGACCTATGTGGTCCTGCCTCAGGCGATCCGGAACATCCTGCCCGCTCTGGGCAACGAATTCGTGGTGGTGATCAAGGAATCCTCCATCGTATCCGTGATCGGCATCGCCGATCTAATGTTCCGGACCAAGGACGTGATCGCCGTCACCTACCGCACCATGGCGAGCCTCGCCATCGTGGCGATCATCTACTTCTGCATGACCTTCCTGGGCAGCCGCCTGATCGCCTGGATGGAAAGGAGGATGGCCCATGGAAAGGGATGAATTCCTTCAGGTGAAGGGGCTCTGCAAGAGCTTTCATAAACTGGATGTGCTCAAGGATATCACCACCAGCTTTGCGCGCAACGAGGTGGTCTCCATCATCGGACCCAGCGGGGGAGGGAAGAGCACCTTTTTGCGCTGTCTGAACCTGCTGGAGACGCCCACCTCCGGAAGCATCCTCTTCGACGGGGTCAACATCTGCGATAAAAAGCAGAACATCAATCTTCACCGGCAGAAGATGGGCATGGTGTTCCAGCAGTTCAACCTCTTCAACAACGCCAACGTCCTGCACAATCTCATCGACGCGCCTATCCGCATCAAGAAGCTGCCCAAGGCGCAAATGGAGGAAAAAGCCATGGATCTTCTCCGTCGGGTGGGCATGGATGACCGTGCGAACAGCTATCCCTATCAGCTCTCCGGCGGGCAGAAGCAGCGGGTCGCCATCGTCCGCGCGCTGATGATGGACCCGGAGGTCATGCTGTTCGATGAACCCACCAGCGCCCTGGACCCCGAGATGATCGGCGAGGTGCTGGACGTGATGAAACGGCTGGCGGAAGCGGGGATGACCATGATCGTGGTCACCCACGAGATGCGGTTCGCCCGGGAAGTCAGCAGCCGCACCATCTTCCTGGACGGAGGCCGAATCGAGGAGGATAAGCCCAGCCACGAGCTGTTCGACCATCCGGAGAGCCCCCGTCTGGTCAGTTTCCTGCAGAAGGTGCTGTAAAGGAGATCCCGGTCAAAGCCCTTCGCAGCCGGATGGTTACACAAGGAGGAAAGAACATGCCGAAACTGAGCGATCGCGTGGAGTCCTTCACCGATTCCGTGATCCGCCGCATGACCCGCATCAGCGACGAATACGGCGCCATAAACCTGTCCCAGGGCTTCCCCGATTTTGACCCGCCGAAGGAGCTCCTGGATGCCCTGGCTAAAGCCGCTTACGCCGGCCCCCATCAGTATTCCATCACGTTCGGCGCCCAAAACCTTCGGGAGGCGCTGGCCGGGAAGATATCGAAGACCCTGGGCAGGGCCGTCGATCCCGATACGGAGCTGTGCGTCACCTGCGGCAGCACCGAGGCGATGATGGCCGCCATGATGACGATCTGCAATCCAGGCGACAAGGTGATGGTGTTCTCGCCGTTCTACGAGAACTACGGCGCGGACGCCATCCTGTCCGGCGCGGAGCCCATCTATATCCCGCTGGTGCCGCCGGAATACGGCTTCGATCTTCAGCTGATCGAAAACGGGTTCCGGCAGGGGGCGAAAGCCATCATCCTCTGCAATCCGTCCAACCCCTGCGGGAAGGTGTTCACCCGGGAGGAGCTGACCGCCATCGGTGCGCTCGCCCTGCAGTACGACGCGTTCGTGGTGACCGACGAGGTGTATGAGCACATGGTGTACGCGCCCAACGTCCATACGGCCATGGCCTCTCTGCCCGGCATGTTCGATCACACCCTTACCTGCAATTCCCTTTCCAAGACCTTCTCCATCACCGGATGGCGTCTTGGGTACGTGTGCGGCCCGGCCTGGGCCATCGAAGGCGCGAAGAAGGTCCATGACTTTCTGACCGTCGGCGCGGCGGCGCCCCTTCAGGAGGCGGCCGTGGCGGGATTGGGGCTCCCGGAGACCTACTATGAGGAGCTGCTGAAGACCTACACCCAGAAGAGGAACTATTTTCTGGAAGGCCTCGACAGGATCGGATTGAAGCATAACGTCCCCCAGGGGACCTATTTCGTGATGCTGGATATAGAGGCGTTTCTGGAGCTGCCCCGGTTCAGCGGCTTTACAGACCTGGAATTCTGCGAGTGGATGATCAAAAGCATCGGCGTCGCCGCCGTTCCCGGGTCCAGCTTTTTCCGCGAGCCGGTGAACCATCTGATCCGCCTGCATTTCGCGAGACAGCAAAGCACGCTGGAGGAAGCCCTGCGCCGCCTTGAAAAGATGGCGGCCATGCTGACCAGCGTACAGTGATCCGAAAAACCGTATTTATTGCTGTACATGAAAACACCGGCAGGAGACGCTTTCTGCCGGCGTTCGTTTATTCCTGATACGAGTAACCGATCTGGACCGCCTTCAGATTGATCTCATATAGATCCTCATGTTTGGCGGACACGACCGAACGGACGGCCTCCTCGATGCCGTCATAGGATACGAAGCCGGTCTCCTTCATGACTTTTCCGATCAGGATCATGTTGGCGAGGGTGGAGAACCCGTTCTGCTGGGCCAGCCGGGTGGCGGGGATATAGACCGCCCTGACGTCGGTCCTCTGGACCTTGCGCTGGATCAGCGTGGAATCCACGAAGATGGTCCCGCCCGGCACCACAGCGCTCTCATATTTGTCCAGGGAGGGCAGGTTCATGACGATCAGCACGTCCGGATGGTTCACGATAGGGGAGCCCACGGGATCGTCCGACAGCACCACGCTGCAGTTGGCGGTGCCGCCCCGCATCTCCGGGCCGTAGGAGGGGAGCCAGCTCAGCTGACGCCCTTCCAGCATTCCCTTCTTAGCCAGGAACTTCCCGGCGAACAGGACCCCCTGTCCGCCAAAGCCAGCGATCAGAATCTGTGTGGTCATACGCCTTGCGCCTCCTTCTGCGCGCTCCTGTCCTTATAGATGCCCAGGGGATAATAGGGGATCATGTTGTCCTCCACCCATTTGAGGGCTTTGGAGGGGGTCATGCCCCAGTTGGTCGGGCAGGCCGATATGACTTCCACAAGGGAGAACCCCTTGTTGTTGACCTGGTTCTCGAAGGCTTTGCGGATGACGGTCTTCGCGTTTTTCACGTTCTTGACGCTGTTGACGGCGACCCTGGCGATGAACTCGGGCCCATCCAGGGAGGACAGCAGCTCTGCGACTTTCACGGGGTATCCCACCGTTTTGACGTCCCTTCCGTAGGGCGTGGTCTGGGTGATCTGTCCCGGCAGGGACGTGGGCGCCATCTGGCCGCCGGTCATGCCGTAGATCGCGTTGTTCACGAAGAT
>CADCNE010000103.1 GCA_902802805.1 uncultured Eubacteriales bacterium
TTGCAGCAAATCCGGAGGTATGGAGGGAATACCTTCGCATCACAGCGGAGCAGATGAACATACTCCACACCTTCGACCCGGAAGGAGACCCGTTTCCCTGACGGAGACGGAGAGAACCATGTTTTTTACCACAGGAAAGCACATGTTCTATGAACACCTCATGCAGCAGGTCCCCAACTTCGACAAGGCACCGCGAGACATCAAGGACGATTCGTGCCGTAGTTGTCAGGGATATAACCCCATAACCGGCAAATGCAGATTCTGTGTTTGCCTGGACAAGCAACAGCTTCCGGCTTTTGACCGGAAGTAATTTTATATGAGAAAGGAAAAACAAATGAAGCGAACTATCACCCGTATCCTGGCCCTCGCCCTGAGCCTGGTCTGCCTGTTCTCCTTCGCGCCCATGCGTCCCGCCCATGCAGATGGCGCATTCCCGGAGAACGTGACGATCCAGTCTGAGCGTAACAATGCTTTTGACTACCTGGAGTATTACAGCGGCGGTCGCTGGAAGGATCTGAATACGCCCCGCCACTGGATCGAATCCACCGGCCAGGTCTGCTACTGTATCGAGCATACCTCCGGCAACCCCCACAGCGCGTCGTATACCGCTACGCCGCCTTCCTCTGTGTTTGGAGCGAACACGCTGGCCGGTCTTCAGACCATCCTCATGTATGGCTACCCCTGCAATACGCCGGATGGCTTCACGGAGGACGAAGCGCGACAGGCGACGGCCAACGCGATCCGGTTCTGGCTCAGTGAAAACGGCGAACCCGGCAGCTATTCCTTCACCAATCGTCGTGCCCATCCCAATCAGATCCGGGCTAAGTTGTGGTATGAGCATGTGCTGGAATGGGCGGACGAGCTGCTGCAGATGGCCAGGGATAAGAAGACCCTGAACCATGCCATTGAGTTCACACCCTCCGCCCTAACCCTGGACCGGTCCGGCACCGGTTACAGCGGCACCACCACCGTGCAGCTGACCAACATCAATTCCGGGTACACCCTTGACACCTCCGGGCTGCCTGCGGGCGTGACCCTCACCGGCTTCACGGGACGGCAGAGTGAAACTCTGACCATCACCGCGCCGCTGACCGCCGCTGGTCAGACCTTCTCCATCACCGCTGTCGGTAAGGACACCCGTGCCCTGGAGAACATGACGGCGTACATCCCCTCCAAGGATAGCCTTCAGAAGATCTTTTTGTGCGCAAACACTGCGCAGGTCGTGGCCAGCGCCTCCTTCGGCGTCAATACCCCTGCTGCCGGCAAACTTCAGGTCAAGAAGTACGGCGACAACGCGCCCCTGGCCGGGGTTAAGTTCGGCGTCTATTCCGACGCTGCCTGCACCACCAAGATCACTGAAGTCACCACCGGTACGGACGGCACCGTTCTGCTGGATAACATGAACGGCGGCACCTACTATGTGAAGGAGCTGTCCACCGTCCGCCCCTATGTGATCGACGGCATGGTCAATACCGTCATCGTCAAGGCCAGCGAGACCACGACTTTGGAGGTTCAGAACGAGACCGCCAAGGGCGTGATCCGGGTGAAGAAGACCGGCGAGGCCCTGGTGGGCACCACCGTTACCGCCACGGAGTACGGCCAGCTTCACACCCCCAAGTACCAGAACGGGGGCCTGGCCGGGTGCGAGTTCACGGTGAAGAACGAATCCGGCACGGTAGTGGCTACCCTCACTACGGATGCGGACGGCGTCGCCGAGACCGGCCTGCTCCCTTTTGGGACCTACACCGTGCAGGAGACCGGGGCCCCTGCCGGGTATGAGCTGGACGCTTCCATTCAGACGGTCACCCTGGCCTACAAGGACCAGAACACGCCCATCGTCTACGGCGAGGTCACGGCCACCAATAACCGTATCCCCACCTCCGTGAAGATCGTCAAGAAGACGGATCACTTCAATAAGCAGACCATGAAGTTCGAGGCCGGTCCCCTGGAAGGGGCGGTGTTCAGTCTGTACACCGCCGAGGCCATCGGGGTCATCCCCAAGAACACCATGGTGGATCTGCTGACCACCGATGCCAGCGGCATGGCCACTTCCAGCGCCACGTTGCCCTTCGGCAAGTACTACCTGCGAGAGCTGAAGCTCCCAGACAACACCATCCATCTGTCCGAGGAATCCTACCCCCTGACCGTGAAGGGCCACAACAAGGTGTATGTGGACGAGCCCATCTGGAACGACAGGTTTGTGGGAAACGTCGCCATCTGGAAAAGCGACGAAATGGAAGACGGGCGCATGCTGGAAGGCGCGGAATACGAGGTCCGGGATGCAGACGGCCTGCTTTACTGCACCATGGTCACCGACCGGAGCGGGTATGCCGTGTCTTGCGATCTTCCCGTAGGCACCTACTATGTCCGTGAGATCGTGCCTCCTGCCGGGTTTATCCTGTCGGACGAGATCATCGAGGTCAAACTGACCACGGATGACAAGAACACCCTGGTCTTCGAGAGGACCAATATGCCCAACGAGGTCGTCCTGAAGAAATCCGACTTGACCACCGGCCAGCCCGTGTACGGCGCTATGATCGAGATCAAGAACGCTGCCGGGGAGGTGGTGTTCCACGATGTGACCGACCTGAACGGCGAGATCATCCTGACGGAGTTGCCTGCCGGACGGTACTCCTACACCGAGACCCAGGCAGCTGAAGGGTTCACCATCAACACCGGTTCCTTTGAGTTCGTGGTGGACTACTACGGCCATGTAACCGGCACCACTGAAATCACGGATGAGCCCATCTGCCTCCAGATCGACAAGGTGGATCTGTTCACCGGAAAGCCGTTTCCCCTGGTTGAGTTCCAGCTCCGGAACATGGATGACCAGGTGATCCGCACCCTCCTGTTTGAACAGACGCAAGAGGTTGGGGCGGCGGGGAGCCTCGTCGTATCCAACAACAACGATTTCCGCGTCTGGGCCAGGGACGGCGAGGACTTCTTCCATGTTGGCGATGACGGCCATGTGGAGTTCCGCTACCTCCCCGCCGGGGAGTACAAGCTGGTCGAGGTACCGCCCATCGGCTACATCGCGGAGGACGAGATCAGCGTCGTGCTGACGGACCGAAACGGTGTAAGTAATCCGAAGATGGTGAGAGTGGAGAACCGGCCCACCGGCGTGAAGATCAAGAAGATCGACGCCGGTTCCGGCAACCCCCTTATGGGTGCAGGCTTTGAGATCAAGGTCAAGTCTGACAACGGCTTTGAAACCCTCACATTCGTCAAGAACAGCGACAGCTCCTACTTCTACGACCCCCAGGGCAATGTAACTGAGCTCATGGTGGACGGTATGGGAGAGATCACCCTGTACGGTATGCCCCTCGGCGACATTTGGGTGGAGGAGACCACCGTGCCCGATGGGTACTTCCCGATTAGCGCACAGAAGCTGACCATCACCAAGGAGATTATAACTCCTGCGGTGATAAGGGGTGATGCCAAACTGCTTGATGGCCTCACGATGCTTCCTGGTGGGATAACCTTTGTTGGAGAGCCAGTCGTATTGCGGGTATTCCTCAGCTAACTTGTTCATGTAGTCATCACGATAGGTCTTGGCGAGAATGCTCGGGTATGGACCTCAAGGCGCTGCTGACAATCGGATTGCTGCTGTTGACGGCATCCTGCGGTCTGTTCCTGTGGGCCAGAAAACACAGGAAGCAGTAATGATATGGATAGGGGCGGTGGACAGCCGCCCCCTGTCCATGGAAAGGAGAAGAATGAGCTATTACGCTACTTTTGATGCCACGATCACACTCTCCCGCGACCTCAATATGGATGCGATCATGGAGGAAGCGAAACGAGCCTTTTGCGTTCCGGAGGCTGGCATTGACAATGTAACAGACAAGACATATGACCTGTGGTTCGGAGAATACACCGACTACACGGACGATGCCGCCTGGGTGTTCCTCGCTGAGATCGCGCCATATACCGTAGACGGAGAGATCGACTATGCAGGGGATGACAATACCTACTGGCGTCACCGCTTCGACCAGGAGAAGGGTGAATGGGTGGAGGAAGAAGGATACATCGCCTACGAGGACGGTGGGAAAAGTATTCAGGAACTGTTGTCCTTTCGGAACGAACCTGAAAAGGACAGCCAAGATGAACCGGAACGATAGGAGGAGATGCCGCATGAAGGTTTTGAAAGTGGAGCCGTATCAACTGCCGGAGGTGAAGGAGATCGACCCCGGATTGGCATCGCTTCAACATGAAGTGGATGGTTGGATCGAAGCCACCTACCCCTTTGAAGACCCCGTGGCCATCATCTGTAACGAGGAGGGAAAGCTGAACGGTATGGACTATAACCGGGCCATTCGGGATGAGAATGGCGAAGTACAGGAGATCATCGCCGGTTCGTTCCTGATTGTCGGGCTGGGCGAGGAAGACTTCACCTCTCTTTCTGAGGATATGGTGCAAAAGTACAAGCGACTATTTGCACAACCGGAAGTGTTTCTCCAGACACAGAGCAGTCTGCTGATCCTTCCCTACGCCATGGATGAGTTCAGCTCTCGGGATGACGGTGATCTGGAAAGATGAAGAGAGGAGGAACAGTAAATGGCGACGAAGCTGGAAAAGATCTCGCGATTGGCCCTGGAGACCTCCCGTTCCGTCACCGCGTCGCCGGAAAACTGGAAGTCGTTTCTGGATTCCGCTGCCTGGCTCTACAAGTATCCGTTTCGGGATCAGCTCCTGATCCATGCTCAAAAACCGGAGGCGACCGCCTGTGCGGAGATCGGGCTGTGGAACGAGCGTTTGCATCGCTGGGTGAACCGGGGTGCCAAGGGCATTGCACTCATCGACACCTCGGAGGATAAGCCGCATCTGCGGTATGTGTTCGACGTATCGGACACGAACTCCTGGCAGAACATCCCCTTTGCCCTGTGGCAGGCGAAACCGGATATGTACCCCCGGATCTCGGAGGAGCTGCAAAACAGCTTCGGTGGACTGGAGGACATCACGGACCCGATCACCGTCCTGTTCGGGACGGTCATGAACGCGGTCATGGACAATTCCGGGGCCTATCTGGAGGCGCTGCGTCACGACCTGTACGGCAGTTCCCTGGCCGATCATGAGGACCTGGACGCCATCTTCCAGGGGGCCGTAGCGGATTCCGTGGCATATTCCGTGCTGAAACGGTTGGGCTTCGACCCCAACGAGTATATCCCGGACGACGACTTTGACCATATCCCTCTTTTCAATACTGTCGAGACTGTCTCCCAGCTGGGCGAAGCATCCGCCGATATTTCGGAGATGATCCTGCGTCAGATCGAGCGCACGGTCCGGGCCGTGGAAAAAGAATCCCGCGACATCCTCGCAAAAGGGAAAGGGATCGGCAATACTGTAGATGGAAAAGACAGCGAAAGGAGCAAGAGCCATGGAACTGAGTTACACGATGGTCGGAGACTTTCAGATCCCGAACCTGGTGCTGGACAGCCAGCCGCCTGGATCGATCGGCAAGTACGGACGGATGCGGAAGCGGTATCTGGAAGGGAAGATGGACGGGACGCTAACGAAGCTGGTCCTGTCGGGCAAACTGACGGAGCATCTCATGGAGATCAACGACCTGTGCCGGGAGCAAATCGAATCCCTATCCCGGCAACTGGCCCAGGCGGAGGGCGTGAACGAGCGTCTGAAGGCATCGAATCAGATGCTGTGGGTCCAGCGAATGAACAGCGTCCGGAACCGGGCGGAGGAGATCGTGGTCAGAGACCTGATCTACAGCTGACCGAAACGGAGAACGAAGAAGCGGTGGAGGAAGCCTTCCCCGCTTCTTTGTTTGATACCCCGGAACAGGAACGACAGTTCAAAAGGGATACAAAGCGGATCAGGCAGCCCACCCCGCAGCTGTCCCTTTTTGAAGTTCAGGATGAATTGTCATCCCCACCGGAAGAGGAAGTCAAGCTCAACAGTATCGTCATCGACCTTCGCCCATCCTGGGAGAGGGAACCTCCCAAGCCGGAGCCGATACAGAGCCTGTCTCCCACAAAGGATCGCATCAATTTCCGTATCACGGACGATCACCTGGGCGAAGGCGGGGCCAAAGAGAAATACCAGCGGAACGTCGCCGCGATACGGACGCTGAAACAGTTAGAAACCGAATACCATCTGGCGACGCCGGAAGAACAAGAGGTCTTGTCTCAATATGTGGGCTGGGGCGGTCTGCCGGACGTCTTCGACGAGACCAAACCTCAATGGAGCAGGGAATACGCCGAGCTAAAGCAGCTCCTGACAGATGCGGAGTATCGGTCCGCCCGGGCATCCACCCTGAACGCGCACTATACCTCGCCGGTCGTCATCCGGGCCATGTACCAGGCCATCGAAAGCATGGGCTTTCGGACCGGGAACATATTGGAGCCCTCCTGCGGCATCGGCAACTTCTTCGGAATGCTCCCCGAGAGCATGGCGGACAGCAAGCTCTACGGCGTGGAGCTGGACGACCTGACCGGAAGGATCGCCAAACAGCTCTATCAGAAAGCAAACATCCAGATCGACGGCTTTGAAAACGCGCCGTTCCCGGACAGCTTCTTTGACATAGCCATCGGCAACGTGCCCTTCGGCGATTACAGCGTGGCGGACAAGCAGTACGACAAAAACCACTTTCTGATCCACGACTATTTCCTTGCCAAGGCCATGGACAAAATCCGACCGGGGGGCGTGGTGGCGTTCATCACCTTCAGCGGGACCATGGACAAGGCCAATCCGTTCGTGCGAAAGTACTTGTCCCAGCGGGCTGAACTGCTTGGCGCGATCCGGCTCCCCAACAACGCTTTCCGTGCCAATGCGGGCACGGATGTGGTGGCGGACATCCTGTTTCTCCAGAAGCGGGATCATCCCATGGAGGTGGATGAGGACTGGCTTCACGTCGGCAAGTCCGAGTTGGGCTACCCGATCAACGAGTACTTCCTGAAGAACCCGGATATGGTTCTGGGTGAACTGACGGAGGAGAGTACCCGCTTCGGCATGGGACAGACCGTGAAGCCCATCGAAGGCGCGGACCTGGGCGAACAGCTGCGGGACGCCATCGCCAACATTCACGGGGAGGTAGTGGTCTACGAGCAGGAGGATGAGCTGGAAGGATCGGCGAAGGCAACACTTCCAGCCGATCCTACGGTCCGCAACTTCTCCTACACGATTGTGGATGGCGAGATCTATTTCCGCGAGAACTCGATTATGACCAAGATCGAGGTGCCGTTGACGGCGCAGAACCGCATCCGCGGCATGATCGGCATCCGCGACTGTGTCCATAAGCTCATGAACCGACAGCTGGACGAATTCTTCACGGACGCGGCCATCGCAGCGACACAGATGGAGCTGAACGACCTGTACGACGCCTATACCGCGAAGTACGGCCTGCTCAACAGCCGTGGCAACAGCATGGCGTTTTCGGATGATTCGTCCTACCCGCTGCTGTGCTCATTGGAGGTGCTGGACGAAAACGGGAAGCTGACGCGAAAAGCGGATATGTTCACCAAGCGGACGATACGACCGCGGACCGAGATCACCCATGTGGACACCGCCGCCGAAGCGTTGACCGTCTCTCTCTCTGAGAAAGCGAAGGTCGATCTGCCGTATATGGCCGGGTTGACCGGAAAGAGCGAGAACGAGATCGAAGACGAACTGACGGGCATCGTGTTCCGGGATATAGGGACAGCGTATGCAGGGTTCTATAACCCGGACTTCTTTGACCTCAGGACTTACCCCCTTGTCACCGCCGACGAGTTCCTGTCCGGGAACGTGCGAAGGAAGCTGGCCACCCATAGGGCGGTACAGGAGAAGCTGCAAGCAGCGGGAAAGAGCGATCTTGCCGAAGCCCTCAACGTATCCATCGCGGCCCTTGAAAAGGTCCAGCCCAAGGACCTGACCGCATCCGAAATCAGCGTCAGGCTCGGCGCGACCTGGATACCGGAGGAGGACATCAAGGCGTTTGTCTTCGAGCTCCTTCAGCCGGGGTGGAGAGGGGAACGGTTCATACAGGTGCGGTACTCCGAGATCAGCGGCGAGTGGCGGATCGAAGGGAAAAACGCGGATCTCTACAATGTATCGGCCAACGTGACCTACGGCACGAAGCGGGTCAACGCCTACAGCATCATTGAGGACAGCCTGAACCTGAAGGATACGCGGGTCTATGATCTGATCGAGGATGAAT
>CADCNE010000104.1 GCA_902802805.1 uncultured Eubacteriales bacterium
CAATCCCCTTTTTCTTCTTAAGCTTCTCTTTTTTGCGCCGCTTTTTTCTTTTTTTCTAAGAGAAAAAAGCGGCAAAGAATACTGTTTTACCCTTTCATCTGCGCTTCCACCAGCCTCGTGGCGCCGTAACGCTCGCGCAGCAGGGGCTTCTCGATCTTGCCGGTGGGGTTCCGGGGGACCTTGGCGAAGATCAGCTTCTTGGGCCGCTTATACCGGGGCAGGGCCATGCAGAAGTCGTCCACCTCCGCCTCGGAGAGGGATTCGCCGTCCTTCACCTCGATGATGGCCGCCGCGATCTCGCCCAGCCGCTCGTCGGGGAGCCCGATGACCGCCACATCCTTGATCTTGTTGTGGGTGCGCAGGAAGTCCTCGATCTGAACCGGGTACAGATTCTCGCCGCCGGAGATGATCACGTCCTTCTTCCGGTCCACCAGGTACACGAACCCATCCTCGTCCATCTTCGCCATGTCCCCGGTCCGAAGCCACTCGCCCATCAGCGACTCCTTGGTGGCCTCCGGGTTCCGATAGTAACACTTCATGACGCCGGGGCCCTTCACCAGGAGCTCGCCCACCTCGTCGGGGGCCGTGTCCTCGTTCTTATCGTTGACCACCCGGATCTCCCAGCCGTAGCCGGCCTTGCCGATGGCCCCCAGCTTGTGCAGGTTCTCCACGCCCAGGTGCACGCAGCCGGGGCCGATGGACTCGGAAAGCCCGTAGTTCACGTCGTACTGATGATTCGGGAACACCTTCAGCCACCGCCGCACCAGGGACGGGGGCACGGGCTGGGCGCCGATGTGCATGAGCCGCCACTGGCTGAGCTCATAATCGCTGAGCTTCAGCGCGCCGGAATCGAGGGCGTCCAAGATGTCCTGTACCCAGGGCACCAACAGCCACACGATGGTGCACTTCTCCTCGCTGACGGCCTGGAGCACCCAGTCGGGCCGGACGCCCCGCAGCAACACCGCCTTGCTGCCGGAGAGGAGGCTCCCGAACCAGTGCATCTTGGCGCCGGTGTGGTAGAGGGGCGGGATGCAGAGGAACACGTCCTTATGGGTCTGCTGATGGTGATGCTGCTCGCACACGGCGGCGTGCATCAGCGCCCGATGGGCGTGTAAAATGGCCTTGGGGAAGCCCGTGGTGCCGGAGGAGAAGTAGATGGCCGCGTCGTCGTCCTCGGTGAGCTCCACAGCGGGGGCGCGGCTGGAGCAGAACTCCACCAGCTTGTCATAGCTGTCCGCGAAGGCGGGCACGTCCTCGCCCACGTAGAAGAGCGTCTTCACCTTGGGGAGCCGGGGCAGGGCGGAGGCCACCCGCTCCGTGAACTCCGGCCCGAACACCAGCACACTGACCTCCGCAAGGTCGCCGCAGTAGGCGATCTCCTCGTCAGTGTACCGATAGTTCATGGGCACAGCGAGAGCGCCGGTCTTCAAAATGCCGAAGTAGATGGGCAGCCACTCAAGGCCGTTCATCAGCAGGATCCCCACCTTGTCCCCCTTCTTCACGTTCCGGGTGAGCAGGAGGTTCGCGAACCGGTTGGCCTTGGTGTCGAACTCCCGCCAGGTCATGTCCCGGCGATAGCGGCCCTCGGCACTGGTCTCGATGAGGGTATACTCCCGCCAGGTCATCTCCGCGGCGGGGCGGGCGGCGGGGTTGATCTCCACCAGAGCCACTTCGTTGGGAAAGAACTTGGCGTTCTTTTCCAGAGCTTCCATGATCAGTTCCATAGTCCATTTCCTTTAATGACGAAATTTAGTATATGATATCATCCTTTCAGCATAATTACAAGAGGCAAGTTTTCTCACGAAAAACAGAAAAGAAATATTGAAAAACGATAAATAACGATTGACAAACGATGAAACCCGTGGTATGGTAGTTCCAACGAAAGACAAAAGGAGATGAATCCTGTGCCCAAGATCAGTAAAAACGCGTCAATTACCCTGTCCCTCATCTGCTGCGGCATCGGCTTTCTGGGTCTCATTGCCCTGGGGTCGCTGCTGCCCGTCTATCTGCCCGCTCATGGGGGCCTCTACGGGGAGACCCTGCCCGTCTGGTTCGTAGCCCTTGTCTATCTCTGCCTTATCCCCGTGGCCGTGGCCGACGGTTTTTTAGTAAAGCTCCTGCTGCTGGTGAGAAAGCGCCAGGTATTCACGGACAAAGCCGTCAGCTGTCTTAGGACCATCAGCTGGTGCTGCTTCATCGAGGCGGGGCTGCTGCTCGTTGGCGTGGCCTGCTTTTTCATGATGCCTGTGCTGGCTTTCGTGGTGGGCTTCCTGGGCCTGGTGTTGCGGGTGGTCAAGAACGTGATTGAGGAAGCCGTGGCATTGAAAGCCGAAAACGACTTCACTATCTAAGGAGGCGCCCTATGATCGAAGTGAACCTGGACGTGATGATGGCCCGTCGCCGCATGAGCCTCAACGAGCTCTCCGAGCGGGTGGGCATCACCGTCGCCAACCTCTCCATCCTCAAGAACAACAAGGCCAAGGCCGTTCGCTTCTCCACGTTGGACGCCATCTGTCGGGAGCTGGACTGCTCTGTAGGCGACATTCTGGAATTCAGAAAGGATCAGTAATGGAACAACAAAAGAATATTCTGCAGCAGCCGGCCGCCGAAGAGCCGGTCTCTCTAAACTCGACCCAAAAACCTCCTGTGCCCCTGCGGGACCGGGTGTTGGCTTTTGGACTGCTGGTCCTCGGTTACCTGGTCTGCCGGTTCGAGATACATAGCTATCCCCTGCTGGGCCTGGTCTACGGCTTGATCCTTTACGGCCTGACCCTGTGGCACTTCCGGGGCAAAATGGGGAAGAGGGCCATGGCTCTGCTGGCGGTAGGTGCCGTCTTCCTCTTCAGCCACCTGCTCACCGACAACGGCTCGGTCCGCTTCTTCGCCCGGTGGATCGCCCTGCTCCTGTGGGGGTACGGGGTCTACTGCGCCGGAGGCAACTCCCAGGAGGAACGCCTGGGGGACATGTTCGTGCCGGAATTCCTCAAGGCCAACGTGCTCATGCCCTTCTCCCGGCTGGGCGCCTTCTTCGCCGCGGTCTTCACGGGCGGCAGGCGGAACTGGCTCAGGACCGCCCTGTTCGTTCTCCTGGGCCTGGGCCTCGCCCTCGTCCCCCTGGTGCTGGTGGTGAACCTGCTCCAGTACGACGTCGCCTTTGAAAGCCTCCTTCGACGTGTCTTCACCGAGGACCTGCCCACGCTGATCTTCTGGCGGCTCCTGTACCTGATGCTGGCGGTGGCCGCAGCGACCCTGCTCATGAGCGCCATGCGGGGGAGCGAAGAGCATCGCTTGTCCCGGGTGCTGGACCGGGAGCGCTGGAACGTCTTTTCGATCCGCCGCCGGTTCCTGCCCCTCACCGTCAGCGGCGCCATGCTCATCCCTCTGCTGCTCCTCTACGGCCTGTTTTTCTTCTCCCAGTGGCCGGTGTACACCGCCGCCTTCACCGGCGTTTTGCCCCAGGGCTGGACCTACGCCGACTACGCCCGGGAGGGGTTCTTTCAGCTCTGCGCGGTGTGCGCCATCAACGCCGTTCTGCACCTGTTCGTCAGCCTGTTCACCAAGATGGGGAAGGGCCAGGGCTTCCGCCGGGCGCTGCTCACGGCGCTGTGCCTTTGCAGCCTGATTTTGGCGGCCACGGCCTTTTCGAAGATGGTCCTGTACATCAAGACCTACGGACTCACCCCCAACCGGGTGTATGCGAGCTGGGCCATGATCCTTCTGACGGGAGCCTTCCTCCTGGCCCTCATCGGCACATATTGGCGGAAGATGAACATGACCCGGGCATTGCTCTTGCTGTTCACCGCACTGTTCGGTTTTCTCTGCCTCTGGGACACCAACGCCATGATCGCAGGCTACAACGTCCGCGCCTATGAGCAGGGGCGTCTCGATTCCGTGGACACCTCCGTCTTCTGGGACCTGGGCGACTCCGCCGTTCCCGCCGCTGCCCGCCTGGCGGATGACCCGGTCTATGGAGATGAAATGAAGCGGTTCCTGAGCAATCACGGGCAAAGGGACGCCCTTGCCGCCCTTTGTCACGGCCTCCCCGGCTTGAGAGCCCGGGCCATCTGCCAGCCCTACTGGCGGCAGACGGCCACCGTCCGTGTCCGCGTCGAAACGGAGGACGACTTCGCCGCCCTGAGCTGCTGGTTCGGGGAGATGGGCTATGAGCACAGCGCAGGCAGCGCCGTCAACGCAAACAATACCCCCCTGAGGCGGGGGGACACGCTTTTCTTCGAATTGGAGCCTGTCGCCTGGGACGGCTGGTCCCCCATAGAGGATGGGGAGGTCCTGCGCTTTCAGCTGTCCGTCACGGACGGGGAGGACCGGGAACACGAGACCAACATACTGGACTGCCATTGCGGCGAGGAGGTGTCCATCACCCTGACCGGCAGCGCCGAGACGGGCTATACCATCGCCCGGGCGGACTAACCGATACAGCTTTCCAGCCCCTCCCGGCTGAGCAGCCGGAAGGAGCCCCGATAGACGGCCAGCAGGCCGTCTTTTCCCATGCGGGAAAGCTCCCGGGAGAGGGCGCTGCGGTTCACGCCCAGGAGCGACGCCATGGCCTCCCGGGTCATGGGCAGGGTGAAGGTGAGACCGCCCTGGTCCCGGGCGGCGTCCAGCAAAAACAGGGACGCTTCCCCATGAAAACAGGGAAGCGTCCCCATAACAGACAGCGTGCTTGCTATTTAGTTGAGAATCCTTCAATGCTGTCGTCGGTGCAGATG
>CADCNE010000105.1 GCA_902802805.1 uncultured Eubacteriales bacterium
GCCCGTGGACATGTCCGTGAAGGGCTGGATGGCGTCCCGGTACTTATAGTAGGCGCTGCGGCTGATGCCCACGGCCTTGGCCGCGTCCCCGGCCGTGGCGACTTCCCCCGCCTTCAGGAGCCGGTTCGCTTCCGCCACCTTTATGAAGATCTCCGGCAGCACCTCGGCCGCCACCAGATAATAGCGAGAACTGGAATTCATGGTCTTTCCTCCTTATTCATATTAGAGCATACCGTAGGGCAAATAGGCTAAAAGGGCGCCGGGGTCCGCTTCTAACACGGCGGCGTAGGCCTCGAAGGCGTCGGCGGCAGTCTCCTGGCGGACCGTGTAGCGGCCGAAGCTGCGGAACAGCCAGGACTTGGGCGCGTCCTGATTGTTGACGGGCAGGGGCGTCACGGGCTTGTCGCTGTAAAAGGCGGAGGCGCCGCCCGCGATCTGCAGGCAGTCCCCCAGCACGTTGGACGCTGTGGGCCAGCCCCCCGCGCCCGCGCCGGAGAAGCTCTGCTTGCCGATGCGCTCCGCGTACAGGGAGACCAGGTTGGCGCTGCCGTTGGTCTGGCTCTCGGGGGTGGAGGCGGGGAAGAGGGTGGGGCAGACGAAGGCGCTAATTGCCCCCTCCTTCCGCTCGGCCCGGGCGATGAGCTTCCACACCAGGCCCCGCTCCCGGGCCCAGGCGATGTCGCCCACGGTCATGCGGGAGATGCCCACGCAGGGGATGTCCTGCTCCTGCACCAGGGCGGAGAACGCGAGATCCGCGCTCAGCACCAGCTTGCGCCGGGCGTCGTAGCCCTCCACGTCGTCGGTGGGGTCCGCCTCGGCGTAGCCCAGCTGCTGGGCCTCCTTCAAAAGCCCGTCGTAGGCGGCGTTCCGGGCGGTCATCTCCGACAGGATGTAGTTGGTGGTGCCGTTTAAAATCCCCTCCACGGCGGTGACTTTGTCCATCTGCGCCACGCGACCGAGGGACGAAAGCCAGGGGATGCCGCCTCCCGCCGCCGCCGTGCAGCGGAGGCACACACCGTTCTCCTGGGCGAGGCGTACGAACTCCTCATAATACGCGCAGACCACCGCCTTGTTGGCGGTGACCACGTGCTTCTTTGCCTTCAGGGCCGCACAAATATATTCATAGGCCGGGTGGATGCCGCCGATGAGCTCCACCACCAGGTCGATCTCCGGGTCGTTCACGATGTGGTTATAGTCAGCCGTCTCCCGGCAGCCAACGCCCCGGGGGCGGCGGGTCAGCAGCGTCTTGACGGTCAGGGCGGGCTGCTCCTCCACCAGGGCGTAGAAAGCCTTGCCCACGGTGCCGTAGCCCAGCAATCCGATCTGCATGGACCTTCCTCCTTCCCGTGCTTCACGGTCGTTTGTCCACGACAGAAAAACACTTGACTTTCAACAGCAGACAATATATCATATACACCAACGAATTGCAAGGCTTTTTTGCCCAAGGAGCGATATGATCTATCAAAGCACACGAAACGACGGCTTGACGGCGTCCAGCGCCCAGGCTATTTTGGACGGCATGGCCAGGGACGGGGGCCTCTACAGCCCCGCGTCGCTGGATATGGACTTTGACTGGCAAGCGGTCCTGCCCCTTTCCACCCAGGACATGGCCACCAGGATATTGGCGGCCCTGCTCCCCTCCTTCACCGAGGCGGAGATGGCTGCCCTCGTGGGGCAGGCCTACGCGGGCAAGTTCGAGACCGATGAGCTGACACCCACGGTCAGCGTGGGGGACGATACCATCTTGGAGCTCTTTCGCGGCCCCACCAGCGCCTTCAAGGACGTGGCCCTGTCCATGCTTCCCGTGCTCATGACCGCCGCCCGGGAGAAGTGCGGCGTCACCGACCAGATCCTCATTCTCACCGCCACCAGCGGCGATACGGGCAAGGCCGCCATGGAAGGTTTTCGTGACGTGCCCGGCACCCGCATCATGGTCTTCTACCCCCACGGAGGCGTCAGCCCCGTCCAGCAGGCCCAGATGGCCACCCAGGAGGGGGACAACGTCTGCGTCTGCGCCGTCCGGGGGAACTTTGACGACGCCCAGACCGGTGTGAAGCGCATCTTCGCCCAGGTGGAGCGGGAAGGCCTCCTCAGCGGCAAGGGCGTGCGGCTGTCCTCCGCCAACTCCATCAACATCGGGCGCCTCGCGCCCCAGGTCGTGTACTACTTCAAGGCCTACGCCGACCTGGTCCGGCGGGGGCGGATCGCCGTGGGCGACCCGGTGGACTTTGTGGTGCCCACGGGCAACTTCGGCGACATCCTGGCCGGGTATTTTGCGAAGATGCTGGGCCTGCCGGTGGGGAAGCTCATCTGCGCCTCCAACAAAAACAACATTTTGACCGACTTTCTCACCACCGGCGTCTACGACCGGAACCGGCCCTTCTACAAGACGGTCTCGCCCTCCATGGACATCCTGGTGTCCAGCAATCTGGAGCGGCTGCTGTTCCTGCTCACGAAGGACGCAAAGCAGGTGGCCGGGCTCATGGCATCCCTGTCCGAGACCGGAGCCTATACGGTACCCGCTTCCTTCAAAGCGCAGCTCGATGAGCTCTTCTTCGCCGGCTGCTGCGACGACACCGGCACCAAGGCCGCCATCGGCCAAGTCTGGCGGGACCATGGCTACCTCATGGACACCCACACGGCGGTGGCCTACGACGTGGCCCAGCAGTACAAGGCCGCCTGCCCGGACCACGCCCCCGTGGTGATCCTGTCCACCGCCTCCCCCTATAAGTTCCCGGCGGCGGTGCTGGAGGCCCTGGGGGAGGACCCCGGCGCGGACGAGTTCAAGGCCATGGCTCGGGTGGAGGAGATCACCTCCGTGCCCATGCCGAAGAACCTTCGGACCCTCAAGGAGCGGCCCGTGCGGCACCGGGACGTGATCGGACCGGATGACATGTTGCAGTATGTTTTAGATAAAGCTGTACAGGAGAAATGGTGATATGGATCTGGTATGTTTGGATATGGAGGGCGTGCTGACGCCTGAGATCTGGATCGAGTTCTCCCGGGTCAGCAGCATCCCGGAGCTCAAACGCACCACCCGGGACGAGCCGGACTACCACAAGCTCATGCACTGGCGCATGGGCATCCTCCGGGAGCACGGCCTGGGCCTGAAGGAGATACAGGCCGTCATCGATAAGATCGACCCCCTGCCCGGGGCCCGGGAATTCCTGGACGCCCTTCGGGACCGGGCCCAGACGGTGATCCTCAGCGACACCTTCGAGGAGTTCGCCAAGCCCCTCCTCGAGAAGCTGGGCCGGCCCACCATATTTTGCAACTCCCTGGTGGTCACGCCCACCGGCGAGCTCACGGACATCCGCATGCGGTGTAAGGATTCGAAGCTATCCACGGTCAAGGCCCTTCAAAGCGTGGGCTTTGAGACCATCGCCGTGGGCGACAGCTACAACGACCTCGACATGATCCTCAACAGCAAGGCAGGCTTCCTCTTCCGCACCACGGACAGGATCCGCGCCGACTACCCCCAGCTCCCCGCCTTCACGGAGTACGACGAGCTCCTGGCGGCCATCACCGGGGCCCTGGGCTGAATCAGATCCCGTCCCCATCATCCCGTAAACAAAAGCCCCTTTCCGGGGACTGTTTACGGGATGTTTTATTGTGTACCGGGCCGTCCCTGTGGTATGCTATATGGGAAGAAAGGAGGCGCGGATATGGAAGAGCGCTGGTACGCGGCCATCGATCTCAAGTCCTTCTACGCCTCCGTGGAGTGCGTGGAGCGGGGGCTGGACCCTCTGGACGCCCTGCTGGTGGTGGCGGATCGGAGCCGGACCACGAAGACCATCTGTCTCGCCGTGTCCCCGGGCCTCAAAGCCTATGGCGTTTCCGGCCGGGCCCGGCTCTTCGAGGTGGAGGAGTGGATGGGCAGGATCAACGCCCTCCGGCGGCAGAACGCCCATCGGAAACTGGTGGGCAGCTCCACCTTCGTCCACGAGCTCCAGGCGGACCCGACCCTGCAGGCGGATTACATCACCGCCCCGCCCCAGATGCGCAAGTATATGGCTTACAGCGCCAAGATCTACGGCATCTACCTGCGCCACGTGGCCCCCGAGGACATCCAGGTCTATTCCATCGACGAGGTGTTCATCGACCTCACCCCGTACCTTGGCACCTACGGCCTCACGCCCCGGGCCCTGACGGAGAAGATGATGTCCGCATATCTCTATTCCCTCGAAATGGCTGATTCTGCGGAAGAAAAGGTGCGGAACAGCTGTGCGTCAGAATTTGAGGAAAAGGACAGGACTGAGAACATACGCCGCATCGCCGAGGTATCCAAGCTGATGAACGACGCGGGCCTGATCGCATTGACTGCCTTTATCTCGCCCTATATCAGCGACCGGCAGAACGCCAGGGATATCATCGGAACGGATAGCTTTATAGAAATCTATGTCAGCACGCCCCTGGAGGAATGCGAGAAGCGGGATGTCAAGGGCCTGTACAAAAAGGCGAGAGACGGTAAGATTCCCAATTTCACGGGAATCGGGAGCCCGTACCAGCCCCCCGAGCACCCGGAAATCACGATAGACACCACCGGATACACCGTTGAAGAAGCGGCGGAATACATAATAGACGCATTGAGCAGGTATATCTGAGGCGGAATATGAAGGATCATTACAGAAAAACAGCAAC
>CADCNE010000106.1 GCA_902802805.1 uncultured Eubacteriales bacterium
CCTGGCAATCCGGGTTGATGCTCAGCACTCGCGCCTTCGCCGCGTCCACCTTCAGCATGCCCAGGGTGTCCCGGGTGGCGATGATCTGCCGGTTCAGGTTCGAGAGCTCCACCCGGTCGCTGTCCACCAGGTCCAGCGCGCCCACGCCGCTGCGCACCAGGGCCTCCACCACATGGCCCCCCACGCCGCCGACGCCGAACACGGCCACCCGGGCATTTTGGAGCCGGTCCATGGCCGCGTCCCCCAGCAGCATCCGGGTCCGGGAAAACATATCCTCCATAGCCTACTCCTTGTTCACAGGCAGGTCCTCGATGAGCACGTCCATGGTGCCCCCGCAGACCATGCCCTCCATGGCCGCCACATCGTTGGTCATATCCACCGTGACCACCTGGCTTCTGCCCGTGCCCATGAGCCGCCGGGCCGCCAGAATGGCCTCGTTCTCCCCGCAGCCGCCGCCGATGGTCCCGGCGTTGTTGCCCAGCCGATCCGTGCCCATGAGGGCCCCGCCCTTTACCGGCGTGGACCCCTTGGTGGAGAGAACCAGCAGCAGCGCGGCGGGGCGGCTGTCGTCCATGAGGAACCGCAGGGCGTCCAGGTCCGTGTTCTGCTGGGGCAGCAGCCCCTCTACCGCGGGCTGGGCGTGGCGGGCGGCGATCAATTCAGCGCAGATGGACACGGCGATCTCCGCCGGGGTCACCGCCCCAATGGAGAGACCGATGGGCGCGTGGACCCGGCCGATGCGCTCAGCGTCGTACCCTTCCTCCATAAGCATGTCAAAGAGCCCCTTCACCCGGCGGCGGGAGCCGATCATGCCCAGATACCGGGGCTCGTTCCCCTGCAGCAGGTACCTGACGCAGGTCACATCGTCCTTATGGCCCCGGGTCAGCACACACACGAAGTCCCCCGCGCCCACGTTCAGCCGGGGCAGGGCGTTCTCGAAGCTGTCGCAGATGACCTCCCTGGCCTCGGGGAAGCGGGTGTAGCTGGCGAAGGCGGGCCGATCGTCCACCACGGTCACCGCAAAATCCACCCGCCGGGCCGCCTCGTAGAGGGCCAGGGACACGTGGCCGCCGCCCAGAAGGATAAGCCGCTCCGGGGGCAGGAACCGGCGCACGTAGGTAGCTTCCCCCACCGTGCGGGTGAGGGTCGCCTCCCGACCGCTTTCCACGGCCGCCAGAATGTCCTGAAACTCCTTACGCATCCTGCTGCGCCTCGTAAGCCTTCATGGCGTCCAGGGTGTCGGAAAGGAGCTGTTCGAGGGGCCAGCCCAGCATGTCCGCCCCCTTCTCGATCACATCCCGGGAGCACCCGGCGGCAAAGTTCAGGGTCTTATACTTCTTCTTCAAAGACTTCAAGCTTACCTCGCCCACCTTCTTGTTGGGGTGGATGATGGCCACGGCCCCGATGAGGCCGGTGAGCTCGTCGGTGGCGTAGAGCACCTTCTCCATCTCGTGCTCCGGCTTCACGTCGTTCCTGTGGCCGTAGCCGTGGCTCACGATGGCCCGGATGAGCCGGGGGTCCAGATCGAGGCCCTCCATGATTTCCCTGGTCTTCTCGCAGTGCTGCTCGGGCCACTTCTCGTAGTCGAGGTCGTGCAGGAGCCCCACCAGCTTCCAGAACTCCTTCTCGGCCCCATAGCCCAGCTTATCGGCGAAATAGCCCATGACGGCTTCCACAGTCTCGCCGTGCTGCAGATGGAAGGGCTCCTGGTTGTATTCCTTCAGCAGCGCCCAGGCCTCCGCCCGCGTGATCTCTCTTGCCATATCCGGCCTCCTTGTCCAAAGGTTTCTTGCCTATTATAGGGAGAAACCCCCGTCTCTGTCAATTCCTCCGGTCATCATAGAAAAAAACCACTGGTTATGAAAATGAAAAACCCAATGAAAAGGAAAAGGAAAATGAAAATGGAAAGGAGAAGGAGAGAGAATATATATATGGGGGCAGGGCCCCATGCTCTCTCGCGGCATAGCCGCCATATATATAAAAAAGTCCCCCTCCGGTTACAGGAGAGGGGGGGAATCGTCGATCTCTTTACGCCGTCATGCCATGGGCGGCCATATAGTCATACAGCATCTGCCCGTGCTCCTGCTCCTCCTTCTGGATGTGGTTCAGGGCCGACCGAGCCCCGGCGTCGGTGAACTCGAAGATGCAGGTGTCATAGACGGAGGACACGTGCTTCTCCGTGTCCAGGGCGTCCTTGAGCATGTACTCGTCCGCCTTGCTCTTGGACTGCTTAGTAGCCTGGCCATCCCCGGGCTGGCCTCCGCTGCCCTGGCCATTCTGGCCATTGCCCATCATGGGCACCTTGCCCGAGATCAGCTGGTTGATGGTGTTCAGGTGCTCCTCCTCCTTGGCCTTGATGGTCAAAAACAGGTCCGCCAGGGCCTGGTCCTCCGCCTTCCGGGCGTACTCGTTGTACTTCTCGATGCAGATCTCCTCGGAGGTCTTGAGATCCTGCAGCAGCATGGATTCCTTTTGTGTCAGTTTCATCGTTTTCATCACCTCGCCCATAGGATGGCCGCCCTGCTTTTGACGCATGCATCAAAGCCAAACATCGAAGAAAATCTGTTGTTTTCGATAGGCTTTTTTGATATACTAAACCCAATAAAAGGAAGAGGTAGAGAGTATGACCAGATTGCAGTGTGAACTTTGCGGCAGTATCGACATCATCAAAACGGCGGACAATGTTTTTCAATGTCAGCACTGCGGGTGCAAGTATACTTTGGAACAGGCGAAAACGCTGATTTTCGGAGGCGAAGTTAAAACCAAGGCAACAGATTTTGAGATTGCCGGAGGCGTACTGAAAAAGTATAACGGTGAGGACATAGATGTTGTTGTCCCCGACAACGTGGTTAAGATCGGAGAGCGTGCTTTTGAAAACCTTTCTATACAAAGCGTTATCTTTCCCGATAGGCTTCGTGAAATTGATCGGTATGCTTTTCAGAATTGTAATAGCCTGACCACGATCCAGCTACCGGATAGTGTTGAGTGCATTCAAGAGGAAGCCTTTGTGAATTGTAACGGATTGAAAACGATTAGCATGCCAAAGAAGCTGAAACCGGGAACGCTTTCCTTTACTGGTTGCTCCTCTTTGATTTCAATCTGTTTTCCCGAAGGGGTGACCAGTGTCTGTTGCAAAAACTGCACTTCCCTTCAATCTGCGCAGTTGCCTGAGAGCGTGAGTGCAATACAGGCAGGAGCATTTGCAGGCTGTAACTCGCTTCAAACAATTCAACTTCCAAAGGGGCTGAAAGCCATTTATCAAGGTGCTTTTTCGGGTTGTACTTCATTGGCTAAGGTCTTCATTCCTGATGAAACAAGACCGATAACAGATGGGGTTGAAAGAATAGGGGGATCTCAGATTCTGTGGTTCAAGATCTTTGGGGATTGTAAGTGGCAAACCTTTTCCTACCCTGAAGATAGAAGAGAGCAGAGGAAAAGAGCTAACCGTTGCCAGCATTGCGGAGGTGTATTTGTAAAACAAGGCTTATTCAATCTGGTTTGCTCAACGTGTGGGAAAAAGAAAGATTACAGTTCTTTAGGTTACAAATAATTATCTTCAAGCAGGAAGCAATCTCGTTTTGAAACGAGTTTGCTTCCTCTTTTTTGTTTCCCCTTGCGTTTTTCGCCTCATTGTCGTATACTGTCCCTAATTTTCAGGAAAGGAGAAGACCATGGAGGCGTACGGGTACAAGGAAGGGCTGCGGGACGGGCTCCCCATCGGGCTGGGGTATCTCTCGGTGTCCTTCGGCTTCGCCATCTGGGCGGTGAAGCAGGGCATCCCGGGCCTGACGCTCATCCTCCTCTCCGGCACCAACCTGACCTCTGCGGGCCAGGTGGCCGGGGTCACGGTCATGGCGGCGGGGGGCATCCTCATCGAGCTCGCCCTCACGGAGTTCATCATCAACCTCCGCTACGCCCTCATGAGCGTCACGTTGACGCAAAAACTCCACCCGGACTTCTCCCTTATCAAGCGGATGATCGCCGCCTTCTTCGTCACCGACGAGATCTTCGCCGTGTCCTCCACGCGAAAGGGCCTGTTGACCTTCCCCTACATGATGGGCCTCGGGTGCCTGCCCTGGATCGGCTGGACGCTGGGCACGGCTCTCGGCGCCTTCGCGGGGGAGCTGCTGCCCGCCGCCCTCTCCGCCGCCCTGGGCATCGCCATCTACGGCATGTTCATGGCTATCATCGTGCCGCCCGCTATGGAGGAAAAAGGCGTGCTCCTGGCGGTCTTCGCGGCCATAGCTCTTGGGCTCATCCTGCGGTACGTGCCCCTGTTCAGCTTCCTTTCCGAGGGCTTCGTCATCATCATCAGCGCCGTCTGCGGGGCCTGCATCGCCGCCTGGCTCAAGCCCATCCAGGCGGGGGAGGGGGACGCATGAAGCTCTATCCCTACCTGCTGGTCATGGCCCTGGTCACTTACCTCATCCGGATGCTGCCCCTCGCCTTCTTCCGCAAAAAGATCACCAGCCCCTTCCTCCTGGGGGTCCTCCACTACATGCCCTATGCGGTCCTGGGGACCATGACCG
>CADCNE010000107.1 GCA_902802805.1 uncultured Eubacteriales bacterium
TGGCCCAGCGGGTGGGCATGGAGAAGTTCTACAGTTACCTGAGCCTCTTCGGCTACGACCAGATCACGGGCATCGACTATCCCGGGGAAGCCGCCTGCCAGATCCAGTCCATGGATACGGCGGGGCCGGTGGGCCTGGCCACCATGGGCTACGGCCAGGGCATCGCGGTCACCCCCATCCAGCAGGTGTCGGCGGTGAACGCCATTGCCAATGACGGCAAGCTGGTGCGGTACATCGACAGCGTGGCCCTGAGGCACCTGCTGGAGAGCATCTTCCTGAAGAAGGGCATCGGCAGCCTTTCCATCGGCAAGAACCAGAATCGCAGGAAGGAGGGTAAGTAAGCCATGAAGCGGAAGATGATCTCTTCGAGCGAGTTGCTCAACAAGTTCAAGGGCTTCTTCACCCGAAACCTGGGCCTCAAGATCGTGGCTCTGGTCTTTGCCCTGCTTCTGTGGGCCTACGTGCTGGTGGCCCTGAACCCGGTGCGCACCAAGTCCATCAACGGCGTGACCATCACCCTGGAGGGGTATACGGACCTCCTGAGCCGGAACCTGATCCTGGTGAACTCCGATCTGGGCCTTGCTGACGTGGAGGTCAGCGCCACCATCACCAAGCACTCCGACCTGGACGCCAGCCGGGTCAACGCCCGGGCTTCCCTGGGCACCATCTCCGCGGCGGGCACCTACCGGCTGCCGCTGAGCGTCACGGTCCAGTCCAACCTGGGCTCCGTGGTCAACGTGAACCCCCGGTACGTCACCTTGGAGGTGGACAACCTGATCCTCAAGACCGTGCCGGTGAAGCTGGAGCTCGTTGGCACCCTGCCCGAGGGGTATGAGATCACGGGCGAGAGCATGGCCAACACCATCACCATCGAAGGCGCCGCCCGATATATCGACCCGGCGGTGCGGGCTGTTGCCACCGTAGACCTGACGGATCGGACCGAGAATGTAGAGGAAAGCGTGAACGTGACCTTCTACGATAAGGACGACAACGAGCTCGCCGTGGTCACCCGCAGCCGGAACACCCCCAGCGTGACCGTGCGGCTGTCCCTGTCCGCCTACAAGCGGGTGGACATCCAGCAGGCGGTCTCCCTGAAGGACGATACCTACTTTACCCTGACCAGCGAGGTCACTCCGTCCTCTGTGGTCATCTACGGCACCAGCGAAGCTTTGGCGGCCATCGACAGCATCCCCACCCAGAGCCTGGTGCTCCCGGCGCAGGAGAACATCGTGGAGCAGGAGATCGAGCTGATCCTGCCGGAGGGGATCACCCTGAAGCGGGGACAGAGCAGCTCCGTGACCGTGAACGCCAGGGTGACGGAGAAATGGGGCGAACGGGTCCTGGAGGTGCCGCTCATCTACAATCGTCTCCGGAAGGACATGGTGATCGCCGACGGAGCGCCCACGTACGTGAACCTGACCCTGACGGGCCCTCTGCGCCAGATAGAGCCGCTGAAGGCGGATTACTTCACCGTTTCGGTGGATCTTGCCAACTACGGTCCCGGCGAGTGGGAGCTGGTCCCCGTGGTCCAGGGTCCCAACACCAACAAGTTCCCGGATGTGACCGTCACGCTGCAGGAGCAGCGGATACTGCTTACGCTCCTGATCCCCGCCCCGGAAGCCACGCCAACGCCTGTGCCGACGGCGGAACCCACGCCGGAACCGACAGCGGAGCCCACGGCCAACCCTGAGGGAACGACGTAACCAGATATTTGCCCGGCTGCCCATGGGGTGGTCGGGCTTTTTCGAGGTAAGAGCATGATGCGTGTGATGATACCGGCCCTCAGGCGGGTCCTGGACGAGACGGAGGAAAGCTTCCGTCTGTCCGTGGCTCGGCAGCTGGGGGTGGACATAGGGGAGATGGGGGAGGTGAAGATCCTTCGTCAGGCTGTGGACGCCCGCAAAAAGCGGGACGTATTCTTCAGCGTCCACTGCCGGGTGGACCTTTCTCCCAGGGCGGCCCGCCGGGTGCTGGCGGATAAAAACCGCCACGCCCAGCCCTGGCAGCCCCCCGAAGCCCTGGCGCCGGTCCATGGGGAACAGCCCCTTTCCGGCCGGGTGGTGGTGGTGGGCATGGGCCCCGGCGGCCTGTTCGCCGGATGGCTCCTCGCCCGGGAAGGCTACCGGCCCCTCATCATCGATCGGGGCAAGGCCATGGAGGATCGGGTCCGGGACGTGGAAGGCTACTGGCTCACGGGACGGGCGGACCCCGAGAGCAACCCCCTCTTCGGCGAGGGCGGGGCGGGCACCTTCTCCGACGGGAAGCTGACGGCCCGGTCGAAGGACCCTCGCTGCGCCACGGTGCTGGACACCTTCATCGCCGCCGGCGCGCCGGAGGAGATCGGCATCCTCGCCAAACCTCACGTGGGCACGGACCGGCTCCGTCAGGTGGTCCAAAACCTCAGAAACGAGATAATTTCCCTGGGCGGGGAGGTCCGCTTCTCCACCAAGCTGGATGCCATCCACAGGCAGGACGGCCGGCTCCGGGCGGTGACCCTGGTCCAAAACGGCGTGCCCGAGCGGATGGACTGCGGGGCCCTCGTCCTGGCCATCGGCCAGGGGGCACGGGACACTTACCAGTATTTGTTCGAAAGCGGTTTCGCCATGGCCCCCAAGCCCTTTGCCGTGGGGGTCCGGGCGGAGCACCCCCAGGAGCTCATCAACGAGAGCCAGTACGGTCCCTTCGCCCATCATCCCGCCCTCGGCGCGGCGGACTACAAGCTGACCAGTCAGGCTGCCAGTCGGGGCGTCTATTCCTTCTGCATGTGCCCCGGGGGCTTTGTGGTGGGTGCCGGCGCGGGGGCCGGGCAGATGGTGGTCAACGGCATGAGCAATTTCGACCGGGCCGGGGAGAACGCCAACGCCGCCCTGGTGGTCCAGGTGTTCCCCGAGGATTTCGGGAACAAGCCTTTGGACGGCATGGCCTTTCAGCAGCGCCTCGAACAGGCGGCCTGGGACCTGGGGGGAGGAAAGGGCCTTGCGCCTGCCTGTCGATTGGAGGATTTTCTGGCAGGTCGGGGTACCGTCCGCTTCGGGTCCGTGAAGCCCACCTTCCGGCCCGGGGTCACGGGCGCGGACCTTGCCGGCTGTTTGCCGCCCTTCGTGTCGGCGGGGCTCCGGGAGGCCCTTCAGACATTCGCCCGCCAGATCAGGGGCTTCGACCTGCCCGACGCGGTGCTGACCGCCGTGGAGTCAAGGACCTCTGCACCGGTGCGGCTCCTCAGGGGGGAGGATATGCAGTCGACTTCCCATCCGGGCGTGTACCCCGTGGGGGAGGGAGCGGGCTACGCCGGGGGGATCGTCTCCTCCGCGGTGGACGGACTCAGGGCCGCGGAAGCCATCATTTCCCATTTTCGGCCCGGGACCGGCTGAGATCCGATCAAATTTCAAATAAATCGTCAATTTTTTTCCGCAGGTATTTCCTTTTTGGTGAACGTATGATATATAAAGAACTATGAAAAAGATAGCATGCATCATCATCGCCCTCGCCCTTCTGGCGGGGATCATATCCTTCCCACCGCCTGCCCGGGCAGAGGACCCGGTTCAGCCGGAGGACACCGTTCTCGGCACCGTCATCGCTGAAGTGGCGGAGGTTTGGGAAGAACCGTCAGCGGACAGCGCTTTGCTGGCGGAGTGTGTCCTGGGTGATACGGTCTACATCTTCTATCAGCTGGAAGAGTATTACTTTGTACAGCTGCCCGGCATAGAAGAGATCCAGGGGTATATGCTGGCGGAGTATGTCGAGACGGATCCTGAGGAACCGATCCCCACAGCGCCTCCGGCGACGCCTGAGCCCACCGAGGAGCCTACGCCTGAGCCCACGGAGGAGCCTACGCCGGAGCCTACGGAGGAGCCTACGCCGGAACCCACCGAGGAGCCCACGCCTGAACCTACGGAGGAACCTACGCCGGAGCCCACGGAGGAGCCCACGCCGGAGCCCACGGAGGAGCCTACTCCGGAACCCACGGAGGAGCCTACTCCGGAACCCACCGAGGAGCCCACGCCGGAGCCTACGGAGGAACCCACGCCGGAGCCTACGGAGGAACCCACGCCGGAACCTACGGAGGAACCCACGCCGGAGCCTACCGAGGAACCCACTGCGGAGCCCACGGAGGAGCCCACGCCGGAGCCCACCGATACGCCGAATCCCTTTGTGAATCTCTCCAATACCGGCGGCCAGTCCTTCGATGATCAGCCGGACGACACCTTCCTGGGAACGGTCCTCGCCGACGTGGCTGCCGTTTGGGAGGAGCCCTCTCAGGACAGCACCCTGCTGGGCCAGTGCTCGGCAGGCGAGGCGGTGTATATCTTCTATCAGCAGGGCGAGTATTACTTCGTGCAGCTGCCCGGAACGGATATCCAGGGCTTCATGCTGGCGGAGGATATAGAAGTGGAGGATACGATCCCCACGGCGGAACCTACCGCTGAGCCCACCCCGGAGGTGACGGCTGAGCCTACTGAGGAACCCAC
>CADCNE010000108.1:0-2696 GCA_902802805.1 uncultured Eubacteriales bacterium
TGTCCCGGCTGAAGCGGCGGGAGCAGGGCATTACGGTCAACGGGCAAAAGGCGTATTCCACCTATGTGCTTAGGGCGGGAGACGTGGTCACGGCGGACGTGGGGGATGGGGAGCCTCCCCGGCATCTTGCGCCCGTTCCCATGGACCTCGCTATCGTCTATGAGGACGAGGACCTGCTGGTGCTGGATAAGCCCGCTCACATGCCCGTCCATCCCACCAAGGACCCGGGGGAGTGGAACCTGGAGCAGGGCCTGCTGGCCTATCTGCCCGACGGCGAATATCCACACTTCGTGAGCCGCCTCGACAAGGGCACCACGGGCCTTATGCTGGTGGCTAAGAGCGGCTATGCCCATGAGCTCATGAAGCGGCGACAGCACACGGCGGATTTCTATCGGGAGTACCTGGCCGTGGCAGAAGGGATCGTGACGCCCGCATCCGGGCCCATCGACGCACCTATCGGCCTCGAAGAGGGGTCCTCCTATCGACACTGTGTCCGGTCCGACGGAGCAAAGAGCCTGACGGTGTACGAGACCCTGTCTGTGGCCAACGGTCGCACCCTGCTGCGGCTGCTGCCCCAAACGGGCCGCACCCATCAGCTGCGTGTCCACATGGCTCACCTGGGCTATCCACTCACCGGGGACTGGCTCTACGGGACGAGAAGCGACGCCATCGACCGGCCCGCCCTCCACTCCCACAGGCTGGTCTTTCAGCACCCGATGACGGGGGAACAGCTGGACCTTCTTTCGCCCCTGCCGAACGACATGGAGGCTCTTATTGCGCATTGACTTTCCGCCCAACAGATTATATACTATCAAGATATAGAACAGCAGAACAGGAGAGACACAAGATGATCCGTGTAGGCATCGTAGGATATGGCAACGTGGGACGGGGGGCGGAAGCCGCCGTGCTGCAGAGCAAGGATATGGTTTTGACGGGCATCTTCACCCGCCGCGCTCCCGAGACGGTCCATCCGTATCGGGAGGATACGCCGGTGTACCCCATGTCCGTTTTGGAGGAGGGGAAGGTGGAGGTGGACGTGCTGCTCCTCTGCGGCGGCAGCGCCACGGATCTGCCCGTGCAGACACCTGAACTCGCTAAGAAGTATTGCGTGGTGGACACCTTCGACACCCATGCCCGCGTGCCGGAGCACTTCGCCAACGTGGACGCCGCGGCCAAGGCGGGCGGCACCGCCGCCGTCATCAGCACCGGCTGGGACCCTGGCCTCTTCTCCATGATGCGTCTCTTGGGAACGGCCATCTTGCCCGAGGGCTCCGGGGACACCTTTTGGGGTCCCGGCGTGAGCCAGGGCCATTCCGACGCCGTGCGCCGCATCGAGGGCGTGGCCGATGCCCGGCAGTATACCATCCCCGTCCAGAAGACCGTCAGCGCCGTCCGCAAGGGGGAAAGCGGCTTCACCGCCCGGGATAAGCACACCCGGGAGGTATACGTGGTGCTGAAGGAGGGGGCTGATCCCCAGCGGGTGGCCCAGGAGATCGTGACCATGCCCAACTACTTCGAGCCCTACGACACTACGGTCAACTTCATCTCCGCTGAGGAGATGGCCGCGGAGCATGCCGCCATGCCCCACGGCGGTTTCGTGATCCGCAGCGGCAAGCTGGGGGAGGAGCGGCAGTATTCTTCCCTCATGGAATTCAAGCTGGAGCTGGACTCCAACCCCATGTTCACCGGCGCCATCATGGCCGCCTTCGGCCGGGCCTGCTACCGGCTCCATGAGCAGGGGAAGGCCGGCTGCTTCACCGCCTTCGACGTGCCTCTGGGCCTGCTGTCACCGCTGTCCGCGGAGGAACTTCGGGCCAATCTGCTTTGATCTATAGAAAAGGGAGAGAGAACATGATCGCCATTGAAAACATTTCCGTCACCGGCTTTGCTGCCGCCCTCCGGGGCATGCGCAACCCCCTGAACAGCTGGAAGAAAAGCGACAGCACCATCACCTATGAGAACGGCGAGGAGGTCGCCAGCATCGGCCCCAACGATCTGGACCTTATGAAGCGGCTCCGCAAGGCGGGGAGCGATCACAGGAAGTACCTTCGGATGATCAACGTGACCATGGACATCACGGCCATGCAGCCCTGGTGGTTCGAGTTCGACACCTACAAGGTGGGCACGGTCCGCAACTCCTGTTCCAAGATGCACAAGATCCATTCAAAGACCTTCACGACGGCGGACTTCGCCCACGACGGAATCGACGAGGTGCCCTACGCCCAGGAAGCCCTGGACGCCGTCATCGCCGCCTGTGAGCGGCTGCGCCTCGACTTCAACGCCACCAAGGAGAAGAAGTATTGGCGGGCCCTTATCGAGCTGTTGCCCGAGGGGTACTGCATGCGAGCCACGGTCCAGCTCAACTATGAGGTGCTGCTCCACATGTACTGGTCCCGGAAGGACCACAAGCTCACCGAATGGCACGACTTCTGCCGCATGATCGAGGGCCTGCCCTACTTCAAGGAGGTTTGCCTCGCGGAGGAGGAAGCCTGATGCTGCTCACCGGAAAGGAGCCTGCCCAGCAGCTCTACGCCCAAATTGACCAGCGCATCAGCGCCGCCGCGACCGTACCGGGCCTGTTCGCCCTCTACGATACGGAGGACGTGCCCGCCGGCTGGTATTTGAGGAGCATCCAGCGGGCCGGGGAGGCCCACGGTATCCCAGTCATCGCCCATCCTCTGGCCGAAGGCTGGGCG
>CADCNE010000108.1:2715-8354 GCA_902802805.1 uncultured Eubacteriales bacterium
TGTTCGAGGAGCTGGACGTGGACGGCAGGGACCCCAACAGCCACCACACCCTCTATGTGGGCGGGCTAAACGGGACCTTCCCCCGGAACACGCCCTGCACGGCGGAGTCCTGCGTGCGGCTTCTCGAATACTACGGCGTGCCCATCTCGGGACGACATGCGGTGATCCTGAGCCGATCCATGACCGTGGGACGGCCTCTCGCCATGCTCCTCATCGACCGGGACGCCACGGTGACCATCTGCCACAGCAAGACCCAGGGCCTGCCTGCCCTGTGCCGTCAAGCGGACATTTTGGTCTGCGCCGCGGGCAAAGAGGGACTTGTGGGCAAGGACTGCGTTCGCCCCGGCCAGACCCTCATCAACGTGGGCGGCGACGCTATAGAAGACGAAATAACGCCCATCGTGGAGAACCTCTGCCCCTTCAAGGGCGGCGTGGGCGCCCTGACCACCGCCATCCTTTTCAAGCATGTGACGGATATCCTGTAGCATGAGAGATGAAAACATGCCCTGTGAAGAGGAGAGCATCGTCCGGGAGTGGCTGGATCACCTGAAGGACCTGCGGGTGGAGGCCAAAAAGAGGTTCGGCTGCTGGTGCCTGTACTGCGACGGTCAGGCCGTGGGCTGGATCCACGACAGCGTCCTGAGCCTCCGAGAGGTGGGCCTGACCTATCTGCCGCCGGACATTCACCGTCCCGACAAGGACGATAGCATTCAGGAGCTGGTCATTCCCTTCGATCACGTCACCGCGAATTGGCTGCCCCGGGCGGTCCAGGACACCGCCGATCGTCGGAAAAAGGGACAAAAGAAATAAAAAAAGCCCTTCGCTGCCAATGTTGCGAAGGGCTTTTGTTTTACTCGTATTCCGTTCGAAGGGTGAAGTGGTCCGGGAGGTCGAAGATGGCGGTTTTCAGGAAGATGGGGTAGAAGTACTCGTGGGCCAGGCGTTCGAAGAGGAGCCATTCAAAAACGTGCGTGTGATCGTGTTCGTGAAGGGTGAACCGATCGCCACGGGAAAGCAGATCCGTTTGGGAGATATCCAGAAGGAAGTAGACGCAGAGCTCGTGATAGTGAAGATGGTCCACGTCCTCTGTGAAATAGGCCTGGTTGAGCCACAGGGGGCGGACGATGGCGGGGGTGATGCCCAGCTCCTCCCGGACCTCCCGCAAGACGGCCTGCTCCGCGGTCTCGCCCATCTTCACCCGGCCGCCGGGCAAATAGTAGTAGGGGGACCGCTCGTCGTGCATGGCGAGGAGCTTCCCGTCAGAAATGATGACGGCGCACACCCGGTAATTGAACTTGTCGCTGCCCGAAACGTAGGAAATGTCCATAAGCTAAATCATTCTCCCGGCAAAATATGTCACGGCGCCCAGGATACCGCCCAGAAGAGCTCCCAGCCACTCGATGGCATGGAGCTCTTTTTTCATCAGGTCCTTGAGCAGGGCATTGAGTTCCCGAGGTTCCAGGGAGTTGATGCGCTTCACCACCAGACGCCGGATCTCACCGGAGCCCAAAAGCTGGGGCAGAGCGCCCAGAATGGCGGTGTGGATGAGGCCCATAAGGGTGCTTTTCAGTTTGGGCAGCTCCTGCCCGTGCTTCTGCATGGTGACGGACAGGGGCGAGCCCAGGAAGGCGCCGGCCTCCGCATATACGTAGTTTTGCACGATCTCCGGCAGGCTTTTCGCCAGCTCCCGGTCGATGAGCTTACCCAGGGTGTTGGCGTACACGTCCTCCAGGCTTCCGTTGGGCAGGAAGGGGAGGATGGCGTCGGTCCGGTGGGAGAGCTGCCGGGCGAAGGACTCGCCCAGCCGCGCCTCTGTGGCCTTCTTCACCAGGAAAGCGCAAAGAAAGGCGGACAGGTCCTCCCGCTTTTGGATATACTCATCCGCTCCAAAGGTCTCGATGAGCAGCTCCCGGGGGGTCTTGTCCGATGCGGCTGCCGTTTCAAAGAGCTGATCCAGCCAATCGGCGATGGCTGCTTTGGCTTCGGGGGTGTTCAGGGCATCCGAGACGACCTGGGGAGAGAACAGCTCCTTCTCGATGAGCTCCCCCAGGCTCTCCGCGATGCGCCCCTGCTCCTTGGGGATGAGCCCGGGGGTGAAGGGCAGCCGCCATTTCCCGATATATTTGGGCGTGAAGGGGCGAAAAAGCATCTCCACGGCCAGGGTGTTGGTGCCGAAGCCGATGAGGGCGCCCATGAGGATGGAAAAAAGCAGGGAAGCCATGGGTCTATTCTTCGCCGCGGGCGGCGGGCTTATGCTTCCGCTTCCCCGTGCGGAGGCGGCCGGTGATCACATACCCCATGACGAGCACTCCGTCCGCTAAAGCGAGCAGAGAGAACGTCCACAGCAGTCCCTTGGTGATGCCGTTCCTGAGGAAGTTCATGGTGGGGTTGAACCCGTCCAGCACCAGGAAGATCATCATCATGAGGGCCAGGACGATGAGGACGGCCTGCAGAGTTTTGACTAAAAGACGCATTTACGGTTCCTTTCCGAAGGTCTCTCGAATGATCAGACAGTCGCTGACGGAGCGGCCCCCTTTGTAGGGGTCGTTCAACACACTGCCGTTATAGTACATCTCCGCGGACCGGCCCCCGTCCATGTTGTAGGCGGCCTTGCACCCAAGGTCCGCAAACAGCTGGGAGAACTGCTCCAGGGTCAGGCCCGAGGCGTCGTCGGTGCGTCCGTCCACCACCACGAAGCAGTAGTGGCCCGGCTCGTAGTAGCCAATACCCGCCCGGGGGTTGGCCCGGCGGATGTTCTTGCTGGTGTTCAGCCGTTCGTCGGGGATGGGCTGTCCCTGGTCATCGAGGAGCATGGGCCCGAAGGTCCAGGCCTGGTAGGCCCCGTCGGCGATGGCCTGGTCCAGGGAGAAATCGCCGGGGGAGAAGGTGCGCATGGTGCCGTCATAGTAGAGGACGCACACGTCGAACTCGCTTTTCTCCTGCCGGTGGACGATGCCGTTGCGGATGACGATGCCGGAATCCTGATTGCCGTAGGTGTCCCCGGTGATGGCGAGGAGGGCGCCGCTGCGTGTACCCATATCCTTCACGCTCTCCCGGAGGCCCCGGCCGTAATGGTCGTTGGCGAGGACGGTCTCAAACTGGAACACGTCCGTAAGGTAGATGTCCGCCAGATAGTACATGGCGGAGCTGGCCTTGCCGTACTGGACCTTCGTGATATGTATGGCCACATCTGGGCTGGTATAGCCGCTTTCATCGGATACGATGTCTTGTGTGAACTGGTCCGCGTATTTCTCGATCCAGGGCACGTATACCGGCGTAGGCTCCGGCGTGAGCTCGGGCTCATCCGAAGGAGCGGGCGTGGCGAGGTCAGGGGTGGCGAGGTCAGCGGTGGCGAGGGAGGCGGCCGCCTCCTGGTCCAGGGCCTGGGCCACCGCGGCCGGGGTAGGCGTCACGGTGACGAGTCCGGCGCTCATACGCTGTTGGGGCCGACCGTGGTGGAACCAGGCGAAGGTGAGAAGACTCACCGCCAGCAGCAGAAGCGTGGCCAGGGTGGTCCGAATGGTCTCATATAGGATGCGCCTGCGGCGCTTTTTCTCTTTTTCGCGGTACATCGACACAGAGTATAGCACAGGTTTCGATCTTCTTGCAACTCCATGATTGAATGGGGCGCGATTCGGTCATCCTGAACGGGGGGAGAGCAGGAAGAAAGGAAACCGGATTGAATAAAGTAGTGATCTGCGGCGTGGACACCTCCACGCTGCCCACGTTGGGACAGGGGGAGATGCGACAACTGTTAGCCGAGGCCAAGGCGGGGGACAAGGCGGCCCGGGACAAGCTGGTGACGGGGAATCTGAGGCTGGTGCTGTCAGTGATCCAGCGGTTCTCCAACCGGGCGGAGCAGGCGGACGACCTCTTCCAGGTGGGGTGCATCGGACTTATGAAGGCCATCGACAACTTCGATATTGCCCAGAATGTCCGCTTCTCCACCTACGCGGTGCCCATGATCATCGGCGAGATACGGCGGTTTTTGCGGGATTATACGGCCCTTCGAGTGTCCCGTTCCCTCAGGGACACGGCGGGAAAGGCCATGCAGGTGAAGAAGCGCCTGACGGACGAGCTGAACCGGGAGCCCACGGTGGGGGAGATCGCCAAGGCCATGGATCTGCCGGAGGCGGACGTGGTGTACGCTCTCGACGCGGTGGTGGACCCGGTGTCCCTTTTTGAGCCCGTTTTCCACGAGGACGGGGACGCCCTCTATGTGATTGACCAGATCCGGGACGAAAGCGCGGGGGAGGGGAAGTGGCTGGACAGCATCGCGCTCGAAGAGGGGATCGGCCATCTCAACGAGCGGGAGCAGCGGATCGTGAAGCTCCGGTACTTCCAGATGAAGACCCAGATGGAGGTGAGCCGGGAGATCGGCATCTCCCAGGCCCAGGTGTCCCGCCTCGAGAAGGGAGCCCTGGAACGGCTGAAAAAGTATATTTAGTTTGACCGGCGGCAGAAGGTCAGGGATCGGATCGTGTCATGGGCCACGCTGCTCTGCTTTTTTGCCGGAGCCGCGTTTGGCCTGCTGTGGCCCGATATCGCCCCAAAGATCGAATTCATTGGCACCGCCTATGTGACCGCTTTGAAATATCTGGCTCTGCCGGCCCTGATCGTCTCCGTCTTCCACGCCGCCTTGGGCAGCGGAAAAAGCGCGGCGGGCATCCTGGTCAAGGCGCTGGCGACGTTCGTCCTCATGTTCACCATCTCCTTCCTGATCTGCGCCATACCGTATTCGCTCCTCGCTCCGGGCAGAGGCTTCTCCCTTCTGGGCGAGACCGCGTGGACGGGGGAGAAGGCCGCCGTTTCTCTGGGCGGTATACTCAAAAACGCTTTCACCCTGACCAGCATTAATTCGTGGTATTTCCCCTCCATGGTCGTGGCCTTTTTCTGCGGCCTGATCGCCGGGGCTTTCAGATCGGAAGCCTTGGAGAAGGGCACGGCGGCGTTGGAGCGGTACTGTATGCAGCTCCTTTCCTGGGTGATGCTGTTGACGCCCCTGGGCGTATTCTCCCTCATGACGAAATGTACCAGCAGCTTCGGGCTGGAGGCGCTGAGGTCCTCCGGGGCGTACATCGCCTGGGCCTACGGCGGGTGCCTGCTGGTGCTTTTCGCGGTGATGATCCTGCCCCTGTGGATACGGTGCAGGGTGAGTCCTGGGCAGTATTTTCAAAAGACCGGGCGTGTGTTCCTGACCGCCCTTTCCACCTGCTCCTCTGCGGCCACCCTGCCGGAGACCATGCGTACCTGTCGGGAGGGATTCGGCGTGTCGGAGCGCACCGTAGGCATCGCAGCTCCCCTTGGGTGCACGGTCCATATGTGCGGCGGCGCGGTGTCTTTCAGCCTTCTGGGCCTGTTCGTGCTGCAGATGACAGGGCGACCGGTGACCCCGGGTACCCTGGCCCTGATGCTCCTCTTCGCGCTGATCCTCAATATGGGCGCTCCGGGCATCCCAGGCGGGGGCATCGTGCTGGGGACTACCTATCTCGGCATGCTGGGGGTGGAAAATGTGGCCCTGTTCCTGGGCATGTACGCGGGCATTTACCGGCTTTTAGATATGGCCTACACCTCGCTGAACGTGGCTGGGGACGTCACCGCCAACGTGCTGATCGACAGAATGGAGAAGAAAAGATGAA
>CADCNE010000109.1 GCA_902802805.1 uncultured Eubacteriales bacterium
GGAACAAAAAGAAGGGTGTAGCGGTTGGACGTGCGGCGCTGACGACCGTTCTCCGTAGGCAGGGTAGCTGAGGAGATGGTGATAAAGCCCTTTTTCTCCAGTTCCCGGAGGGCTTTGCGCGCTGTGTTCTGGCAACAATCGCACATCCTGGCGATGGTGGGGACAGAAGGAAAGCTGACGCCCTGCCTGTTGCTGACGCTGCTGAGATATGACAGAACAAGCTTCCCCTGATGGCTGATATCAGCCTTGAACAGGTCGGCTCTCGCATAGAACGTCTGGCGTTTCGACATGGCTTCTCTCTCCTTTTGGGGGTGTCCCTCCCATCTGTGACGAGTATACACCCGTCAAGAGCCCCTGGATTACGATAATTCGTTCATATTTCTCCGGCCGATGGGAGCAGATTTCTTTACAAAAGGGACTGGACAGGGTATAATAGCATGATGTAAATAGGAGGAATATGCCATGGCGATCCGTACCATCCGCAAGGAAAAGGATCCTTGTCTCTACAAAAAGTGCCGGGAGGTCACCAGCTTCGACGAGCGGCTCTCCCAGCTCATCGACGATATGTTCGATACCATGTACGACGCGGACGGCGTGGGCCTGGCCGCGCCCCAGGTGGGTGTGCTGCGCCGGGTGGTGGTCATCGACGTGGGCGGCCCCGAGGGGGAGAACGCCCCGGTGGAGATGGTGAACCCCCATATTTTGGAGTCCTCCGGCACCCAGGGGGGCATGGAGGGCTGCCTCTCCTTCCCCGGCAAGAGCGGCTATGTGGAGCGGCCCAACCATGTGAAGGTGGAGGCCTGTGACCGCCACGGGGACCTGTATGAATATGAGGGCGAGGGCCTCTTCGCCCGGGCGGTGTTCCATGAGTGCGACCACCTGGATGGGAAGGTGTACCTGCCGCTCGTGAAGGAGCCGCCCGCCGACTTCAAGCCGGAGCAGGAGGAGTAGCCCATGCGCATCGCTTTCTTCGGCACGCCGGACTTCGCCGTGCCCACGCTGCGGGCTCTCGCAAAGACGGTTCATGACCTGGCGGTGTTCACCCAACCCGACCGGCCCGTGGGCCGGAAGGCCGTGCTGACGCCCCCGCCGGTGAAGGCCGCCGCCCTGGAGCTGGGCCTGCCGGTATATCAGTTTGAGAAGATCCGGAGCCAGGAGGGCTGCGACGCCATCCGCGCCTTTGGGCCGGACCTCTACGCCGTGGTGGCCTTTGGCCAGCTGTTCAGCGAGGAGAACCTGTCCATCCCACCCCTGGGCGCCATCAACGTCCACGGCTCCCTCCTGCCCCTCTACCGGGGCGCGTCCCCCATGCAGCAGAGCGTCATGGACGGCCAGAAGGTGGTGGGCGTGTCCACCATGAAGCTGGTGAAGCGCATGGACGCCGGGGACATCCTGCTGCAGGCCGAGACGCCGCTCGGTGAGAACGAGACCTACGGGGAGCTTTCGGTGCGCCTTGCGGAGCTGGGCGCGGATCTGTTTTTGAAGACCCTGGACGCCCTTTTGGAGGGCCGTCTCTCCCCTGTCCCCCAGGACGAGGAGAAGGCTACCTACTGCAAGATGCTGACCCGGGACAGCGGAAGGATCGACCTAAATGCTCCCCGGCAGGCTGTTCACGACCTCATTCGCGGCACCAACCCCTGGCCCGGAGCCTACGCTCAGTTGGGCGAGGAAAAGCTGAAGCTGTGGCGCACGGTCCTCTCGGACGCGGAATCGCCCGCCGACCTGCCCGTGGGCGGCCTCTTCGGCGACCAGAAGCGGGGCCTGTTCCTGCGCTGCGGGGACGGCGCGTTGGAGATCACCGAGCTCCAGGCCCCCGGCGGCAAGAAGCTGGACGGGAAGACCTTCCTGCGGGGCCGGAACATCGCGGGGAGCGTCCTTTCATGAACAGCCCTCGCCGGGACGCCCTGCAGGTCCTCATGGACGTGGCGGAGGACGGGGCCTATGCTAACCTCCGGCTGCAGGAGGTCCGTCGGGAGGCTCAGGAGCTCGCCTATGTGCGCTCCCTGGTCTACACCGCGCTGGAGCATATGCGTTGGGCGGACTATATGCTCTCCTTCTACGTGAAGCCCCAGAAGCGGGTGGTCCGCAACATACTGCGGCTCGCCGTGGCGGAGCTGTTCTTCATGGATACGCCGGACCACGCCGCCGTGAACGGGGCCGTGGCCCTGACGAAGGAGTGCGGCAAGGGGGCTTTGGCCGGCTTGGTGAACGGCGTCCTGCGGCGGATGCTGCGGGAGAAGGACTGCCTGCCGCCCCTGCCCGCCGACCCGGCGGCCCGGCTGACCATAGAGTACGGCTGCCCGCAGTGGGTCGTCAAGGAGTGGCTGGACCGGTTTGGGGAGGACGGGACCGTTCAGCTGTTGAGCTATGCGCCGCCCGCTTTGGAGATTCGGGCCCAGTACCCCTTCACCAATGAGGAACTGGCGGCGGAGCTCCCCGTGCCTTATGAACGAGGCCGGGTGGACGAGAACTGTTTCAAGCTCATGGAGAGCGTCTCCCTCTCCTCCCTGCCCCTGTTCACCGAGGGGAAGATCGCCGTCCAGGGCGAAGGGGCCATGGCCATCTGCCGCTTCCTGGGCGACGTGAAGGGCAAGCGGGTGCTGGACGCCTGCGCCGCCCCCGGCGGCAAGAGCGCCTACCTGTGGTCCCTGACCGAGGGCCATATCGACCTCACCTGCTGGGAGCTCCATCCCCATCGGGTGGAACTGATGGAACGGACCTTTGCCCGGCTTCACGTGGCGGCGAAGTGCGAGACCCGGAACGCTTCCCAAGTCCCCCAGGACGCCGCCCCCGCCTTCGACGCGGTGCTGCTGGACGTGCCCTGCTCCGGCCTTGGGCTCCTGCGGGAGAAGCCGGACGTAGCGTTGCACCGGGCGGAGAACGACGTGGACGCCCTGGTGAAGACCCAGGCGGATATTATGGAGAACTGTTCCCGGCTGGTGGTCCCCGGCGGGACGTTGTGCTACAGCACCTGCACCATCTCCCGGCGGGAGAACGAGGCGCAGGTGGAGGCCTTTTTGCGGGGCCACCCGGAATATGTTTTGGAAGACCAGCGGCAGCTCCTGCCCCAGCGGGACGGGACCGGCGGATTCTATATGGCAAGGATGAAGAGATGTATTTGACGGACCTCGACAAACAGGGCGTCGCCGCCCTCATGACCGAATGGCGCCAGCCCCGCTTCCGCACCGATCAGGTGATGGCGTGGCTCAACAAGGGCGTCCGGCCGGAGGAGATGACCAACCTGCCCAAGGCCCTCCGGGAGCAGCTCGCCGCCCTCCCCTACGGCGGCAGCGTCATCGAGCGGAAGCTCACTTCGCCCAAGGACGGCACCGTCAAGTACCTGTTTTTGCTGGAGGACGGGAACCTGGTGGAGGGGGTGCTGATGCACTACTCCTATGGGAACACCGCCTGCATCTCCACCCAGGTGGGCTGCCGCATGGGCTGCAAGTTCTGCGCCTCCACCCTGGAAGGCTGCGTGCGGGACCTGAGGCCCGGGGAGATGCTGAGCTTTATCAAGCTCATGGAGCAGGACGAGCCGCCCCGGGAGGGCTGGTCCCGGTCCGTGACCAACATCGTGCTCATGGGCAGCGGGGAGCCCCTCGACAACTACGACAACGTGGTGACCTTTTTAAGGCGGGTCACCAGCCCGGACGAGCTCAACATCAGCCCCCGAAACATCTCGCTGTCCACCTGTGGCCTGGTGCCGAAGATATACCGGTTCATGGAGGAGGCCCCCCATGTGACCCTGTCCATCTCCCTCCACGCCCACTCCGACGAGGTGCGCAAGACCATGATGCCCATCGCCAACACCTACCCCATCGGGGACCTCATCGAGGCGGCCAGGGCATACGCGGAGAAAACGGGCCGCCGGGTGGTGTTCGAATACGCCCTGGTGGAGGGGGTGAACGACGGCCGGGAGGACGCCGTGGCCCTCGCAAAGCTCCTTCGGGGCATGGTCTGCCACGTGAACCTGATCCCGCTGAACAGCGTGAAGGAGCGGTCACTGATGGGCGTGAGCCGAGCCCATGCGGAGGAGTTCGCCGGGTGGCTCACGAAGGAGCATATCTCCGCCACCGTGCGGCGGGAGATGGGCGCCGATATCGACGGCGCCTGCGGACAGTTGAGAAGGAGGGTGATCCATGAGATACAGCAGCCTATCTGAAAAGGGACGGCGCCCCAACAACGAGGACGTGGTGTTCACCCGCTTCGATCCCCGCTACCCGCTGAGCGCCGCCGTTTCCGACGGCATGGGCGGCCACGCGGCGGGCGAGGTGGCCAGCCGCATCTCCATCG
>CADCNE010000110.1 GCA_902802805.1 uncultured Eubacteriales bacterium
ATCATTCCATCTATCTGGCAACGACCACCGACTTCACGTCGTTCGAGGAGCATGAGGGGCCCATCATCGAGGCGGCCGCAGGTGAGCAGGACGACTGGGTGGGCACGGGCTCGGTGGTCAAGGTCAAGGACACGTACTACTTCTTCTACACCGGTCACGCCTTCTCCGACAGTTATGAGTTCAAGGAGAAGATCCTGGTAGCCAAGGGCTCCAGCCTCACCTCCTTTGAGAAGGTGGCGGATTGGGAGATCGTTCCGCCCTCCGAGCTGGGCCAGAAGAACGATTTCAGGGATCCCCAGGCCTATTACGACGAGGCCACGGACACCATCACCCTGACCGTTACCGCCGCTCAGAGCAACAAGGCCCGGATTTTGAAGTTCACCCTGTCCGGGGATCTTACCACAATTACCTATGACGGCATCATCTTTACGGACCCCACGGCCTCCTTCTGGAACCTGGAGTGCTCCGATACCTTTAAGATGGGTGAAAAATACTACTTGACCTATTCCGGCCAGGATGATACCCTGTGGTACGCCATGTCCGATTCGCCCTACGGCCCCTACGGCGACGCGGTCCGGCTGGACGGCAAGCTCTTCTATGCCGCCAAGCACGTGGATAACGGCGCCGACACCTACATGGTTGGATGGGCCCGGCGCTCGGAATCCGTGTCCTCCACTCAGGATGTGAATGGATGGGCGGGGAATCTGGCGGTGCAGCAGCTTCTCCAGAACCCGGATGGCACGCTGTACCTCGCTCCCGTGGACGCTGTGATCGCCCAGCACACCGCCCGCCGTCAGCTCCTTGTGGACAGTATGGAGACTGAGATCGCCGCCGGTTCCGCCTATAACTACGCCGATTTGTTCACGGCCTACGAAAGCTATGTCCTCACCGGCACGCTGAAGTTTGAGAAGACCGGCAGCTTCGGCCTGGCCTTCGACTACAACGGCCGTCAGGAAAAATATAAGACCATCGTGCTGGACCCCGCCAAGGGCACGCTGTCCCTTCAATTCAACGAGGGCAGCACCCTCATCACCGAGACAGCGGTCCGGCTGGAGGCGGGGAAGGAATATACCTTCACCTATATCCAGGAGGGTTCCGTGGGCGTCTTCTATTTGGACGGCCTGGCCGCCCTGACGGTCCGGCTCTACGGCGTGTCCGGCAAACCCGTGAAGCTGTTCGCCGAAAACAACACCGTCATGTTTTCTGCTCTCAAACAATATACCCGATAAGGAAAGGAGCGCCTCATGCGACGGCTGCTGGACATCAACAATCCCATCATGCGGTTCCTGACGGCGATGTTCGACCTTATGGCCCTCAGCGTGCTATGGGTGGTGTTCTCGCTGCCCATCTTCACCATGGGGGCCGCCTCCACGGCTCTGTACAGCGCCGCATACCACCACGTCCGCAAGGGAGAGGACTATCTCTGGAACAGCTTTTTCTCCGCCTTCAAAGAGAACTTCAAACGGTCCACCCTCACCTGGCTGGTGGCGCTGGCCATCCTTGGGTTCCTTGGCGCGGACGCCCTGCTGCTCAGGAGTTTGATCCTGCAGGGGTATTCCTTCGGCTGGTTCTATGGCGTCACGCTGGCCCTTGTGGTGCTGGCCCTCACCTGGACGGTGTATCTCGCCGCCTATGCGGCCCGGTTCAACGGCACCGTGAAAGAGGTGCTGCGGTATAGTTTTATGCTGCTCAGGGCCCATCCCGTCAAGATGTTGTGCGTGATGGTCCTGGTGATGGGCGGCATGGCTCTTGCCCTGACACTGCCCGCCACGGTGATCTTCATTCCCGCCACGGTGTACTGGGGCGCCACGTTCCCCATCGAATGGACGTTCCTAAAACACATGCGGCCCGAGGACAAGGCGCGGATGGAAAAGGAGAAGTTTGAATGAATCAGAAACTGTTGTTCGCAAGAGCCTATGAGCGGGAGGCGTCCCGGCAAATACCTGAGATGGCTCGACCCAAGTTCCATCTTTCCCCCTGGACGGGCTGGATGAACGATCCCAACGGGTTCTCCTTCTACAAGGGGGAGTATCATCTGTTCTATCAGTACAATCCCTATGACACCTGCTGGGACACCATGCACTGGGGCCACGCCGTCAGCGGCGATCTGCTGAGCTGGCGGTATCTGCCGGCGGCCATGGCGCCCAATGAGTGGTATGATGCTGACGGATGCTGGTCCGGCAGCGCCATGGAGATGCCGGACGGGCGGCAGCTTTTGATGTACACCGGCAATCGCCGGGAGGGCGGGGCTACCCGGGAAAACCTGCAGGTTCAATGCCTGGCCCTGGGGGATGGGATAGATTATGAAAAGTATGCCGGCAACCCCGTGCTCACCGCGGCCGATCTGCCCGATGAATGCAGCCCCTACGATTTCAGAGACCCCAGCATCTGGCGGGAATCGGACGGAACCTACCGGGCCATCGTCGGCACCTGCACCAAGGAGCGGCTGGGAAAGCTTCTGCTGTTTTCCAGCGAGGACGGGCTTCGTTGGCGCTTTGAAAGCGTCTTTGCGGAGAACGACGGCCGCCTGGGCCTGATGTGGGAGTGCCCCGATTTCTTTATGCTGGACGGGAAGGCCGTGCTGCTCGTCAGCCCTCAGGACATGCTGCCCCAGGACTTCGAGTATCACAACGGAAACGGCACTGTGGCCTTCATCGGTCATCTGGAGGACGACGGCAAGCGGTTCGTTCCCGAAACGGACCACGCCGTGGACTACGGCATCGACTTCTATGCCCCCACCACCATTCTGACCCCCGACGGGCGGCGGGTGATGATCGGCTGGATGCAGAACTGGGACGCCTGCCAAAACGCGGGCCGGAAGGATCTGCTGTGGTATGGCCAGATGAGCCTGCCCCGGGAGCTGTTCCTTCGCAGCGGGCGGCTGTACCAGCGGCCTATCCGAGAGCTGGAGGAGCATCGGAGCCGCCGGGTGTCCTATGAAAACGTCCGGGTGGATGGCGAATTGCGTCTTCCCGGCGTCGAGGGTCGCATGGTGGACATGGAGATCACCATTCGCCCCGCCCCGGGATGTGTCTATCATAAGTTTGAGATACGGTTCATGGAGGACGAGCGGTTCTTCACCAAGCTCAGCTATCGCCCCCATGAATCCATCCTGCGGATCGACCGCAAGTTCTCCGGTTCCCGCCGTGCCTATATCCATCAGCGCCGGGCGCTGGTGCCCAATCGGGGCGGCGAGCTGAAACTGCGGATGATCCTGGACCGCTACAGCGTGGAGGTGTTCCTCAACGACGGTGAACAGACCGTCACTGCCACGGTCCTAACCGACCTTTCCGCCACCGGGATATCCTTCTTTGCAGAGGGTCAGGTGGAGATGGACATCGATAAATACGATCTGTTTCAGGAGGTGTCCCGTGAAAAAGTATGACGTCGTGGCTCTGGGTGAGCTTTTGATCGATTTCACCGAAAGCGGGCTGAGCGAGCAGGGGAATCCCCTATGGGAAGCCAACCCCGGCGGCGCTCCCTGCAACGTGCTGGCCATGCTGAACAAGCTGGACAGGCGGACCGCTTTCATAGGCAAGGTGGGAAACGACGTTTACGGCCGTCAGCTGCGGCAGGTGGTATCCGAAGCCGGCATCGACACTTCGGCGCTGCTCACGGACCCGGAGGTCCACACCACCTTGGCCATCGTCCATACCTTCCCCAACGGGGACAGGGATTTCTCCTTCTATCGCAATCCCGGCGCAGATATGATGCTGCGGGCTGAGGAGCTGCCCCGGGACATGCTGCAAAACTGCCGCATCCTCCACTTCGGTACCCTGTCCATGACCCACGAGGACGTGCGGGAGGCAACGCATCAGGCCGTCGCCATGGCCAAAGAGGCCGGCGCGCTGATCTCTTTCGACCCCAACTATCGCCCGCCCCTGTGGGATACGGAAGCGCACGCAAGGGAGGCCATGGCCTGGGGCCTCAGCCAGTGCGACATTCTCAAGATCGCGGACAACGAACTGTTGTTCCTGACGGGCGAATCCGACTTTGATCAGGGCGCGGCCATCCTCCAACGGTGGTTCCCGAACATCCGCCTGCTGAACGTCACCGCCGGACCCGACGGCAGCTATTCCTACTGCTGCGGCCATCGGATCTACGTCCCGGCCTTCCGCCTGGGCGGCACCATCGAGACCACCGGCGCCGGGGACACCTTCTGCGCCTGCGTGCTCCACGACGTGCTGAACAACGGCCTGAACGATCGGAGCGAGGAGAGCCTTGAAGCCATGTTGCGCTTCGCCAACG
>CADCNE010000111.1 GCA_902802805.1 uncultured Eubacteriales bacterium
TTGACCGCGCGGAAATCAGACTTGGAGAACGTCTCAAAGTCCACGAAATCTTGGAACAGAGGCTCGATCTCCACGTTCGAGAAGTCGATCTTCTCTTCGGCGGGAGCTGCTTGTGCCGCTTCCTGCGCCGCCTTGCAGGCTTCCTGAGAGGGGCAGGTGAAGCAGGCGCATTCGAGATCAGCGGGCGCTTCCTCCGTCTTCTCGCTCTTCTGCACGCCCTTGGGCTTCATGGTGGGGAAGAGGATCACGTCCCGGATGGTGGGGGCGTCGGTGAGGAGCATCACCAGCCGGTCGATGCCGATGCCGATGCCGCCGGTGGGGGGCATGCCGTACTCCATGGCCGTCATGAAATCCTCGTCGATCTGCATGGCCTCGTCGTCGCCTTTGGCCCTCTCCTGGGCCTGCTGGACGAAGCGGCTGCGCTGGTCGATGGGGTCGTTGAGCTCCGTGTAGGCGTTGGCGTACTCGTGGCCGCAGACAAAGAGTTCGAACCGATCCACGATGTCCCTGCTGCCCGCCTTCAGCTTGGTCAGCGGCGAATTCTCAATGGGGTAGTCGATGATGAAGGTGGGCTCCAGGAGCTTCTCCTCCACGAAGGCGTCGAAACACTCCGCCAGGACCTTGCCACGGGTGGCGGTTTTGTCCGCCAGCTCCAGACCCAGCTCCGCGGCGATGGCCCGGGCTTGCTCATCGGAGGCGCAGCCATAGATATCCTTGCCGGTGTACTCCTTCACCGCGTCGTTCATGGAAAGGCGGCGGAAAGGAGGCGTCAGGTCCACGGGCTGGCCCTGGTAGCTGATCTTCGTGGTGCCGTTGACCAGCTCACAGCAGCGGGCGAAGATCTGTTCGCACAGGTCCATCATGCCCCGCAGATCCGTATATGCCTGATACACCTCGATGGTGGTGAACTCCGGGTTGTGGGTGGCGTCCATGCCCTCGTTGCGGAACAGGCGGCCGATCTCGTACACCCGCTCAAGGCCGCCCACGATGCACATCTTGAGGTGCAGCTCCGTGGCGATGCGCATGTACATGTCGATATCCAGGGTGTTGTGGTGGGTCACGAAGGGCCGGGCGGAGGCGCCGGAAGCCACGGTGTTGAGCACCGGGGTCTCCACCTCCATGAATCCCTCGCCATCCAGATAGCGCCGGATCTGGGCGATGATGGCGCTGCGCTTGCGGAAGGTCTCCCGGACCTTGTCGTTCATGAACAGGTCCACGTACCGCTGCCGGTAGCGGAGCTCCGGGTCCTTGAGCCCGTGGAACTTCTCAGGCAGGGGCCGGAGGGACTTAGAGAGCAGGGTCAGCTCCCTGGCGTGGACGGAGACCTCGCCCGTCTTGGTCCTGAACACGAACCCCTTCACGCCCACGATGTCGCCGATGTCCCAGCTCTTGAAGGCGGCGTAGGCTTCCTCGCCCACGTCGTCCCGCTTCACGTAGATCTGGATGTCGCCCTTGCCGTCCAGAACGTGGGCGAAGCTGGCCTTGCCCATGATGCGCTTACTCATCATCCGGCCGGCGATGCTCACTTCCTTGTTTTCGTAGGCGTCGAAATCCGCCTGGATGTCGGCGCTGTGAGCATCCTGGTCGTAGCGGATGACGGCAAAGGGGTCCTTGCCCTCCGCCACCAGGGCGGAAAGCTTGTCACGACGGATTTGAAGCAGCTCTGAGAGCTGCTCCTGAGTGATCTCCTGGTTCTGTTCAGGACGCTGTTCCATGTGGCTCTCCTTATATCAGTTGATGCAGACGATCTCCAGTTCCAGCAGGCCGCCGGGGGTGTGCACGTCCACCTTCTCGCCCGCCTTGTGGCCGATGAGGGCCGCGCCGATGGGGGACTCGTTGGAGATCTTGCCCTTGCGGGGGTCGGCCTCCGTGGTGCCCACGATCTGGTAGGTGGTCTCAAAGCCGTTCTTGGCGTTGCGGACGGTGACGCTGGTGCCGATGTTCACGCCGCCGGAGGCCAGGGTGGTCTCGTCGATGATGTGGACGTGCTGCAGCTCGTCCTCCAGCACGGCGATGTCGTATTCGTTCTTCGCCTGCTCATTCTTGGCGGCGTCATATTCCGCGTTCTCGCTGAGGTCGCCGAACCCCCGGGCGATCTTCAGCATCTCCGCGATCTCGAGACGACGCTCGCCCTTTAAATAATCCAGCTTCTGCCGGCGCTTTTCCACTTCCCGTTCGGTCAGCCAAATCTCTGCCATGTTTTTATCTCCTTGTTTATGGGCCGTTCTGATCCGGCCCTTAATTCATACTATTATATTGACCGCACCCGTCCCTGTCAAGCAGTAACCGCTCCAATTCCTCCATGGTTTTTACCTGACTCAGGGCCTTTTTCAGGGCGGAGGCCCCTCGCCGGCCGGTGAAGTAGAGGGGCAGATGCTTTCTGAGCTCCACCATGCCGTGGTCCCCCTTGGCAAGGAGCTCCAGCCGGGCGTGGCGGAGGATGCGCTCTATAAGATCCCGGCCTTCCGGCGGGACGAACGCCTCCCCGGTCAGGGCGGCCCAGATCTCCCGGAAGATCCAGGGATGACCCAACGCGCCCCGGCCGATCATGAGCCCGTCGCAGCCCGTTTCCTCCAGCATCCGGAGGGCGGAGGGACCGTCCACTACGTCGCCGTTGCCCACCACGGGGATGGACACCGCCGATTTTACCGCTTCGATCTCGTTCCAGTCGGCGCTGCCGCTGTACTGCTGTACCCGGGTCCGGGGGTGGAGGGTCAGAAAGGAGGCCCCCGCCGCCTCCGCCATCCGTGCAAAATCCGTGGTAACGATACGGGCGGCGTCCCAGCCGGAGCGAAACTTCACGCTGACGGGCAGCGCCGTGTGCCTGACCACCGATGAAATGACCTTTTCCGCCAGGGGCAGGTCCAGCAGCAGGGCGCTGCCGTCCCCGTTGCCGGCGATCTTCCGGGCGGGACACCCGCAGTTGATGTCGAGACAGAACAGGCTATCCCCCAGCTCCTCCGTGACCACCCGGGCGGCCACGCCCATGGACACGGGGTCGCTGCCGAAGAGCTGCACCCCCAAAGGCCCCTCCTCGGGCCCGGGACGGCACAGGAGCCGGGTCTTTTCGTTGGCGTGCAAAAGCCCCTTGGCGGAGATCATCTCCGTGAAGGCCAGGTCGCAGCCCTCCTCGTGGCACAGGCGGCGAAAGACCGCGTCCGAATACCCGGCCATGGGCGCCAACAGCAGAGGCCGCTTTTCAAAGAGATGGGAAACGGTCATAGGAAGGGAGTGGGGGTGATGATGGAAAGCCTGGGCGTGGGCACCGGAGACACGGTGGGCGTGGCCATGGGAAGCGGCGAGCGCTCCGGGTCTGGCGTGGGGAGGGGATCAATCTTCGGGTCCACGGTCAGGGTGGTGATAGAGCTGATGCGCCAGCTGCCCTTCACCTTGGTGGCGGTGAGCCGATACTTGATGGGCGTCCAGGCCGGCGGGTCGCTGTCTGGGTCCACGGCGTTGGAGTTGGGCGTGCCCGTGATCCGGTCCGCCTGCTCCAGCACGTCCACGGAAAGGTCCTTGAGCCAGGGCCACACCCGGATGCGGGAGAAGTCCAGCATGTAGGTATAGGAGGTCACGGTGTAGGGCTGGTAGGTGGTGTCGAGGAGCCGCCCGTCGTAGGCGATGCACTCGGCGGTAAAGTAGTTGTCCAGCTCCTCCCGGGCGCCGTCCTGCAAGATGCACTCGATGCGCAGGGCCATGCCCTCGTTGACCAGGATATACAGGTTGGCCAGCCGCGCAAAGGACATGAACGACAGCAGGCACATCGCCACGCCCAAAAAGATGAGGGCGATGGTGCGGGCGATGAACAGGGACGAGCGGCTGAAGAACCGGAGCCGGTCCGCCTGCTCCCGAAGCTTTTTGATCTTTTGCGGCGATCTTTCCGACATAAACCCTCCAAAGTGCATCCATCATAGCATAAAATCCCCATGGTTTCAATGATAATAATATGTCCGGACTGTGTATTCGGGCCCGGCTTCCCGGCGGCGAAAAAAACTATCATCTTTTTTTAGAAAAACCCTTGCATTTTCCCTCGGACTTGGCTATAATACCTCTCGAACGTTCCTCAGTAGCTCAATGGCAGAGCATTCGGCTGTTAACCGAAGGGTTGTAGGTTCGAGCCCTACCTGGGGAGCCACAAAAAAGCACGCGATAGCGTGCTTTTTTCATATCTGCTTTTGCCCATTTGCCAAGAACGACCGTTTTTGGGGGTTACTACCCCATTTACTACCCCAGATATTTCCCTGATA
>CADCNE010000112.1 GCA_902802805.1 uncultured Eubacteriales bacterium
CAGTTTCTTCATATTTGCTTTTCCTCCTGATTTGTCTTGTTTTTGTATTAGCCCTTCAGGGCGCCGATCATGACGCCCTGAGCAAAGTACTTCTGAACGAAGGGGTAAAGGAGCAGCACCGGCACGCTGGACACGATGACCGACACATACTCGAGCTGGTTGGCCAGGCGGTACTGCTGCAAAATGGTTTCGCCGCTGCCGCCCACGGTGCTTTCGGAGGCGATCAGAATCTCCTTCAACACCAGCTGCAGGGGGTACAGGTTCTCGTTCTGCAGGAAGATCATGGCGTTGAAATAGCTGTTCCACTGGCCCACGGCGTAGTAGAGAGCCATGACCGCGATGATGGCCTTGGACAGCGGCAGCACCACTTCGCCGAAGATGCGGAAGGAGCCTGCGCCGTCGATGGTGGCCGCTTCGATGAGGGTGTCCGGGATGCTGGACTCAAAGAAGGTCTTGGTCATGAACAGGTTCCACACCGACAGGATGGCGGGCAGGACGATGGCCCAGATGGTGTTCACGAGGCCCAGGCTGCTCATCACGTTATAGAACGGGATCAGGCCGCCGCCAAAGAACATGGGGATGATGAAGTAGATCATGAAGGCCTTCTTGCCGGGCAGCGTCTTGCGGCTCAGAGCCCAGCCTGCGGGCACGGTGACCAGGATGGAGAGGATCACGGTGAGGGCGGTGTAGAAGATGGTGTTGCGGTAGCCCAGCCACACGTCCTTGCGCTCGATGATCTTGGAGAATCCCTCCATGGTGATCCTGACGGGGTACAGAACCACGTCGCCGGCCAGCACCGCATCCGGATCGGAGATGGCGGCGATGACGATGAAGTACAGAGGGTACAGCACGATGAGGGCCAGAATACCCAGGAAGATGGCGTTGATCGTGTAGAAGATCTTGTCGCCGGTGGTGTCCCGAAGGGCCATGCGTTTCACTTGTTGCTTTTCCATTTCGTCCCCCTCCTTACCACAGCGAGTTCTCAGAGAACTTCTTGCTGGTGGTGTTGGCGATGATCAGCAGCACCACGTTGATGATGGAATTGAACAGGCCGATGGCCGTGGCGTAGGCCTGATCCGGCACGCCGGTGAGGCCGCGCTTGTAAACGTAGGTGGAGATGAGCTCGGACACGGCCAGGTTGCCGTCGGTCTGCATGAGCAGCGCCTTCTCGTAGCCGACGCCCATGAGGCCGCCGATGGACATGATGAGCATGACGCTGACCATGGGCATGATGGCGGGCAAGTCCACGTGCATGACCCGCTGGAACCGTGTGGCGCCGTCCAGAATGGCCGCCTCATGCTGCTGCGGGTCCACGTTGGACAGGGCCGCGATGTAGATGATGGCGCTCCAGCCGAAGTCCTGCCAGTTGCTGGAAAGGATGTACATGGGCCGGAAGGCCGAGCTCTCCAGGAAGTAGGAATACCGTTCGCCGCCGAAGTGGGCCGCGATGTTGTTCACGAGGCCGTAGCGACCGAAGAACAGGGTCAGCATACCAACCAACACCACCAGGGAGATGAAGTGGGGGCCGTTGAAGATGGTCTGCAGGACCTTGGCCGTCTTCTTGCCCTTCATGGCGTTGAGCATGAGGGAAACGATGATGGGCAGCGGGAAGCCGATCACGAAGCCGATGATGCAGATGAGGAAGGTGTTCTTCATCAAGGGCCAGAACTGGGGATCGGAGAAGAACCGCTCGAAGTTCTGGAACCCGACCCAGATGGTGGAATCGGAGAGGATCTTATCGCCGGGCATGAAGTCCTGAAAGGCGATGAGCACGCCGTAGATGGGCAGGTAGTTGAACAGGAACACGACCAGCACCGCAGGGAGGACCATCAGCAGATACGGGGAGTTGTCCTTGAAGTACCGGACCCGCTTCTCCTTGGTCATTTTCTTTTTTGGCGCGCGCTCCTTCTTCAGGGACAGGCGCTTTGCATTTGCTTCCATGGGTTTCCCTCCTTAGAAGTCGTACCGCTTGCAGACGGGGGCGTTGTTGGCGGCGGATTCAGCGTCGTACCAGATGATGTTGTTGCCGGTCTCCCGATCGAAGAGCTGAATGAGATGGGGCCGGGTGGTGAAATTGATGGTCTTTCCCATGGACACGTCGGTAGTGAGATCCACCGTGGGGATCAGCATGACCACTTCATCCTTGTCGGTGCGGGCGTGGATGTTGTATTCGCTGCCCATCATCTCGCTGACCTCGATCTGGGCGGTGAGCTCACCCTCGCCCACGGTGACATGCTGGGGGCGGATGCCGGCCACGATGTCGCAGGGCTTGGCGCCGTTCTGATGAAGGGCCTTCTGCTGGAAGTCGCCCAGGAGGAATTTGACCCCGCGGATCTCCGCGTAATACTTGCCATCCTCCAGAAGGAGCTTGCAGTGGTCAAAGAAGTTCATCACGGGCATGCCGATGAAGCCGGCCACGAACAGGTTCACGGGCTTGTTGAACACCTCCTGGGGGGTGCCGATCTGGTTCACATAGCCGTCCTTCATGATGACGATGCGGTCGCCGAGGGTCATGGCCTCGGTCTGGTCATGCGTGACGTAGATGAAGGTGGTGTCCAGACGCTGACGCAGCAGAATGATCTCGGCGCGCATCTGGTTGCGGAGCTTCGCATCCAGGTTGGACAGCGGTTCGTCCATCAGGAATACTTTCGAATTACGCACCATGGCGCGGCCGATGGCGACACGCTGGCGCTGGCCGCCGGACAGTGCACGCGGTTTTCTGAGCAGGTAATCGGTAATGCCCAGGATCTCCGCCGCCCAGGTGACCTTTTCGTAGATCTGATCTTCCGGCACTTTCTTCAGACGGAGCGAGAACGCGATGTTGTCGTAGACCGTCATGTGCGGGTACAGCGCGTAGTTCTGGAAGACCATCGCGATGTCGCGGTCTTTCGGCTGCAGGTCGTTCACGACCTCGCCGTCGATCTCCACGGTACCGGAGCTGATCTCTTCCAGGCCCGCGATCATGCGGAGCGTGGTGGATTTGCCGCAGCCCGAAGGGCCGACAAATACAATGAATTCCTTATCCTTGATATCCAGATTGAAGTCGTGCACGGCAACGACCTTGTTGTCGTAGACTTTCTCGACGTTGGTGAGTTTGACGCTTGCCATTGTTCTTTCCTCCTAAATGATCAACCCTTGACGGCGCCGCCGGTAACGCCTTCCACATAGTACCGCTGCAGGCACATGAACAGGAGAGCTACGGGCAGAGCCACAACTACGCCGCCTGCGCAGAACATCGTGTAATAATCGTGCGTCATCGTATCCGTTGCCAGCCATGACTGCAGACCGACAGCCGCGTTCATGCCCAGCGGTTTCAGCTGGGAGACGTAACGGGCAAATACGAAGTCGCCCCAGGGTCCCATGAAGCCTGTCAGAATCGTGTAGATGACGATCGGCTTGGACAGCGGCAGGATGATCTTCGTCAGGACCTGTGCACGGGTTGCTCCATCCACGCGGGCTGCCTCATCCAGAGATTTCGGCAGCGTATCAAAGAAGCCTTTGGAAACATAATAGCCCATGCCGGAAGATGCCACATAGACCAGGATCAGGCCTGGCAGGGAGTTGGCACCGACAAGGTTCAGGTCGGCCAGGACCCGGTACAGAATGATCATGCCCAAAATGCCGGGGAACATGCCCAGGACCAGCATGAACTGCATCAGCGGCTTACGGAGTTTGAAGCGGAAGCGCGAGAGCGTGTAGGACATGCACAGGACAATGACCGTCTGTACGGCTGCGACAACAAGGGCGATAATGAAGGTGTTGGCATACCACCTCGGGAAGTTCGTCTGGAACAGTTTTACGTAGTTGTCTAATCCCCACTGCTGCGGGATGACGTAACCGACTTTCCAGGTGGATTCCACCCGGAAGGACTGAAGGACGATGCACACGAAGGGGATCAGCCAGATGACGCTGATGATCACCAGGATGATGTAGATCGCGGTGTTGCTCAGTCTCGTACTCGCTTTCAGACCCATATGTTTTTTCATGGATGTGTTGTTCGTACTCATCACTGGAAATCCTCCTCATTCTTGATCGAGGGCAGCATGTTATACACCACAAGGCTGATGAGAGCAACGACAACGAAGATCATGATACCGACGACGGATGCCAGGTAATACTGCGCTTCGCTGCCTGTCGTGATCTTGAACAGCCAGGTGATCAGCAGGTCGGTATAGCCTACCGACCCGGCTGCACCGGATGCCGCGGTATTGGTCGGCGCACCGCCGGTCAGCAGGTAGATGAC
>CADCNE010000113.1 GCA_902802805.1 uncultured Eubacteriales bacterium
AGCGCCTTTTCAAGGCCCGCCGCCGTGGTCCGCTTGTCCTCCTTGTCCTCAATGTCCTCCGCCGTGGGACCCACCAGCACGGTACCGTCCACGGTGGGGGCGATCAGCGTGCCCTTGCCCATCTTGGTGGGCAGCTGGAACATGGTCGCGCGAAAAGCGTCCTTATACTTCTTGTCCAGGATGTAGTACTCGCCCCGGCGGGGATGGATATGGACTTTCCGCTCGGAGACCATGTTGTTGAACACGTCCGCGTAGGTCCCGGCGGCGTTCACCACCGCCCGGGTCTCGAAGGTGCCCACGGATGAGACCAACTGCCAGTGGCCATTGTCCAGTTTTTTAACTTCAGTCACTTCGGCGTTGCGAAGGAACTGGACCCCGTTCTTTGCCGCGTTCTCAGCGTAGGCCACGGTGAGCTCATAGGGGCAGACGATGCCGCCCGCACCCACCAGCAGGGCTTCCTTGGCTTCGCTGCCCACGTTGGGTTCCCGCTCCCGCAGCTCCTTCTCGTCGATGATCCGAAGCTCGCCTCGACAGCCGTTCTTTCTGCCCTGATCGAGGAGCTTTTCCAGGGCCGCACGGCCGTCCAGGCTGAAGGACACCACCAGAGAGGAGTTCCACGCTACGGGCACGTCCAGCTCCTCGTGGAGCTGATCGAACATGGCGTTGCCCAGCACGTTGAACTTCGCCTTGAGGGTGCCGGGCTTGGCGTCGTAGCCGCCGTGGATGATGGCGGTGTTGGCCTTGCTCTGGCCGTTGCAGATATCGTTGGTCTTTTCAATGAGCAGCACCCTGGCCCTGCGCCGCGTCAGCTCCCGGGCCGTGCCGCAGCCCACCACGCCGCCGCCGATGATGATCACGTCATAGATCTCGTTCACGTTCTCTCTCCTTTATCGATCGTCTCTGGCCCAGCCAAAGGCGCATTTCACGGCCCGATGCCAGCCGGTCAGCTTCTGATCCCGCTGGATATCCCCCATCTCGGGGGTGAAGGTGCGGTCGATAGCCCAGTTCTTCACCACGTCCTCCTTGCTCTTCCAGTAGCCCACGGCGAGGCCCGCGAGATACGCCGCGCCCATGGCCGTGGTCTCCACGCACCGGGGCCGGAGCACGGGGGTACCGATGATGTCGGACTGGAACTGCATGATGAAGTTGTTGGCGGAGGCGCCGCCGTCTACCTTCAGGGCTTCCAGCTGGATGCCGGAATCCTTTTCCATGGCAAAAAGCAGGTCTGCGGACTGATAGGCCAGGGATTCCAGCGTGGCGCGGATGATATGGTTCCGGTTCACGCCCCGGGTGAGGCCCACGATGCAGCCCCGAGCGTACTGGTCCCAATAAGGAGCGCCCAGGCCCGTGAAGGCCGGGACCACGTAACAGCCGTTGGTATCGGGCACCAGGGCGGCGTACTTCTCGGACGCCGGCGCGTTCTCCACCAGGCCCATCTCGTCCCGGAGCCATTGAATGGAAGCCCCCGCCACGAAGACGGAGCCCTCTAAAGCGTACTCCACCTTGCCGTCGAGGCCCCAGGCGATGGTGGTGACCAGTCCGTTCTTCGAATACTTGATGTCCGTGCCGATGTTCATGAGGGTGAAGCAGCCGGTGCCATAGGTATTCTTCGCCTCGCCGGGATGGAAGCAAGCCTGGCCGAAGAGGGCCGCCTGCTGGTCCCCCGCCGCTCCGGCCATGGGGATGGAACCGCCGAACCACTCGGAGTCTGTATAGCCGAACAGGCCGGAGGAGGGACACACCTGGGGCAGGAGGCATTTCGGTATGTTCAGCTCCTTCAAAATCTCGTCGTCCCACTTCAAATCCCGGATGTTGAACATGAGGGTGCGGGAGGCGTTGGAATAATCGGTCTTGTGGACCTGTCCCTTGGACAGCTTCCACATGAGCCAGGTGTCCACGTTTCCAAAGAGGACCTCTCCCCTCTCCGCCCGCTCCCGGACGCCGGGCACGTTCTCCAAGATCCATCGGACCTTGGTTCCGGAAAAATAGGCGTCGATGACCAGGCCGGTCTTCTTGCGGAAGGCGTCCACCAGCCCCTTGGCTTTCAGGCTGTCACAGTACTCCGACGTGCGGCGGCACTGCCAGACGATGGCGTTGCAGACGGGCTCGCCGGTTTGCTTGTCCCAGACGATGGTAGTCTCCCGTTGGTTGGTGATCCCAAGAGCCGCGATATCTTCCGCTTTCGCGCCGATCTTCTCCATGGCCCGGCGGCAGACCAGCAGCTGGGTCTCCCAGATCTCGTTGGCATCATGCTCCACCCAGCCGGGCTTAGGGTAGTACTGAGTGAACTCCCGCTGGGAAACGCTGCATATCTCCCCCTTTTCGTTGAACAGGATGCAGCGGTTGCTGGTGGTTCCCGAGTCCAGGGCCATGATGTACTTTGCCATGGTGCTTGCTTCTCCTTTTCGGTGATCTTGGGCACAAAAAAGCATGCCCTGTCTTCACATTTCTTTGATTGTATTGTATCATCATATAATAAAGGTATGCAAGGGCAAATTGCGGTTTGTCCCTCAGAGAGGCGCCCATGTGGAGACCTGAAAAGAATCCTTTTGACCCCGGGTTCCTGCCTACGGACAGGATCATTCTCCATGCCGACTGCAACAGCTACTACGCCTCCGTGGAGTCCATCGACCACCCAGAATACAAACAGGTGCCCATGGCGGTGTGCGGCGACCCGAGCTCGCGGCACGGCATCATTCTGGCGAAGAACGAGCTGGCCAAGGCCTATCACATCGAGACCGCGGAGACCATCTACAGCGCCAAAAAGAAGTGTCCGGATCTGCTGCTGGTGCCCGCCCATCACGAGAAATACACGGCCGTATGTCGGCGCATCAACACTATCTACGAGAGCTATACGGACCTGGTAGAGCGGTTCAGTATCGACGAGAGCTTTTTGGACGTGACCGGAAGCCGGCACCTGTTCGGTACCGGGCAGCAGATCGCCAACGAATTGCGGCGACGCGTCCGGGAGGAGATCGGCGTGACCATCTCCGTAGGCGTGTCCTTCAACAAGACCTTTGCCAAGATGGGTTCCGACTACAAGAAGCCAGACGCCACCACCGTGATCTCCCGGGAGAACTACCGGGAATTGCTGTGGCCTTTGCCCATCCGGGAGCTGCTGTTCGTGGGCAAATCCGGTGCCAGTCTCATGGAGGAGCACGGCATCCGGACCATAGGCGACCTCGCTAATGCGGACCCCAAGTCCCTCTCCTTTTTGGGCAAGACCGGCATCAACCTCCTCGCCTCCGCCCGGGGCGAGGACCTCTCCCCCGTCCTCCCCACCGGATACGAGGAGCAGCCCAAAAGCATCAGCCATAACGTGACCTTTGACCACGATCTCGCAGACCCGGCTGAAGTGATGACCGGGATCACGCTGATCGCCGATCAGGTGGGGACCCGGCTGCGGCGCAAGAAGCTCTATGCCTCCGTGGTCCAGGTGCAGATCAAGGACCCAGACCTGAAGGTCATCAATCGGCAGAAGCGGCTGGAGGAGTTTACCTGCAGCACCCGACTTATCCGGGACACGGCGGCGGAACTCGTTCGGGAGAACTGGCCCGCCGGGAAACCCATCCGGATGCTCAGCGTGGGCGTCACGGGTCTCAGCATGGACGGTGCCCAGCAGCTCAGCATGTTCTCCGACACCGTCGCGGCGGAGAAAGCCCGACGGCTGGACGACGCGGTGGACAGCATCCGCTCCAAATTCGGCAGCGATGCCGTGCGTTTTGGAAGGAATATCGGACAATGAAAAAGGACGGCCGAAACCGTCCTTTTGTTTTTGTATTGTCCGAAATCTTATTTGATCTCGCAGGTGGCGCCGACTTCCTTGAAGGCAGCGACCAGCTTCTCGGCGTCTTCCTTGGAAACGCCTTCCTTGACGGGGGCGGGAGCGCCATCGACCACAGCCTTGGCTTCCTTGAGGCCGAGACCGGTCTGCTCGCGGACGACCTTGATGACCTTGATCTTCTCGGGGCCGACTTCCTTCAGGATGACGTCGAACTCGGTCTTCTCTTCCACGGGCTCAGCAGCGGCAGCGGCGGGACCGGCGGCCACGACGGCACCGGCGGCGGCAGACACGCCAAACTCCTCCTCCAGAGCCTTGACCAGCTCGGCCAGCTCCAGAACGGACATTGCCTTCAGATCAGCAATCAGTT
>CADCNE010000114.1 GCA_902802805.1 uncultured Eubacteriales bacterium
CGCCATCCTCTATCGGACCCACGCCCAGAGCCGCATCTTGGAGATGATCCTCCAGAGCTACAGCATCCCCTACCGGGTCTACGGCGGTACCTCCTTCTTCAGCCGCGCCGAGGTGAAGGACGTGCTGTCCTACCTGCGGCTCCTTTCTAACCCCAACGACGACGTGGCCTTTGCCCGCATCATCAACGTGCCCCGGCGGGGCATCGGCGCCGCCGCTCTGGAGGAGCTCCGGGCGGAGGCCCAGGCCCGGGACCTGTCCCTCTTCGCCGTGGTGCTGGACCCCCAGACCCTGTCGCCGAAGACCCGAGCGAAGTTCGCTCCCTTCGCCCAGATCATGGAGGCCGCTTTCGAGGAGTACGGCAGCAAGGCCTTCTCGGTGTTCGCCGCGGACCTGTTGAAGCGCATCGGCTACGACGCCTATCTCAAGGAGGACAAGAAGGAAAATTACGAGGTCCGATCCGAAAACGTGAAGGAGCTGCTGAGCTACATGAGCGAGTTCGAATCGTCCTTCGACGATCCGGACGGGGACCTGCTGCAGTCCTTCCTGAACACGGTGGCCCTCTTTATGAACGCGGACAACGTGGACGAGCAGAACGGCTGCGTGAACCTGATGACCCTCCACGCCGCCAAGGGCCTCGAGTTCGACACGGTATTCCTCTGCGGCATGGAAGACGGCCTCTTTCCCTCCTCCCAGTCCAAGTTCGATCCCGAAAAGATGGAGGAGGAGCGACGGCTCTGCTATGTGGGCGTGACCCGGGCTCGTGAAAAACTGTTCTTGACCTACGCCGGGAGCCGTATGCTCTACGGCCAATTCACCACCTCCCAGCCCTCCATCTTCCTGAGGGAAATGGGCGACGCCATCCGCATGCCCGGCGAATCCCGCCGGGAACAGGCCACGCCCAAAACAGCCCCCGTGGAGAGCTTCCATGCCCAGACGCCCCAACCCCACGCCAGCGCTCAGGCTATCCTGGGCACCAAACCCGTGGTGCCCAAGGCTTCCGACAAAGTTTTGGACTGGAAGGACGGCGACCGGGTCCGCCACGCCATCTTCGGCGAAGGCATCATCGAAGACGTGGAAGGCAAAGGGCCCTCTCAGATCATTCGCGTTCGATTCAAAAACGGCGTAGAAAAGCGGCTCACCGCCCTGTATGCGCCTCTCACCCGCCTGGAATAATAGGAGCCTATGGAAAACACGACGAAACAACGGATGCAGGAGCTGGTGGACAGGCTCAACACATACGCCCGCGCCTACTATGTGGAGGACGCGCCCCTCATTTCCGATGGGGAGTACGACGCCCTGGAGGCGGAGCTCATCGCCCTCGAAAAAGAAACGGGCATCGTGCTGCCGGACAGCCCCACCCACCGTGTAGGCGGGGAACCCCTCGAGAAGTTCGAGGAGCACCGGCACCTGGGGCGGCTGTGGAGCCTCGACAAGGTCCGCACCCTGGACGGCATCCGGGAGTGGATGGACCGGGTGAAGCGGCTGCTTGATTTGAGCGAAGACCCGCTGTATGCTCTCGAATACAAGTTCGACGGGCTGACCATCAACCTGACCTACGAGAACGGCGTCCTGGTCCAGGGGGCCACCCGTGGCAACGGCGTCACGGGCGAAGCCATCCTGCCACAATTGAAGACCATTCGCTCCCTGCCCCTCACCATCCCCTTTACAGGCCGCATGGAGGTCCAGGGCGAGTGTATCATGCGCCTGTCCGTGCTGGAAAAGTACAATAAGACCGCCAAGGAGCCCCTGAAGAACGCCCGGAACGCCGCGGCGGGGGCCCTTAGGAACCTGGACCCCCAGGTGACGGCGGACCGGAACCTCAGCTGCTTCTGCTACAACGTGGGGTATATCGAGGGCAAGACCCTGACCGACCATCAGGAGATGATCGCCTTTCTGCGAGAGAACGGCTTCCCCGTCTCCCCCTTCATCCACTACGGCCACGGGGCGGACGAGTTCATCGAGATCATCGACAAGGTGGCCGAGGAGCGGGACCGGCTGGACTTCCTCATCGACGGCATGGTCATCAAGGTCTGCGACTTCGTCCAAAGGGAGCAGCTGGGCTACACCGAGAAGTTCCCCCGCTGGGCCATGGCCTACAAGTTCGCCGCGGAGGAGGCCACCACCACCATTGAGAGCGTCACCTGGGAGGTGGGAAGGACCGGCAAGCTGACCCCGGTGGCTCACGTGGAGCCGGTGGACCTCTGCGGGGTGACGGTGAGCAACGCCACCTTGAACAACTGGGACGATATCCTTCGCAAGCAGGTGGGCATCGGCTCCCGGGTGTTCATCCGCCGGAGCAACGACGTGATCCCGGAGATATTGGGCGCGGTTCCCGGGGACACGCCCAAAGCCCCCGTGGAGAAGCCGGAGGTCTGCCCCTTCTGCGGAGCCCATGTGGAGCATCGGGGCGTACACCTCTACTGCACCAACCCCCTCTCCTGCCGCCCCCAGATCATCTCGCGCCTCGCTCACTTCGCGAGCCGGGACGCCATGGACATCGAGACTTTCGCCGACAAAACTGCGGAGCAGCTCTTTAACGAGCTCAATGTGGCCACCATCCCGGAGCTCTACACCCTCCGGCGAGATCGGCTGTTGGGCCTCGAGGGGTTCAAGGAGAAGAAGGCCCAGAACCTGCTGACGGCCCTCGAGAACAGCAAGCATCGGCCCCTCAGCGCCTTTTTGAACGCCCTGGGCATCCCCAACGTGGGCGTGAAGACCGCCCGGGACCTGTCCTTGACCTTCGGCTCTTTGGATAAGCTTAGAAACGCCACCTATGAAGAGCTCATCGCCATCGAGGACGTGGGCGAGGTGGTGGCGGACAGCGTCCTCTCCTTCTTCCACGACCCCCGCATCAGCCAGCAGATCGACGATCTCATCGCCTACGGGGTCGCCCCCGAGGCGGACCGGGCGGCCACGGCTTCGCCCATCAGCGGCAAGACCATCGTGGTCACCGGCACATTGCCCACCCTGAGCCGGAAGGAGGCCGAGGACCTGATCATGAGCCACGGCGGCAAGGCGGCGGGCAGCGTCAGCAAGAAGACCGACTACGTGTTGGCGGGCGAGGCCGCCGGCAGCAAGCTCACCCGTGCCCAGCAGCTGGGCATCCCCGTCATCGACGAACAGACCCTTTTGGATTGGTTGAAATGAGGATCGGAAAACTGGAAAACAGCGAGCTCGAATCGCTGATCTTATCGAAATTCAAGCGCGTCCGCCCGGAGTCCCTGACCGTGCCCCGTGTGGGTGAGGACTGCGCCTCGCTGGACTTCGGCGGAGACCTGATCGTGCTCAGCATGGACCCCATCACCTCCGCCGGGGACAAGAGCCTGGGCCTCCTCAGCGTCCACGTGAACTGCAACGACGCCATCTGCATGGGCGCGGAGCCCGTGGGCCTGCTGGTGACGCTGCTGCTGCCCCCCGACTATTCCACGGAAAATATCGGCCATATCGCGGACGATCTCGCCGCGGCGGCCCGAGTGGCTCGGGTGGACATTTTGGGCGGGCACACGGAGTTCACCGATGCCGTGACCCGGCCCATCACCTGTACTTCTGTAGTGGCCCGGATGCCCCGGGATCGGAAGCTGCCCGGCCTGAAAGCGGGCGACGATCTGGTCATGACGAAATCCGCCGCCCTGGAGGGCACGGCCATTTTGGCCACGGAACACGCCGACAAATTGACCGACCTCTCCCCCGCCCTGCTCCAGCAGGCCGAGAGCTACTTCTCCCTCCTGTCCGTGGTGCCCGAGGGGCGGATCGCCCTTGAGAACGGCGTCCACGCCATGCACGACGTGACGGAGGGCGGCATTTTTGGCGCGGCCTGGGAGATCTGCTACGCCGCTGGATTGGGGCTGGTCTTGGACAGGGACGCCATCCCCGTGACCGAGGCCACGCGCAGAATCGCCGCCGCCGCGGGCATCGACCCCCTGCGGCTCTTGGGCAGCGGGAGCCTGCTGATCGGCTGCCCCGACGGGCAAGCCATGGCGGAAGCGCTCCTTCA
>CADCNE010000115.1 GCA_902802805.1 uncultured Eubacteriales bacterium
TACACCACCGAGAAGTTGGTCTCCTCCGACATCATCGGCATGACCTACGGCTCCCTGTTCGACGCCAACCAGACCATGGTCCAGAAGATCGACAAGGACACCTATCAGGTCCAGGTCGTGTCCTGGTACGACAACGAGAACTCCTACACCTCCCAGATGGTCCGCACCATCAAGTACTTCGCGGAGCTGTAATTCTCAACGACAAACAGAAAGGAACGGGACGAACCCGTTCCTTTTTTGTTGTATAGTGAAACCACTTATCCAACGAATGGTTTTACTATACAAAAACAGCCGCCGGAAAGTCCGGCGGCTGTTGGCGTCGAGATCGACTTATTTCTTCTTGGACGGGATCTCCTGCGCCTCGTCCGCGAAATCGGCGGCCACCTCCACCTCGTCCTGATAGTCGGAGAAGTCGAAGGCCCCCTTGGGCATGGAGGGGCGAACAGGGCCCTTGGAGCTGTTCTTCTTCTGGTAGTTCTTCTTCTGCAGGTCCTTGTCGGTCATCTTGTTGATGAAGATGAACAGGGCGAGGACCACCACCAGGGAGACGCCCAAACCGACGAAGTTCAAAATGCGGGCGGTCTTGTAGGGGATGAAGCTCACGAAGGAATACTTTTCGTCCAAGGTGTAGGTCGTGCCGGTGTACTTGTAGGGCAGCTCGGAGGTGTCCGTGGGGATCAGGATCTCGATCATCTCGTCGGTGGGATGGGACTCCCCGGCAGGGTGCACCTTTTCGTCCGCGCCCAGATAGTCCTCGGTGAACTCATAGTAGTTGGTCTGGACATAGGCCACCTTCTCCACGAAGTTGAAGAAGGCCATGAGTAGCACGATCACCATCATGACGGCGTACAGGATCCGCAGCCACTTCTTATAGGTGCCGATCTTGTCCTTCTTGATGTTCTCCACGGCCATGAGCTTGCCTTTTCCGGTGAACACGGAGTAGGCCAGGAACACGGCGATGACCACCATCAGCAGAGAGAAAAACATAGGTATACCTCCTTACAGTTTCTTGAGCTTTGCGCCTTGGCGGGAGTCCTCGATGGCGTATCCAAGGGACTTGAGCTGGTCTCGGATCTCGTCGGCACGGGCGTAGTTCTTCGCCTTGCGGGCTTCCTGCCGTTCGTCCAGCAGGGCCATGACCTCCGCGGGAAACTCTTCGCCGGTCTTGCGGGGCATGAGCCCCAGCACGTCCATGAGCTCGGTGTAGGTCTTCGTGACCGCTTCCACAGCGCTTTTCGTCCGGGGCACGCTCACGAAGGTGTTGGCGGCCCGGGCAAGATCGAACAGAACGCCCAGGGCGTCCGCCGTGTTCAGATCGTCGTCCATGGCCTCGTTGAACCGGACCCGGTAGCCCTCCAGGCTGTCCAGGAAAGCCTGCTCATCCTCGGCAGGCTCCTCGGCGACAGGCGCCTCCTTAAGCCGGTCCAGGGCCGTCCTGAGCCGCTGCAGGGCCACGGCGGCCTGCTGGATGAGGTCTCGGGAGAAGTTGATGGGGTTCCGGTACTGGACGCTGAGCATGAACAGCCGGACCACGTCCAGGTCGTACTCCTTGGCGATGTCCCGAACGGTGAAGAAGTTGCCCAGGGATTTGCTCATCTTCTGGTTGTCCACGTTGATGAAACCGTTGTGCATCCAGTAGTGAGCAAAGGGCTTGCCCGTGGCGGCCTCGGACTGAGCGATCTCGTTCTCGTGGTGGGGGAAGATAAGGTCCTGTCCGCCGCCGTGGATGTCGAAGCTCTGACCGAGGATCGACATGGACATGGCGGAGCACTCGATATGCCAGCCGGGACGGCCCATGCCCCAGGGGGAGGGCCATGCGGGCTCACCGGGCTTCTGCCCCTTCCAGAGGGCGAAGTCCAGGGGGTCCTGCTTCTCTTCGGTGGGGTCCACCCGAGCCCCGTTCTCAAGATCATCGATGTTCTGCCCGCTGAGCTTGCCGTAGCCGGGCCAGCTGCGTACGGAGAAATACACGTCCCCGTTGGGGGTGGGGTAGGCGTGGCCCTTTTCAACCAGGGTCTGGACCAGATCGATGATATCTTGGATATGCTCCGTAGCCCGGGGGTTCACGGTGGCCCGCTTCACGCCCAGGGCGTCGGCGTCGGCGTAGTATTCCTTAATGAACCTGTCGCCCAGCTCCTTGACTGTGATGCCCTCCTCGTTGGCCCGGCGGATCATCTTGTCGTCGATATCGGTGAAGTTCTGGACGAAGGTGACCTGATAGCCCCGGTATTCGAGATACCGGCGCAGGGTATCGAACACGATGAAGGGGCGGGCGTTGCCGATATGGAAGAAGTTGTACACCGTGGGCCCGCAGGCGTACATGGAGACCTTGCCCTCCTGCAGCGGCACGAACAGCTCCTTCTTGCGGGTCATGGTATTGTAGATATACATGGATAGCTTCCTTTCCTTGCTGTCAAATTTAGAAAATTATATGAAATTTGCTTTAGGTTGTCAATCCGAATTTGACTTATGGCGGGAAGGATAGTACAATACAGAATATACTAAGAAGGAATACAGGGACCGGACCGCGCACAGCGCACATAAATGAAGTAAAAAAGGAGTTTTGGATGAAACGCAGGATACTGTCTTTGATCATGGTGGTCATGCTTCTGCTGCCGGCGGCATTCTCCATGGCGGCGACCACTCCGGTGACCATCACCTCGGATGATATTCAGGGAAGCGTAGGCGACACGGTGACGGTCGCCATCAACATCGCCATCGAAGCGCCCAAGCTGGGGCAGACCATGGATTCCCTGCAGTTCGTGCTGGAGTATGACAGCGCGGCGCTGGAGTATTTGGGCATCCAGGAGTTCTCCCAGGACAAGATCAAGATCCTGGGTTCCCAGTATATGTGCAACGTGACCACCAAGGCCGGTGCGGTGGCGTTCGCCGCGGCCGCCAACGGCGGCGCTACGGGCAGCGGCGTCCTGATGCACGTGCAGTTCAGGATCCTGTCCGCCGTCAGCACCATGCTGGTATTGAAGAAGGTATCCTATTCCTTCGTGACCACCAGCTCCGGCAGCCAGCGGGGGTATACGGGCGGCACCATCAATCTGGGCCGGATCACCGGTCAGAGCGTGCCCACCACCGTTGCGCCTGTAGATAATACGCCTGAACCGCAGTCCTCTGCAGAACCGTCCGCGCTGCCCACGGACGAACCCCGGTTCCCGGTGACGGAGGTCACGCTGGCGCCCGGGGCTAATCCCACGGCCGAGCCGGAGGAAGGGGACAACGACGTGCTGGCGTATATCGTGTTCGGCCTGTTCAGCGTGGTGGCCATCATGATCTGCGTGGTCGTGACGTTGATGATCGTCCGCCGGGGCAAGAAGAAGGCTCAGGAAGACTTCTTCGACGACGAGGACGAATACGACGAGGACGATCGGTACGACGACCGGTACGACGATCAGTACGAGGAGGACGACCGGGCGTATCGCAGAGGGTACGCGGAGGCGAAGGAAAAGCCCCAGCTCAAGAAAAAGAAGAAGTACGTGGAGTACGACGACGAGGACGAGCCGCCTATCGAGATCGTCCGCACCAGCAAGAAATCCGGCAATACCTCGACCACGAAGAAAAAGCCCAAGAGCAGGGACTACTAAGCAGAAAAGGTGACGGTCATTTGACCGTCACCTTTTTTCCGTCTGTATACAGATGTATGTCGCCGTCTATCGTTCGCAGCGTCCTGATTTCCATGGTGCTGAGGGCATCCAGGGTCTTATCATCAGCCGGATTCTTGCTGGAATCGGTGACGATGGCGTAGGAGGGGAGGGACAGGGCCAGCAGTGCCGTGATGTTCTTCTGCCACTTGCCGTGACAGGGGATCTTGATCACGTCGCAACCAAGCTCGATGCCGCCATAGCAAAGGTCCTTGAGCCAGCCGCCCTCCGCGTCCGCCAGAAACAGCAGCCGAACCTGGTCGAAGGCAATGGCGGTCACCAGGGACATCTGGTTGTCGTTCTCCTTCTCAGGGTCATAGGCTTTGGTGGAGGTATACACCGTGAATTTGGCTTTGCCCAGCTCAAAGGCGGCGTCGGCGGACAGGCGCTCTTCAGGGATGCCGTGTTCGGCAAACGCTCCCTCCATGGCCCGATAGTAATCGCTGTCCCTCACGTAGTCGGGCAGGATGACCTTTTCAATGGGCAGGGCGTCGGCGATCTCGGGAAAGCCGCCGATATGGTCCCTGTCGAAATGGGTGAGGATCACCAGGTCCAGCTTTTCGACCTTGAGGTTTTTCAGCTCCCTGACGATATCGTACCCGTCGTCGTCCTCGCCCGTGTCGATGAGCACGTTGATCCCGTCGAAGGACAGCAGCGAACAATCCGCCTTCCCGATGGAGAAGGTGTAGATATCCATGCCGCTCTCGGGGGTGGGGGTGCAGCCGGCCAGGGTGGTCAGGGAAAGTAAAACGGTAAGGATCGTTTTCATATCCTCAGTGTATATAATAATGG
>CADCNE010000116.1 GCA_902802805.1 uncultured Eubacteriales bacterium
TTTCCCGTCCACCGTCACCGTGGCCTTTGTCGGGTGGTAATAGAACAGCAGTGCCTTGATCGCAATGCTGGTATAAACCCGGTTTCATCCCGATTTTCCCGATTAGTATCACACCTAAATTTTACCACAAACAGAGACACCAGCCAACCCCTTTTCGGGGAAAGCTGGTGCCTTTGTTTTTTCAGACGCTATTTTGCAACGCGCCCTTTGTTTGGGAAATTACATAACGAACTCGGACATGACGCCGAAGCCGCTGATCAGGCCGGTCTCCTCGTCCAGGTAGAAGTTGAGCATAGGCATGGTGCCGTAGTAGTAGATGCCCCACTCTTCGTCGGTGTCGGGGGTGCCGAAGGCGGCCTTCACGTCGTCCGGCGTGGAGCCGATTTTGACCGTGCCGTTCAGGGCGTAGTCGCCGTCAACGACACTGATGCCGACGGCGACGCCGTCCTTGTTCACGGTGACGGTGAAGCCGTCATAGGTATGGGTGGTCTGGTGCCAGTCGGAATCGGGGTCGCAGGAATCGACCTCCTGGACAGGAGCGGTCTCCTCGGGCAGCATCGGCTCCAGTTCCGCAAAGGGGACGCCGACGCGGAGCTGCTGGCCGTTTACCTCGAGCCAGACGTCGATCTCAACAGGCTCGGCCTGGGTATCGGTCTCGCTCTGGGGATCGGTCTCGACCTCGGTCTGGGCTTCGGTCTGCTTTTCGGTCTGGGCCTCGGTCTGCTTCTCGGTCTGGGCCTCGGTGGGCTTGGTCTCACCGGCGCAGCCGGCGAACAGGGCGGCGATCATCAGGACCGCCAACAGCAGAGAAAGGATTTTTGTGAATTTCATTTTGGTTTCCTCCTTGATGTAATTATTCAGCGGTAAAAGTGCCGCAGTTGAACTGAATGTTTTCCGCAATGGCGGTCACGGTCCAGGTCCCGGTGAGATCCAGGTCCTTGGAGAGAATGGCGGAGTAGCCGTTGCTGCCCTCGCCCTCCAGGAGCTTGGCCTCATAGATGGGGAAGGCCTCCACGGTCAGGACCCTGCCCGCCTGCTCCAGCCGGAGCCAGACCCGGCAGTCGCCGCAGGGAAGCTCCTCGGGCAGAGCGCCGTAGAGCCGGATGCCGTAGCCGGTGCGCTCGTATTTTCCATCGACGGCGCCGCCGTCGGCAAGCCCCTCGACGGAGCGGTTCTCCCGGACCGGGGCGTAGAGGAAGGGGGCCGTGGAGATGACCCGGGAGAGATTGCGCTCGGCGATCTCATAGATCAGGTCCGTCCCCTGCTTCAGGGTGGCGACGTCGGGGCAGTCCGTGCGCTTGAAGGTGGAGCTCTCCCAGCAGTCGATGATAAAGGGCAGCAGGGCCCGGCCGAAGGAGTCGCGGACCACGTAGACCGCGCTGCCGTCCTTCCGGTCCAGGTTCTTCACGGTGAAGAGATCGTCCCGGTCCTCCTTGTCGCTCATGAAGTTTTCGAGCTGGGCCTCGTGATCCCGGACGCCCATAGGCTGGGTGAAGCGGAAGCGGGCGTGGTCGATCTGCCAGACCACCTGATCGTCCGGAACGCCGCCGGCGGGGAGGAGGAGCTTGTCCAGGTCGCCGCTCCAGGTCGTTTCCACGGTATAGGGCGCGTCGGCCCAGGTCTCGTGCTCCTTGCCCAGGCTGTCGAGAATGGCGTTATAGCCGACCAGGGCGCCCCGGTAGTTCCAGTGGGAGTCCCGGCGGTGGTAGAGCGGTACGTCGGGGGCGGCTCCGGAGGCCTTCTGCTCCAGCAGGACCTGCCGCAGGTCGGTGAAGCTGACCCCGGCGGCTTTGAGCTCCGCCGTGAGCCGGGTCAGGTTGTTTTCCGGGGCGGCCCGGAAGCTGGCGGGCATCATCTCCCCGTAGACCGAGGACTTGTTGGGGGTGGGGACGAAGGTGAAGCGTCCGCCCCGGGCGTTCACGTCCTCCTCGATCAGGGAGAGGGTCACGGCCATGGACCGGATCTGCCGGTCCGTCAGGGCGTTGGTGTCCAGGAAGTCCGCGCTCTCGGTGTTGTAGAAGAGCCAGCCGTCCTTCCCGTCGATGACGTTGGAGCTCGCGGTGTGGAGCAGCTCGCCCTTGAGGGTGTTGGAGGCGGTGAGGAGCTGGGCCCGGAGGGGCAGACTGTCGCTGACCCAGGACTCAAACTCGTCGGAGAAGTTCAGGTTCAGCTGCCCCTCGGTGAGATAGGCGGGGAACTTTGCCAGAGCCCGCTTCTCCAGGCTGGCGTCGTTCTTAAAGAAGGGCATCAGCAGCATGGGCACGCAGAGCAGGGTAAAGAAGAGGACGACGTAGACGATCTTGAAGCCTTTTTTCATGATGCAAGACCTCCTCTCAGAAGCGGAAATAGATGAAGGGGTTATAGCTGCTGGACACCAGGGTGAGGACCGACAGCGCAAACAGGACCAGGGAGCCCGCGCAGGCCGCGTAGTTGTAGACGGCGATCTTTCCCGTTTGTTCCGCCTTTTGGCGGAAAACGCGGAAAATCGGCGTGGACAGCAGCAGGGAGAAGCCGAAGCTCAGGAAGAAGAGGGGACTCAACAGAGACAGGATCTCGCGGGTGACCGCCGGGGTCCCCGCCGTGGGCCAGAACATGGCGCCGATGACGCCGAAGCCCTGGGCCAGGGTATCCGCCCGGAAGAGGACGAAGCCCAGGATCACGACGAGCATCGTGTAGACGTGGCCGATGGGCTTGAACCACTTCTTCTTGGTGGGCACGATCTGATAGGTCTCCAGCATCTGCCAGAGGCCGTGCCAGAGGCCCCAGAGAATGAAGGTGAAGCTGGCGCCGTGCCAGAGCCCGGTCAGGAAGAAGACGATCCACTTGTTGAGGGTGGTGCGGGTCCGGCCCTTGCGGTTGCCGCCCAGGGGGATGTAGACGTACTCCTTGAACCAGGTGGACAGGGAGATGTGCCAGCGCCGCCAGAACTCCTGGATGCTGCCGGAGATAAAGGGATAGTTGAAGTTCTCCTTGAAGTCGAAGCCGAAGACGCAGCCCAGGCCGATGGCCATGTCGCTGTAGCCGCAGAAGTCAAAGAAGATCTGGAGCGTATAGCAGACCGCGCCGATCCAGGCCGTGCCCGTGGCGAGCTGGCCGCCGCCGAAGGAGAAGACCTTGTCGGCCAGCAGGCCCATCTGGTTCGCCAGCAGGACCTTCTTCGCCAGACCGAAGAGGAAACGGCACACGCCCCGGCTGATCCGGTCGAAGCTGAATTCCCGCTCCTGGATCTGGGCGGCGATGTCGGAGTAGCGCACGATGGGGCCGGCGATGAGCTGGGGGAAGAAGGAGATGTACAGCAGGACCGAGAAGAGGTTCTTCTGCACGTTCTTCTTGTCCCGGTAGACGTCGATGACGTAGCTCAGGCCCTGGAAGGTGAAGAAGGAGATGCCGATGGGCAGGCGGATCTGGGGCACGGGGATGGACAGCCGGAAGACGGCGTTGAGGATCTCCGTGAAGAAGCCGGTGTACTTGTAGGCGAAGAGCAGGCCGATGTTCAGAACGACGGCCAGGACCACCGCCGGCTTGTCCCACTTCGTCCCCGCGGCGCCGCGGCCGAAGAGATAGTTGAGGACGATGGAGATCAGCATGATCATCACCGCCACCGGCTCGCCGAAGGCGTAGAACACCAGGCTGGCGGCCGCGAGGATGAAGTTGCGGGCGGTGTGGTTCCGGATCAGCGCGTAGAGCAGAAAGGTGACCGGAAAGAACACGAACAAAAAGGTCAGGGAGCTGAAGGTCATGGAACTGGCACCTCGGTTTTTCTCTGTGGATTGGGCCGGGC
>CADCNE010000117.1 GCA_902802805.1 uncultured Eubacteriales bacterium
CGTGGGCGGCTGCGCCTTCGTGGCCGACTTCTGCACGGTGTGGCTGTTGAAGGAGCTGGGCCTCCACTACCTGGTGGCGGGTGTCTTCGGCTTCATCCTGGGCGTCATCGTCAACTATATTCTGAGCAAGACCCTGGCCTTCTCCGGCAAGAAGGCCAACATGAGCCGGGAAGCGGAGTTCGCTCTGTTCATCGTGATCTCCCTCATCGGCCTCGGCCTCACGGAGCTCCTCATGTGGGCCTTTACCGACGGCCTGGGCCTCTTCTACCTGCTGTCGAAGGCCATAGCGGCGATCATCGTGCTGCTGTGGAACTTCTTCGCCAAAAAACTGATGTATCGAAAGAAACCGAACAAGGAGTAATGACCATGCTGCGTATCGAACACTTCACCAAATCCTACTCGAAAGGCAAGCCCGCTGTGGAGGACCTGAGCCTCCATGTACAGCCTGGCGACATCTTCGCCTTCATCGGCCCCAACGGCGCGGGCAAGACCACCACCCTCAGGGCCGTGGCGGGCATCCACGACTTCGAGGGCGGCGACATCCTCATCGACGGCGTGTCCATCAAGGCTGACCCCCTGGCCTGCAAGAAGGTCATGCGCTATATCCCCGACAACCCGGACCTGTTCACGTATTTGACCGGCATCCAATACCTCAACTTCCTGGCGGACATCTACGGCCTCAGTGCCGAGGAGCGGCAGGCCCGCATCCAGAAGTACGGCGACGCCTTCGGCATCACCGCTCGCCTGGGCGACATGGTGGGCGCCTTCTCCCACGGTATGAAGCAGAAGCTGGCCCTTATCGGCGCGCTGATCGACGAACCCAGGCTCCTCCTCCTCGACGAGCCCTTCGTGGGCCTTGACCCCAAAGCGGCCTTCACTCTGAAGCAGTTCATGCACGAGATGACGGAGAACGGCGCGGCCATCTTCTTCTCCACCCACGTGCTGGAGGTGGCGGAAAAGCTCTGCAACAAGGTGGCCATCATCAACCACGGCCAGCTGGTGGCCCAGGGCGACATGGATACGGTGAAGGGAGACGACTCCCTGGAGGAGCTCTTCATGGAGCTGGTGGAAAAGGAATGAAACAGATCCTCCCTCTCATCCGCATCCAGCTGCTGGAGTTCCTGCCCGTCAAGGCCCTGAGGAACACCAACGACGACGCGGCCCGCAAGCGGGCCAGAAAGCGCCTCACCTCCACCCTCGTCACCTTCCTCGCCTGTGTGTACATGGCGGTGGCCTACAGCATGCCCATGCTGTCCACCCTCAATGAGACCAACTTCACCGTTGTCCCCGCTCTTATGCTGGCCATGGCGGCGGTGCTGGGCGCCATCACCACCCTGACGAAGGCCGGCCAGGTCATGTTCTCCGCGTCGTCCATCGATCAGCTGCTGACCCTGCCCCTCTCCCGGCCTACGGTGATCCTCTCCCGCATCTTCTCTCTCTACTATGAGGAGCTGCTCATCAACGCCGGCGTAGTCCTGTCCGCAGGCGTCTGCTGCCAAATCCGCATGGGCGCGTACCTGTCCCCGGCCTTCTGGCCCGTGCTCATCCTGACGACTTTCCTGGCGCCCCTGATCCCCCTGGGCGTGGGCGGCCTCGCGGGCTTGTTCGTGGCCATGCTCACGGCCCGCATGAAGCGCAAGAACATCTTCACCATCATCTTCTCTCTGCTCTTTTTGGCGGGAGTCATGGTCTTCTCCTTCAACACGGGCACCCTGTTCGCCAACATGAGCGCCGTGGCGGACGCCATGTCGGCCAAGATCTTCAGCATCTACCCGCCCGCCCGCCTGTTCGTGTCGGCTCTCGGCGGGGACTGGACCGCCTTCCTGCTGTTCGCGGCCATCGCCGTCGCCCTGCTGGGCCTTCTCTGCTTCGCAGCGGTGAAGGGCTTCACCTTCTTCTATGTCGCCATCAACGCCACCGCCGAAGCCAAGGCCTTCCGCATGGGTCGGCAGAAGCAGACCGGGAAGCTTTTGACCCTCTGCAAGAAGGAGCTGAAGCAGAAGCTGAACACCCCCATCTGGATCATGAACACGGACATGGGCACCCTCATGGCGATCCTGCTGTCCATCCTCCTGGTCGTGACGGGCCGGGAGCCCATCATGGAGGTCCTGGAGGCCATGTCCCCCCTCGATAAGGCCCCCGGGGTCCTCTTCGGACTGGTCATCGCCGCCGTCCAGTGCATGAGCCTGTCCGCCACCGCCTCCGTGTCCATGGAGGGAAAGGGTCTGTGGCTCATCAAGTCCCTGCCCATCCGGGCTAACACCTGGCTCAGGAGCAAGCTCCTGGTCAGCATGCTGCCGCCCGTGCTGGGCGGCTTCGTCTGCAGCCTGCTCCTCACCATCGCCTGGCGGCTCCCCGTCTGGAACGTGCCGGTGATGCTGGGCCTGAGCGTCCTGTTCGCCTGGGCTTTCTCGGTGGTGGAGCTTGCTTTGGGCCTCAAATTTGCCCGATTCGACTGGGACAACCCCGCCGAGGTGGTGAAGCAGAGCGCCGGGGTGCTCCTCGGTATGCTGGTCACCTTCCTGGTGGTGGGCGCGGGCATTGCCCTGGTGCTGTTCCTGGGTCCCCTGGGTGCGGCCGCCATGTGCGTCCTTCTTCTGGTCATCGCCCTGCCCATCCGCCTGGTCATGGGGAAGCGCTCAGAGAAAATGATCACGAACCTTTAATATTTTCGTGACAATTTGTACACAGTGATGGTATACTATAGATGACCTGAACAGATGTGAATGTGAGGGATGGAACTTGAGCTTTGAAGACATCATAAAAACCCTGGGGAGCGGTCTGGGCCAGTTCGGCTGGAACGACCTTCTCGACATAGCCATCCTGACGGTGCTGATCTATAAGCTCATCGTCTGGACCAAGGACACCCGCGCCTATGAGGTGCTCAAGGGCGTCGGGTTCCTGATCGTCGCCTCCGCGGCCGCCCAGTTTCTGAGCCTGTACACCCTCAGCTGGCTTTTGGATTCCATCCTCCAATCCGGTACCATCATCATCGTCATCTTCATCCTCTTCACTCCGGAGATCCGCCGGGTGCTGGAACGGCTGGGCCGCAGCGGCAAGGCCATCGGCAAGCTCATCAGCGAGGCGGGGAACATGGGCGTGGAGGACCTGATCGACGACCTCCACAAGACCATCCTGCGCCTGAGCCGCCGGCGGGTGGGCGCCCTCATCGTCTTCGAGCAGAAGACGGGCCTTGGGGATATCATCAGCACCGGCACCGCCATCGAGGGCCTGGTGTCCGGCGCCCTCATCGAAAACATCTTCGAGCCCAACACCCCCCTCCACGACGGAGCGGTGATCTGTCGGGGCAGCACCCTGGTGGCGGCGGCTTGCTTCCTGCCTCTCTCCGAGGAGACGGGCATCTCCCGGGAGCTGGGCACCCGGCATCGGGCGGCTTTGGGCGTATCCACCGTGTCCGACTGTCTGGTGCTGGTGGTCTCCGAGGAGACCGGCGCCATCTCCCTGGCTCACGACGGGAAGCTCATCCGGTATTTGGACAGCCTGGCCCTGCGG
>CADCNE010000118.1 GCA_902802805.1 uncultured Eubacteriales bacterium
AGTTCGACGGGAGTCACCTGACCTTCCCCGGCATGAATCCGGAGATCACCCTCCGACCTCACCAGGCTAATGCCATAGCGCGGGTGTTGTACGGCGGGAACACGCTCCTGGCCCATGTGGTGGGCGCGGGAAAGACCTTCGAGATGACGGCGGCGGCCATGGAGCTGAAACGCCTGGGCCTCTGTCACAAGTCCCTGTTTGTGGTGCCGAACCACCTGACGGAGCAGTGGGCCAGCGAGTTTTTGCAGCTGTACCCCTCGGCGAACATTCTGGTGGCGACCCGGAAGGACTTTGAGAAACAGAACCGCAAACGGTTTTGCGGTCGGATTGCCACCGGCGACTATGACGCTGTGATCATAGGCCACAGCCAGTTTGAGAAGATCCCTATATCCATTGAGCGGCAGATCGAGACGATACAGTATCAGATCGAGGAGATCGCGGCGGGCATAGAAGCGTTGGCGGCGGAGGACGGCGCACGGTACTCCATAAAACAGATGGAGAAAACGAAGCGTGGGCTGGAAACAAAGCTGGAGCGATTGAACAGTCAGAAACGGAAAGACGACGTGGTGACCTTCGAGGAGCTTGGCGTGGATCGCCTGTTCATCGACGAGGCGTACTACTACAAGAACCTGTTTCTGTATACCAAGATGAGGAACATCGCGGGCATAGCCCAGACCGAGGCACAGAAGTCTTCCGACCTCTATATGAAGTGCCGGTATCTGGATGAAATCACGGACAGCCACGGCGTGGTGTTCGCTACGGGTACGCCCGTCAGCAACTCCATGACCGAGATGTACACCATGCAGCGATACCTCCAATACGAGCGCCTGAAGGACATCCACCTTCAGCACTTCGACGCCTGGGCGTCTACATTCGGGGAAACGGTGACGGCCATAGAACTGGCCCCCGAGGGAACGGGCTACCGGGCCAAGACCCGGTTCGCCCGTTTTTTCAATCTTCCGGAGCTGGTGTCCATGTTCAAGGACATCGCCGACGTGCAGACGGCGGATATGCTCAACCTTCCTGTGCCGGAGGCGGAGTACCACAACCAGGTCATACAGCCCAGCGAGTATCAGAAGGAGATGGTGTCCTCCTTCGCTGACCGTGCCGAGAAAGTCCGGAACGGTCAGGTGGAGCCGAGCGAGGATAATATGCTTAAAATCACCAACGACGGCAGGAAGCTGGCGCTGGATCAGCGGCTCAATAACCCCATGCTCCCGGATGACGAACAGGGCAAGGTCAACGCCTGCCTGGACAACATCTACCGGATATGGGAGGAGAGCAGCAAACAGCGTTCCGCCCAGCTGGTGTTCTGCGACCTGTCCACGCCACACAACGACGGTAACTTCAACGTATACGACGACCTGCGGCAGAAGCTGATCGAGCGCGGCGTACCGGAGGAGGAGATCGCGTTCATCCACGAAGCGAACACCGAGACCCGCAAAGCGGAGCTCTTTGCCAACGTCCGCGCCGGAAAGGTGCGTATCCTTCTCGGGAGTACAGCTAAGATGGGTGCGGGAACCAACGTGCAGAAGCGGCTGATAGCCCTGCACCATCTGGACATCCCCTGGAGGCCCAGCGACATTGAGCAGCGCGAGGGCCGGATCCTGCGCCAGGGCAACGACAATCCCAAGGTCAAAATCTACCGGTATGTGACACAGGGTACCTTTGATTCCTATATGTGGCAAACCATAGAGAACAAGCAAAAGTTCATCGGCCAGATCATGACCAGCAAGAGCCCTGCCCGGTCCTGTGAGGATGTGGACGAGACGGCGCTGACCTATGCGGAAGTCAAAGCCTTGGCCACCGGGAATCCCGCCATCAAGGAGAAGATGGATCTGGAGGTCCAGGTATCCAAGCTGAAGCTCCTGAAATCCAACTATCTGTCCACCCGATACTCCATTGAGGACCGGCTGCTGAAGAAGGTCCCCCGGGACATCCGGTTGACGGAGGAGAGCATCGCTGGGTGCGATGCGGATATGGCCATGTATGCTCAGAACAAGGTGGACGGCTTTGGGGGCATGACCGTATCCGGCTTCCACTACGGCCCGGAGGAGAAGAAAGCGGCGGGCATGGCGATCCTGGCCGCCTGTACCGCCAAGAAGTCCAGCGCGGAATCTCCCTTGGGGCAGTACATGGGCTTCGAGCTATTTGTGTCCTACAACACCATAGCGCAACAGTTTGAGATGCGGCTCCAGGGCACCCTTTCCTATTGGATCAAGCTGGGCGAGGACGCCATAGGCAACATCACCCGTATTGACAACGCTCTTGCGGGGGTCCCGGACAGGAAAGCTCAGTATGAGAAGACGCTGGAAGAACTGCACACCCAGGAGAAGAACCTGAAGGAGGAACTTGCCAAGCCCTTTGCCCAGGAGGAGGAGCTGAAGGCGAAAACGGCTCGCCTGACGGAGCTGGACGCCATGCTGAACCTGGACAAGCATGAGAGCGCAGCCATAGGCGAAGACAGCAACGACCGCGACAGGGACGCCCCTGAACGGTCAGAGGACGAATACGAGCGTTAACAGGAGGATACATGAAACGCTATTCACAGGAACAGATCGAAGCTGCGGACAGCATCGACCTGGTAGCATACGCCCAGTCTCGGGGTTACGAGCTGGAGCGCGAAGGAAACCAGTACAAGATGAGGGACCACGACAGCCTCTACATGAAGGGGAACCGCTGGTATTGGTTCAGCCATCAGATGGGCGGAAAGGCCATCTCCTTCCTGACCCAGTATGAGGGCATGGGCTTTGTGGAGGCCATTCAGACGCTGCTGGGCGAGAAGGGGATTGATGATCACCCCTTGCCGAAAGCAGCGGAAATGGAGGAAAAGGAGCTCCCCGCCTTTGAGCTTCCCATCCCCAACGACAACAACAAGGCGGCATACGCCTATCTATGCCAGCGAGGGATCTCCAAAAACCTGATCTCCAAGTACATGAAGGAGGGGTTGATCTACCAGTCCAACACCTTCGTATATGAGGATGAAAACGGAGAGCGCGTCGAGAAGCGATGTCCGCCCCAGGTGGTGTTCGTCGGCAAGGACAAGGACGGCGTGGCCAAGTACGCCTGCACCCGAGCCTGCTTCAACGAGGGGAAGTTCGATGCCCCCGGCAGCAACAAGGCCTACGCTTTCTCCATTCCTCAGGAAAACTGCGATTCGGTTTGGGTGTTCGAGAGCGCCATCGACCTGCTTTCCCACATGACCCTGTGCGGGTACATGAAGAAGCAGTATCCGGCTCATAGGGTATCCCTGGGCGGCTGCTCCCCGGTTGCTCTCCAGCGATACCTGATCGACCACCCGGAGATCAGGTTCGTGAACCTGGGTCTGGACAACGACGAGCAGGGCCGGAACGCCGCGGAGAACATCAAGGAGATGCTGAAGGATTCCTATAAGGTGTACGATCACACCCCGGACTTCGGCAAAGATTATAACGAGGATCTCATGCACCGGCAGGAACAGTACC
>CADCNE010000119.1 GCA_902802805.1 uncultured Eubacteriales bacterium
CCGCTCCGTCGCCAACATCCTGACCATCAACCAGAGCATCCCCACCGACGGCTGCGCGGCGGTGACCATCGCCGCCGAGACCTCGGGCATGACCTGCTCCCTGGAATCCCTCCTGGCCGCCGCCACCGCCCTCGATGGCGCGGTGCGGTTCGAGATACTGGCGGGATAAGGTCTTCTCATGTATCAAAAAAGCCCGGCTGATCGCCGGGCTTTTTTGCGCTTGATTATTGTATGTCTATCACCACGAACTCGGAGAAGGCGCCGGTCTTGAAGGGGATAGCCCAGCCGGAAAGGCCGGAGGTGACGATGAAGGTGGTGTCGCCCCGGCGGGAGAGGCCGTAGGTGGCGTCGTTGGCCCCGATCCAGAGGCCGATGAGCCCCGCCGGGAAGATGTGCCCGCCGTGGGTATGGCCCGACAGCACCAGGTCGGCCCCGGCGGCTGCCTGTGCGTCGTAATCGTTGGGCTGGTGGTCCAGCACGATGGTGAAGCGCTGGCTGGGACCGGGCAGCAGCTCCGCCATGGAGAGCCGCCCCGCCGAGGACCGGTCCCGGCGGCCGATGAGGGCGTACCCGTCGCCGAGAAGCGCCGTTTCGTCCTCCAGGATCGTCACGCCGCTCTCCGTCAGCGCCGCCCTAAGCTCCTGGGCGGTGAAGTCCCTATGCCGGAAATACCCGTTGTCATGGTTCCCATAGACGTAATACACGCCGTAGGTGGTCTCGAGGGCTCCCAGGGCGCGGCTGGCCGCCAGCATGTCCGCCCGGGTGGAATCGTCGTCCACATAATCTCCCACCATCACCACCACATCGGGCCGGAGGGCCTCGATTCGGGCCATGGTCGCCGTGAAGCCGTCGCCGTCCAGGGTGACCCCCAGGTGTGCGTCCGCCATCAGCACCACCCGCAGGGGGTCGGTCGCCTTTTGGGTCTCCACGGTATAGTCGGTTTCCCGGATGCGATGGGCCGCGGCCCAGCCCGCCCCCAGGTAGAGGGCCGTCAGCAGGATGGCCACGGCTCCGGCGTAATATCGCCTGGGCTCCCTGTGGCGGATGCGCTTGACCACCCAAGCGACCAGATCACACAGGAGCCAGAAGAGAGCGAGATGCAGTACCACGATGAACACCGCATAGAGGTTGACGAGCCAGAAGAGGAACAGAAGGCCCACCGCCCCCGTCGCCAGCAGCCAGGACAGGCCCCTGTGGGTCTCAGCAAGCCGCCGCAGGCACGAGAAGCGCCGGACCCGGGTGACGAGATAGAACAGCGCCCCCAGCCCCAACGCCGCCACGGCCGCCAGCAATGTGAACCACACGCTCATCCGATCCTCCCCTTCCCTGTCGTCATGGATAAGAATAGAATACCCCTGACGGTGGGGGATTTCAAGTGCATATTTGTCCGCGACGACCATCGACACCGTTTTATTCGGTAGGCCTTGCTGATCCATTTCTATCGCTTTCGGCGCAGGCGTTATGTGATGGCGTCTCGCCGATCCGTGATCGCATGGTACTGGAAATCGGCGGAAAATGTGCTATACTACTGACAACGATCCCCTGAAAGCGGAAGTGAGGCGCATGCGAAAGCCGAAGATATCGCTAAGGACGGGCCTGTCTACGGTCATCGTCCTGTGCTGACTTGCGCCGATCCTGCTGCTGGTGGTGACGTTCGCCGCGATGCTGGAGCAAAGCTATGAGCGCTCCGCCCGGCAGGAGACGGACGACACCGCCCAGTTCGCCCTGATGCAGATCCAGACGGAGCTGGAAAACGCCATCAATGATTCCAAGTCCGTGTCCTACGACGGCGTGATCCGCAGTGCCTACCGCAACTATCGGGAGAACGGGAATAAGATCACCCTGTACCGCAGCGTCAACGGCTACCTGCGGGACAGCTTTTCCCGCTCCGACCTCTACCGGGCGGTGTTCCTGGTCTTTTGGGACGAGCAGATCAACGGGGTCTACGCCTTCGGCGCCGGGGAGAGCGGCCCGGCGCTGATCCAGGACTGCCGCGCGGCGGCAGAGGAGATCGTCAAGATCATGCACAACGAGGATACCCGGACCCGCTTCCTGCTGGTGGGCGAGGAGCTGTACCTCGCCCGCAACCTGCTGGACAGCCATTTCGAGCCCTATGCCTCCATCGTCATGATGTTCAAGTCCTCGGCCCTCCTCTCTCCCCTCTCCGTTCTCGGTTCGAGCGAGGACATACAGCTTCAGTTGGACGGGCTCTCCTTCGTCCGCAGCGGAGAGGACGGGTTGATAGCTGAGGCAGAAAGAGACGGCGGATACCGGTATGAAGCCACGGCGGACGGGCATCCCCTCCGCCTGCGCGTGGAGGAAGCGGGCTACAACGCCTGGAAGGAGCACCCGGAGCTGACCTGGGCGGCCGCGGGCGCGGCGCTGCCCGTCCTGCCAGCGGGCCAGGTCTGCCGGGCGGAAGTCGTGATGGGCAAATAGAACTGTTTGTGATATACTGTTAAAAAAGGGAGGACCACCATGATCAAATTCGGCACCGGCGGCTGGCGCGCCGTCATCGCGGAGGACTTCACCAAGGATAATCTTCGCCTGCTGACGGCGGGGCTGTGCCGTCTCATGGAGAAGGAGGGCCACGCCGGAGAGGAGCTCTGCGTGGGCTATGACCGGCGCTTCCTCTCGAAGGAGAGCGCCCACTGGATCGCGGAGGTGCTGGCGGGATACGGCTTTCACACGCTCATGGTGGACCGCTCCTCCCCCACCCCCCTCATCATGTACGTGGTCAAGACCCGAGGTCTCAGCTACGGCATGATGGTCACGGCCAGCCACAACCCCGCCATCTACAACGGCGTCAAGATCTTCACCGCCGGCGGCCGGGACGCGGATCTGTCCGTCACTGCGAAGATCGAAGAACAGATCGCCGGGATCGACTCCGCTGCCATCCCCTCTGTCCGTTATGAGGAGGCCCTGGCCCGGGGGCTCGTCCGGGAGGACAACCCCGCCAACGACTATATCGACAGCATCCTGGCCCTTGTCGATACGGAGGCCATCAAAAGGGCGCGGCTGCGGATCGCCCTGGACCCCATGTACGGGGTGAGCCAGACCTGCCTCAGGACCATCCTCATGACCTGCCGCTGCGACGTGGAGGTCATCCACGACCGCCACGACACCCTCTTCGGCGGGAAGTTGCCCGCACCCAACGCCGCGACCCTCATCCCGCTATCGAACTTCGTGCTGGACAGCGGATGCGACCTGGGCGTAGCCACCGACGGCGACGCGGACCGGCTGGGCGTCATCGACGCGGCGAAGCGCCTCCTGCGGGATCCCTCTTTGAAGATCGGCGAGATCGGCGAGAAGGTGGGCTACGCCGATACGGCCCACTTCGCCCGGGTGTTCAAGAAACTCACGGGCATGAGCGCCAACGAATACCGCAACACCCTGTAGATGCCAACCTGGCAGAAGAATAGCTCGTTTGAACTTCGGCGCTTTTCAGCGCCGCATCCGTCTTTCAGTCCTTATTGTTCTTCCTTCTTTTTCCGTTTGCCTGCGATCCACAGCGCGCCGCCGCAGCCTATGGCCGAAGTCAGCGTCAGGCTGCCCCACAGCAGGGTCTTGGTGTTGTCGCCCGTGCCCGGCGTGGCGTCCTGCAGCGTGTTCGTGATCGTGATCTTGCCGCCGTTCGCCACGACCTTCCACTTTGTCGTGTCGGATTTGTAGCCGTTCGCTTTGGTCAGCACTTCCTTCACACTGTACGTGATCGCCTCACCGTTCTCATATACCGGCAGATCCGTCCAAGTGTAGGTCCAGGACTGCTCCGTCCCCACTTCCACAGAATCGATCTCAGTGGACACACCGTCCACCGTCTTCTGCAGGTGGAACGTTGCCTGTACGTTCTTCCGCGGCTTGCCGGATTCTGAATCGTCTTTCCAGTGCTTGATCGCCGTGATCTTCGTCGTCTCAAACTCGTAGCCGTTCGTCAGCGTCGTGACCGTGCCGGCCTTATCACTGCTCTTCAGGCTGTAGCCTTCCGGCAGCTTACTCTCGTCCTCGGTCCAGGTGTAGACGATCTCCATACCACCCGCGTACTTATCCAGATCCTTCTTCTCGTACGTCCAGCTGTTTGCTTCGTTCAGCGTCACCGTTTCCACGGTCGTATCCCCGGCCTTCAGCGTCACGCTGATGCTCTCGGGGCGCTTGCCGTCCTTGTTTTCCGCATCGTCCCAGACCTTGATGACCTTCGCGGTGGTCTTCTCGGGTTCGTAGGTGTTCGTGATCGTCGTGATCAGGCCTGCCTTCTCCGAGCTCTTCAGACTGTAGCCTTCCGGCAACTTGCTCTCGTCCTCGGTCCAGGTGTA
>CADCNE010000120.1 GCA_902802805.1 uncultured Eubacteriales bacterium
GAACATGACTTTTTCAAAAAGATGATCTATGATCACGCCATTAACGATGCCTACATCAAGGCGAGGACAAAATACGCGACACCCAGAGGATTTGCGTGGAGAAAAGCGGTCTCCTTCGCGGCAGCCGCCTTTGTGGTGCTGGTGGGCACGGTGTTTCTCATCCCCTCCGCCCGGGCGGAGGTGCTCTCCTGGTTTGGCATAACCACCCCCCAGGACTACCTGGCCGCGGACCCCGCGGACCGGACCGAGATCCCCGAGATCGAGGCGCTGATCACCTCCCCGGAGAAAACAGATGGGTTCCGGCTGATCCCCATCGACCGGACCGATTCCAAGGCCGTCAACAGCGAGGGCGCGTTGAAGCTCTCAGAGTTCTTTTACGAGAACAGCGACATCAAGCTGGGCGACGCCATGTTCGACGGGAAGGAGGTCTATCAGACGATCCGCCTGAACGGGCTATCCGGGCTGTATCTGCTGGAGATGTGGACCGGCGGCCATCAGGCCGGGGTGCAGGTGGACCCCTACGCCGTGTGGGGGCTGTACGAGAACGGGCCGGACATCGAGTACCTGACCGGGAAAAAGGCGATGTATGAGCGGCCCGACGGTCACATCATCTACGAAATGCCGGACGGCAAGCAATTCCAGGGCATGCTGGACCTGTCCGGCGCCATAGATCCCTATTATAATTCCCTGTGCGAGCAGGGGCTGATGGTGGGAGACAGGACCGATGAGATCCAGAAGAAGATCGACGAGCAGAACCGCGCCTATCTGCAGGAGAACGGGCTCACCGCCGTGGCGTCCATTTATGGCCTGGACGGCCTGACCGACTACGCCGACGGGAACGGCATTTTAACTGCCAAGGTCTACTATAAGGTCTTTGTCTGCGAGGAGGACCGGGGCGACGGCAATTATGTCCCCCCCACGGAGCTCTTCTACGCTCAGCTGGGCACCATCACGGTCAACATGAAAGCCTATCAGGACCTGCAGGCAAGTCAGTTTGAGAACGTCGCCAGCGCCGTCTGGGGCCCGGAGACGGTGACCCTCAGCCGGGTGGACGTCGACTTTGGCAGACCTGACGACCGGTACGCCGACGACCGCATCGCCTTCTCGAAGCAGCGGGCCTCCACGGAGGGTCTGACCATGACGGTGGAGGACATCCAGATGGACGCCCTGGGCATCCACGACATCAAGATCCGCGTCCGGGTGCCCGAAGCGTGGACCAGGGAGCAGCGGGAAGCCCTGGCGTCGTCCCTGGAGTTCAAGACGCTGATCAACGGCGAAAGCGGCAAATGGTACCTGAATTCCTTCGACTGCACCCTGCAGGAGGACGGCTCTGTGCTGTTCCATGCCAGGAGCCTGGACGATGTCCCCTATGACATGCTCAAATCCATTCAGGAGATCTCCTTCATCCCGATGCTGCGCTGGTTTGAATCGGTGGACCCCCATGATACAAATGACAAACCCCTGGGAACACTGAACCCCGATTACGGCGAAGTCGTGTGGAGCCGGCCGGGCGTCAACGGCTGGGACGCCGACGATGCTGTGGCGGAGTTCCCCCAGTACGCCCTGGTGCTGAAGGTGAAATAAAGCTCGCACCCCCAAAGCCCATCCGCCCCAAAAGCCATCGGCCCCGCCGGTGGCTTTTCGTTTGACTATCCCGGCGGAAACGGATATAATATCACCATATGAAAAACATATTTTCCAAACTAAAGTCCCTTTTCCAGCCCGGCCAATGGACCCCGCCGGGGACGGTCCCCTTCGACCCGGAGAAGCAGTACGCCGTCATCCGCTGCTCCATCTGCACCGGCGAGAAGGCGGCGGGGTTCAAGAACAAGGCAGACGGCCGGTTCACGGAGGTCATGCTCATCCGCTCCCTCCGGGATGAGGAGCGGTTCAAGGAGATGTATCATCTCGATACGGTGAAGACGGAATACTGAGCACAGGAGGCAGCCATGCGCAATCATGAAGTGATCGAGCCCCGGGACCTGCTGGACGAGCGGGGGGACCTTGCCGAGCCCGGCTGGTCCAGGCATCTGGTGCAGCGGTACGACCGGAGCAAAATACAGGCGCCCAACTGGCGCATCAAGGAGTGGGACTATTATCTCGTCATGGGGCGGGACTTCGCCGGGGCCTTCACCATCTCCGACGACGGGTACATCGGCCTCCAATCCGTGAGCCTGCTGGGTCTTGGGGACAAGCCCTGGGAGCACACGGAGACGGTGCTGAACACCTTCCCCCTGGGCAAGCTGAAACTGCCGCCAAGCTCCGCAAGCGGCGAGACCGTCTATGAGGACAAGCGCCTGAAGATGCGCTTTTCGGCGGGGGCGGGGGAGCGGCGCATCACCTGCCACTTCGAGCGGTTCTGGAAGGAGATGCCCTTCGACTGCGACATCGTGCTCCGGCAGCCGGACATGGAGTCCATGGTCATCGCCACCCCCTGGGACAAGCCCAAGCACTTCTACTACAACCAGAAGATCAACTGCATGCGGGCCTCCGGCTGGATGGCGTACGGCGGCGTCCGCTACACATTCGACCCCAAAACGGACTTCGGCACCCTGGACTGGGGCCGGGGCGTCTGGACCTACGACAACACCTGGTTCTGGGGCAGCGGCAACTGCGATCTCGACGGCGTGCCCTTCGGCTTCAACATCGGCTACGGCTTCGGCAACACCAGCGCCGCCACGGAGAACGTGATCTTCTACGACGGGAAGGTCCATAAGCTGGACGATATCACCTTCCATATCCCCGAGGATAGATACATGAAGCCCTGGACCTTCACCTCCTCTGACGGCCGGTTCGAGATGGACTTCGTGCCGGTCCTGGACCGTGCGGCGAAAATCGACTTCAAGGTCCTCGTCTCCGACCAGCACCAGGTCTTCGGCCGCATGTCCGGCAAGGCAGTCCTGGACGACGGCACGGTACTTGAGATCAAAGACGTGCTCTGCTTCGCGGAGAAGGTCCACAACCGGTACTGATGCAAAGAATAATGAAGCGCTGTCGCCAATGCGACAGCGCTTCTGCTTTTTGGCGTCCTTACGGCCTGCGCCTTCGGGCGTTGCGGCAGGAGCAGGAGCTGCGGCCGCTGTAGATACCCTGGACGATCTCCAGGCACTCGCCGAAGCGCTGGAAGTGGACCACCTCCCGCTCCCGCAGGAAGTAGAGAGGCTCCAGGATCTGCTCGTTGCCCGTCATGTTCATCAGGTGCTCATAGGTGGCCCGGGCCTTCTGCTCCGCGCCCATGTCCTCGGTGAGGTCCGCGATGGGGTCGCCGGTGCAGGCGATGTAGGCGGTGGTGAAGGGCACGCCGTTGGGGTCCACGGGGAACACGCCGTGATCGTGCATCACATAGTA
>CADCNE010000121.1 GCA_902802805.1 uncultured Eubacteriales bacterium
AAAAAGGAACCGAAAAAGAGAAGCTTAAGAAACAATAAATGAATTGGGACCTAAAGATCCTTTCTCGCAGGAGCCGATCTGGAACAAAGGCGTGCCCGGCACATCTGCCTTCACGGGCTTATTTGAGGGGTTCAGAGCCACGGTCAGGGCGCCCCGGCGGAAGATCAGCAGGGGGTCGCCGGCCTGGGCATGGAGGACCTGGAAGCTGCCGTCCGCCTGCAGGTCCGGGCACCGGTGCCGAAGGGCCAGGACGGCCTTCACCGTGTTCAGCAGGGAGCCGGGGTCGCTCTCCTGGGCGGCCGCCGTAGGCGCGTCGGGGGCCGGGTCCACGGGCAGGTACAGCCTGCCCGGGTCGGCGTCGGAGAAGCCCAGGTTCTTTTCTGGGGCCCACTGCATGGGCGTCCGGCTGCCGGTGCGGGTGTAGCCGCCCTCCTTGGTGGGCAGGTAGTCAAGATACCGCATGCCGATCTCGTCCCCGTAGTAGAGGAAGGGGACGCCGGGCAGGGTAAGGAGCAGGGCGTATGCGAGCTTCAGCTGATCATCGGTGAGATACCAGCTGATCCGGGGCGTGTCGTGGTTGCCGGTGATGAAGCTGATGTAGCCGTCCTCTTTGCTGGCCTCGTACCGCTTCAGGTAGTCCTTCACGAAGGCGGCGGGGTCGTTGCCCTTCAAATACGCGTCGTCGGACCGGACCAGCTTGTGGTAGCCGTTGTCCCAGTGGTCGAGGTAGAAGTCCATGTCGAAGTCGGCGAGGCACAGGGCCTGCTCCGGCCAGCCCCACTCCGCCACGAAGGCCGCCTCCGGGAACTCCGCGCGCATCTCGTTCAGGAGCCCCTTCCACAGGGCGCAGGTGTAGCTCTTGTCGTCGTCGTCGCCCTTGACCAAAGAATTAGCCATATCCACCCGGAACCCGTCGCAGCCGTGGGCGAGCCAGAAGCGCATCACGTCGGCCATGGCGTTGCGGGTCGCCCGGGCGGCCTTGCCGGTGACGGGGGTCTGCCAGTCCTCGGTGACTTTGGCCCAGCCGTAGTTCAGCGCCGGCTGGCACTTGAAGAAGTTCAGCATGTAGGCCCCGTTCCGCGGCGTCTCCCCGGCGATGTAGGGGTGGCCCGGGGTGCCCTTGATCCAGAAGTCGGTCCAGACGTACCGGTCGGAGTACTCGTTTTTCTCCGGCTTCCCGCTCTCGATGAACCAGGGGTGCTCCTCGGAGGTGTGGCCCGGTACGAGATCGAGGAGGACCCGGATGCCCAGGGCGTGGGCCTCTTTAAACAGGGCGTACAGGTCCTCGTTGGTGCCGTAGCGGGGGGCCGCCAGCTTGTAGTCCCGCACGTCGTAGCCCCCGTCCTTGAAGGGGGAGTCGAAGCAGGGGTTCAGCCACAGGGCGTTGCACCCAAGGTCCTTCACGTAGGGGAGCTTCTGCCGGATGCCGTTGATGTCGCCGATCCCGTCCCCGTTGCTGTCAGCGAAGGAGGAGGGGTAGATCTCGTAAAACACGGCGTCCCGGAGCCAGGCGGGTCTGTTCATGGTCGTTCTCCTTTGAAATGGTATTTATCGGCGAAAACCGCCGGATATGGCGTTGACAGGGCAGGTATCTATACATTTGCCGCAGCGGATGCACTCGGGGCTGTTGGGGGTCTTGACCACGTCCACGGCCATGGGGCAGGCGGCGGCGCACCGGCCGCAGCGGACGCACTTTTCTTCCGCCACCGCCATCCGGTAGAGGCCCGCTCCGTTGAAGAGGCCGTAGAAGGCCCCCAGGGGGCAGAGGTACTTGCAGAAGGGCCGGAAGACCGTGAGGGACAGGAGGACGATGGCAAGGAGCACCCCCAGCTTGATATAAAATAGCGGCCCCCGCATCCCGGCCAGCTGTGGGTTCAGGCTCGTCAGGGGCAGCCCCGCTTCCAGCAGCCCCGCCGGGCAGAGATACTTGCAGAAGGCGGGCTCCTCGAGGAGGAAAGCGAGCACCACCAGCAGGACCAGGACCGCGTATTTCAAATACCGCAGGGGCTTATCGAGCCGCTTCGGCACCTTCAGCTTGGGCAGGGGCACCCGATCGAGCAGGTCCTGCAGCAGCCCGAAGGGGCAGAGAAAGCCGCACACCAGCCGGCCCAGCAGCACCCCGAACAGCACCAGCGTCCCCAGCACGTAGGCGGGAAAGCGCCGCTGTCCGAGAGCCGCCTGCAGGGCCCCTATGGGGCAGGCCCCCAGGGCCCCGGGGCAGGAGTAGCAGTTGAGACCGGGGACGCACAAAACCTTGCTCTTCCCCTGGAAGATGACGCCCCGGAAGAACCCCGGCAGGTAGGCGTTCTGCCCGAGGGCGGCGATGGCCTGTATGAGGGTGCGGCGGCGCTGTCGCTTCATGCGCCCAGCCCCATGCACTCGAGGCACAGGTAGATGGCCTTGCGCAACGTCCCCAGGGCCTGGCCCGACGCCGCGCCCCAGATCACCAGCCCTATGCCCAGGCCCAGCAGGGCCCATGTCAGCCACCGCGTATGGCTCATTTCCCGTTTACAAGGTCCAGCCGGGCCTGTATCTCGCTCAAATAGGCGTCCGACACGGACCCCTTGCCCTGGGGCACGCCCACGATCCAGTCGCCCACCTCGTTCCCGGCGCGGTCGAAGAACACCGTGGCGGGGATGGCCATGACCCTGCTTAGCAGGCTCTTCACGAGCCCCTCGGAGCCCTGGCCGTCCACGCAGGGGAAGGCGCAGCCGTATTGTTCCAGCAACGCCTGGGCGTCGTCAAGGTCGCCGGGGTCGTCCACCGTGACGGACAGGAACCCCACGTTCTCCGGCAGCTTGCCGTAGAGTGCGCCGAGCTCAGCGAGCTCCCCCCGGCAGGGCGGGCACCAGCTGGCCCACACGTTCACCATGGTGAGGTCGTACTGGCCGAAGACCTCCTCGGTCAGCTCCTCCCCGTCCAGCGTCCGGGCGGTGAAGGCGAAGGCGTACTCCACGGGGGCGGCGCTCTCCGCGCTCGCAGGCGTCGCCGTGGGGGACACGGAGGCCGCGGCCGCGGGCACCGTGGGCACGGTGGTATTCATCATCCGACATCCCGCCAGCAGCAGGAGCAGGAGCAGGGCAAGTATCCGTTTCATAGCGATCCTTTCCGATCATGAAGATCATCCCTATCATACCCGAAAGGCAGGGAACTATCAAGCACCAAAAGTTTGTAACGATTCCTTTAAGGTTCGCCGCCGGGGGGCCGGGAGCGGTTGACAGGCCGGGGGCCGTGTGATACAAATAAACTGTATTCTGGCGGGGTATGCCGCCGCGAAAAGGGAGGTGGACCGGATGAAGAAGCTGCTGGCGCTGCTGCTG
>CADCNE010000122.1 GCA_902802805.1 uncultured Eubacteriales bacterium
TTGAAGAAGGCGTTGCGGTTCAGGCAGGTTTCCACCTCGCCGCTGCTGAGCGGCACGGCCTATGCGGTGGCGGGCTGGCTCCACCGGGACGATTACCGGCCCGGGGACTATCTGGACACGCCTCCCGAGCAGCGGACGGAGGCTTCGGCCATCCCCGAGGTGGAGCAGGTGGTGCAAAACGCCGCGCCTAAGTCCGAGGGCGTCCGGGTGGTCATGCTGCCCGAGATGGCCGACGCCGACACCCTGGACCAGTGGCGGGTGAAGATGGGCCAGCCGAAATATGATGAGGCGGACTGGGCCTGGGTCCGGGAGATTCGGCCGGAGATCCAGGAGGTCCTCTACGACGGCACCACCTTCGCCTACATCATTCGCCTGAACACAGGCCACGCCGCCGCCTTCTCTCAGGAGCAGCACGGCGACCAGTGGCTGGACGCTTTTACGGAGCAGACAATGTACACGGACACGGGGGAGAGGATCGCCACCGTCAACAGTGAGACCGGCCTCATGGAGGAGACCCTGGCGGCGGACGGCATCGTCCTTCACAGCGAGTACAACCTGAACGGGCCCCTCATCGGCAGCGGCCGAATCAGCTTCACCGCCGAGATCAGCGTCATGGACGTGAACGTGGACGACATGGCCCACATCGGCCTGCTGGGGACCATCTACTACACCTTCTCCTTCGACCTAGACGGGGCCCTGGCGGCCACCAACGCGGACACAAGGACTGCGGAGCGCCACCTGTCCGGGAACGCCGTGATGACCATGGACTTCGACGGCGCCATGTGGAACCAGCCCGTGAGCCTGGACGGGGTGGTGCTGGAAGAAACGGCCAGCTTCCGCAGCACCGGCGTGTACCTGAGCTACCGGGTGAAGGAGGCCCCCGCGGACTGGACCACCCAGATGCGGCGCGCCCTTCTTGACCCCACTAACGAGATGGGCAAGTTCCAGGGCATGTCGGTGAGCTACACCCTGGGCGGAGACGACACCGTCTATGAGCCCAGCTTCCCGGAGGTCATGGTACAGGCCGACGGCACCCTCGCCTACACGGTGATCCTGCCCCTTTTCCCTTCGGACTACGAATCCCTGAAGACCCAAGGCGTCACCGTTCATCTGACCCTCCACGCCGTGGACAGCTTCAACGATGAGCCCGTGGGCGATTCCTGGAAGCAGACCGACTTTCCGGAGAATGGCTGGGACACCACCACTGCTGCCCAGCCGCTGATTTCTTTCCCTCTGGACCTGCCGTAAGGAACTCTAAGCTGAAGGAACGGGGATCGTTTTGCATGTACGATCCCCGTTTTTTCTTAAGCTTCTCTTTTTCGGTTCCTTTTTCCTCTTCACCGAAGAGAAAAAAGGAACACAATCAGCCGGTTTTTTGAACCCCGTATATTCCTACAAAGATTACCAAACAGCAGAGCGCACCGAACCAGGTGAAGGGCTCGTGGAGGAAGATCACCCCGGCGAAGACGGACACGGCGGTGGTCAGGTTGGAGAACACCGTCCCCCGGGCCACGGTCATATAGGTGATGGTGTATCCGGAAAGGAAGTAGCAGGCCACGGAGCAGATGAGGGCCAGGAACAGGACCGCCATGAGGTAGGTGGGCTCGGCGAGGGGCTGAACGTACTTAACGACGCTGCCCCTGGTTTGTACAAGGGCGAGAGGCGTGAACACCACCGTGCCCACGGCCATGATGGAGTAGGTCCGCTCGAAGGCCACGCCGATCCAGTCGAGTGCTCCGGAGCTGCTGTTCATGAACCCGATGCCCACCACCCCGCCCAGGGACAGGAGGCTGAAGAGGAGCTGCCCCACCGTGGGCTTCTCCCCCAGCACCGGCGCCGCCGCCAGGGTGGACACGATGGGGATGAGCGCGATCATGACCCCGGAGAAGACGGTGTTGGAATGGAGGATGCCGTACTGCTCCCCGAAGAAGTAGACCACCGGCTCCATGAGCCCCAGCAGGAGGGGCTTTAATAGCCCCTTGCGCCTGAGGTCGGTCTCCCCCACGCCCAGGAGCACCAGCAGGTTCATGGCGAGAAAGGACAGCCCGAACCGGTGGCTCAGCAGCACGAACACCGGGGCCTCGTCCAGCCCCTTGCGGGAGGCCAGGAAGCTGAACCCCCAGGCTACGTGGCAGGCGATGGCCGCCAGGATGGCTTTGAATTGGGTTTTCTTGTCCGTAGCGGATTGCATTTTGACTATACTCCTCCGCCCTGCAAAAAGGCGTCGATGCGGGCGACGTCCCTGAGGTCCTTCTCCCGGCCCAGGGCCCGCTTCATCTCCCGAAGGCCCTTTAGGGACACCACCGGCACCCCGTCCACCAGCTCCACCCGGTCCATGAGCCAGTTTTCGAAGACCTCCACGTCCCCGCTGACGCTGAACCAGCGGCCGCTGCCGTCCTCCATCTCCTTATACGGTACTCCTGCCGCCGCCAGCGCATCCGCCCGGGCGGTGGTGCAGCCCAGGTCCAGGTCATGGGTCTCGGCCCTGAGCCCGTACAGCACCATGGCCCCGCCGGCCACCAGCCAGTACTCGTCCGCGGGCCAGTCCAGCACCCGGAGCCTTTCGAGAATGTCAGCCCTGGTCATGGTCTGCCCCCTTTCCGTCGTAACGGTACTCGAAGCCGTAGTCGCCGGGGTCGTCCGTGTTCTGCAGATAGTCGTGGCCGGTCTCGGAAGCGATGCGGAACCCGCAAGCTAAATGGGTCCGGACGGATGGCTCGTTTTGCTTGTCCACACAGTCACAGAGGCGGAAGGGACCGTTTGCTTTCAAATGTTCGATGACCTCCCGGAGCAGCCGCGCGGCATAGCCCTGCCGCCGATAGCCGGGCCGGGTCTCCAACGCCTCCAGGTAATAGAGCCCCGGCTCCACCTCGTTCATTCTGAGGGCGCTGACCCACTCCCCCGCCTCCTCCCATACGCAGTATGCGGGGCCGGGACCGGCGAAGAACTCATCCCGGAGGAAGGTCAAAAACCCCTCCTCCACCTTGCGGACCGCCAGAGCCTTGTCCTGAAGCTCCGGGAAGAAATAGTCGGTGTTCTCCCGGTTGCTCTCGGCGTAGACCTCCATGAGCCGGGGCCCGTCCAGGTCTGCGTAGGAGGTGAAAATTTGCAGCGTGGGGCCTGCCGCAACGGACGCCTGCATCCTATCGCACCATCGGTCCCACCGGACGGCATATGCTTCCGCCGAAACGATCCGGTCCAGCAGGTCCCACGGGGAGCCGATCCCGCGGCTGCGGCACGCTGTGACACAGGCCCGGTACATGCGCCAGTCCAGCTCGTCCTCGTCCCAGACGAGGGGCACGGCAGCGAGCCCCGCCCGCAGGGCTGCCACGGCCCGGGTGTGGCCGTCCGTCATCACCGGAACGCCGTCCAAGAGCTTGATGGGGATGGGTTCGAAGTTGGAAAGGTCGCTGGGCGTGAACCACCGTTCCACAGCCGACAGCTTCTGTTCGGAGATATAGAATTGGGAAGGCTGGATATCCGCCAGCGTGAGCTCGGAAAGGTCCTTCATTTCGTGACCTCCATGAACACGTCGTCCTCCGTGCGGTCGTACTCCCGAAAGCCGCATTTCTCGTACACGCGGATGGCCCGGGCGTTGTCCGGAAACACCTTGAGAAAGACGCGGCGGAGGCCCAGGGTGTCCATGCCGTAGTCGACCATGGCCCGGACGGCCTCGGTGCCGTAGCCTTTGTCCTGCATGGCCGCGGTGACGGCGATGCCCAGCTCCCCCGCCCCGTCAGCTATGTCCATGAGCTCGATATTGCCGATGAAGGCGCCGGTGTCCTTTTCCAGCATGGAGAAGAGGGCCGCCCCCTCCGCCAGCTTCTTTTGGACCCAGCGGCGCTCCTTCTCCTCGGAGATCGGGTCCCGGCGACTGCCGATGAGCTTCCCCACGCGCTCCCAGTCGTTGACCATGGCGAGATAGTCCGGCACCAATTCCTCCGACACGCGGACGAAGCGGATGTTTTCGGATTCAAAGATGGGCTGCATGGGGGCCTCCTGGGTTTGATTATATGATCATATCAGGAAAAACATCTGAGCGCAAGTACAGGGGCAGAAGGACTCGAACCCACTCGCTGCGGCTCGCTCAGGTCGCGGCTCTGGAGCCCCACTGGGGCTCCATTCACTTCCGCGACCAGGGTTCGAGTCTTCATTACTCTATGCCAAAAGAGATACCACCCGGATGGGTGGTATCTCTTTTGGCAGGGGCAGAAGGACTCGAACCCTCAAGAACGGTTTTGGAGACCGCTATGTTACCATTACATCATGCCCCTACGTTTGGTTTTTTCGGCAACGGAAGCAGTATAGCACACTGTCGTCGCATTTGTCAAACGAATTGTGAAAGATACCGGTGCAAATTCCAGTAGGCGATGCGGGAGACCTGTTCCTCGTTGAACCCGGCCCTGAGGAGGGCGTCGCAGAGGGCGGGATAGTCGGAGCTGTTCTTGAGGTCCCTGGGGTAGACGGACATGCCGTCGAAGTCGGAACCGAAGCAGCAGCAGTCCACGCCGCCGATGCTGACGATGTGGAGGATGTGCGCCACGATGTCCTCGATGGCCACCTGTTTCTTGGGGGCCAGGTGCGGACCATAGAAGTTGACGCCGATGACGCCACCCTGGAGGGCGATCTCGCGGATCAGGTCGTCGGGCAGGGCCCGGGGCACGTTCATGAGCGCCCGGGCGTTGGAGTGGGAGGCGAAGATGGGGCGGGTGGAGAACTCGAGGGCGTCCCGGATGCCGTCGTCGGAAAGATGGCTCACGTCCAGCGCGACGCCGATGTCGTTCATCTCCCGGAGCATCTCCCGGCCCAGGATGGTGAGCCCCTTCTGCCGCCGGGCCATGGCGGCGCCGGGGCGAGCTCGTTGTTGTCGTTCCAGGTCATGGTCATGGTCTTCACGCCCAGCTGTTTGAAGATGCGGAGCATGGCGAGGCTCCCCTCGCAGATCTCGCCGCCCTCGATGGTGAGCACGGCGGCTATTTTGTCGCCGCTGGGGTCGAAGTCCTTGGTGAACGGGACGAAGGTGGGGTTGTTCTTCAGCATCCGGTTGAAGCAGTCCACCATGGTCAGGCCCTGCTGCAGCGGCGGGGTCTTGAGCTTCGAATCGTACCAGCAGGCGAACAGCTGCAGCTTCACGTTCCCCTGCTTCATGTACGGCAGGTGGATCACCTGGTCCCGGCGCAGGGTGTTGATGTCGTAGCCATACTCCATGGCCCCGTAGAGAAAGTCGCAGTGCGCGTCAGCGATGGGGAATTGCATGTTTTTTCACCTTTAGGTTTTTTCTTTTGCGACTTTTTCTTTTCAGTGAAAAGAAAAAGTCGCACAAAAAGAAAAGCTTAAGAAGATAATGGGGGCTATGCAGTTAAGCCAGCCCCCTTCCCGAAGTTCTTTTGGTTGCACCTTTTCTTTTCGAAGAAAAGGTGCAAGCTTTCAATAGGTTCCTATTACTTCGCCAGCTCCATGGTCCGGGTCTCGCGGATCACGTTGACCTTGATCTGGCCCGGGTAGTCCATCTCGTTCTCGATGCGCTTGGCGATGTCCTTGGCAAGGAGCACCGTATCCGCGTCGCTGACCTTGTCGGGCTTCACGATGATGCGCACCTCACGGCCGGCCTGGATGGCGTAGGAATTGTCCACGCCGTCGAAGGAGTTGGCGATCTCCTCCAGCTTCTCGAGACGCTTGATATACGTCTCCAGGGTCTCGCGGCGGGCGCCGGGCCGGGCGGCGGAAATGGCGTCCGCGGCCTGGACCAGCACGGCCTCCAGGGTCTGGGGCTCCACGTCGTTGTGGTGGGCCATGATGCAGTGGATGACCTGGTTGTTCTCCCGGTACTTCTTGGCGAGGTCCGCGCCGATCTCCACGTGGGAGCCCTCCACCTCATGGTCGATGGACTTGCCGATATCGTGCAGCAGGCCCGCCCGGGTAGCAAGCGCCACGTTGGCGCCAACCTCGGCGGCCATGATGCCGGCCAAATGCGCCACCTCGATGGAGTGGTTCAGCACGTTCTGGCCGTAGCTGGTGCGGTACTTCATGCGGCCCAGATACCGGATGAGCTCATGGTGCAGCCCATGGACGCCCACCTCCAGCACGGCGGCTTCGCCGGCCTCACGGATCTGGTTGCTGACCTCCTTCTTGGCCTTCTCCACCATCTCCTCGATGCGGGCGGGATGGATGCGGCCGTCCATGATCAGCTTCTTGAGGGCGATCCGGGCGATCTCCCGGCGGACCGGGTCGAAGGCGGAGAGGATCACGGCCTCGGGCGTATCGTCGATGATCAGGTCCACGCCGGTGGCGGTCTCGAGGGCCCGGATGTTCCTTCCCTCGCGGCCGATGATCCGGCCCTTCATCTCGTCGTTGGGCAGCGGCACCACGGACACGGTGGCCTCCGCCACATGGTCGGCGGCGCAGCGCTGGATAGCAAGGGTGACGATGTTCCGCGCCTTCCGATCGGCCTCCTCCTTGGTCTTCTGCTCGATGTCACGGAGCAGGATGGCGGCGTCGTGCTTGGCCTCCTCCTCCACGCGGGCGAGGAGCATCTCCTTGGCGGATTCCACGGTGAGCCCGGAGATCCGCTCCAGCTCCTGTTCCTGCTGCTGGACCAGCGCCTCGGCGTCGGCTTCCCGCTTCTCCACCTTGGCGACCCGCTGGTTCATGGCCTGTTCCCGGGCCTCCACGGCCTCGATCTTCTTATCCAGGGTCTCCTCCCGCTGGAAGAGCCGGCGCTCGGTGCGCTGCAGCTCGTTCCGACGGTCCCGATTCTCCTTCTCGGCCTCGGTGCGGAGCTTGTAGATCTCCTCCTTGGCCTCCAGTTCCTTTTCCTTACGTATCTCTTCCGCTTTCTTCTGTGCATCGTCCAGCAGGGTGCGTACCGCGTCCTCGGCCTTCGCGATCTTGGCTTCCGCCACGTTCTTGCGGTATATGTAGCCGATCAGCACGCCGATGAGGGCACCCGCCAGGGCAGCGGGGATCAAAAACCACCAGTGCATCGTTTCACTCCCATCTATAAGAATATAACCGGGCAGACGCCCGGTCACAATAGTCCATACCATGGGTTGTATATATTCGCTGTCTCTATCAAAAAACGTATAAAATCGCTTCTATCTTCAGCATCTATATATATCTATCTATGAACGCACCGAGCGTGCAGGATTACTTGAGATTATTATACGTTTTCGCTCCCACGCTGTCAAGCGCAAACTGTGAAAAAACGGGAAAGCCTCAATGTGCCCCACCCCGGTGTCATCCTGAGCAAGGCCGGAGGCCGCGTCGAAGGATCTCGGAACGGAAAAGCTTTTGGCGCGCGGAAGGGGCTCGTGCAGGCGAAGCACGTTCAGAGGTCCTTCCGCTCGATTGCTGCGCTCCCTCGGTCAGGATGACAAGGGGGGGTGGGTGCGGCGGCCCAATTCATGCTGCGTGAGCAGCAATTCATTCAAATGAATTGGCGGCGTCAAAAATGGCGCC
>CADCNE010000123.1 GCA_902802805.1 uncultured Eubacteriales bacterium
CACGGCGCTGCCGCCGGCGGGTGCGGCGATGGACTGGGGCTGGTCGCTGACAGTCAGCGCACCGCTGCCACCCAGGTAGAGGGTAAACTCATTGTTGACCGACGCGGTCTCCTGAATGCCCCTGCCAGTGATCACCACGCGGGCCTCCCTGTGCTCGTCGGCATCGGGGATGAACACTTTCAGCGGGAGGGTGATGGTCGTGGTCTTTCCTGCGGACAGAACGTTCGGGTCGTAGGGCAGGCTGACGTACCTGGGCGTATCGGAATTGTCCAGGTATATCGCGCAGGTCAGTTCGATGGCTTCCTGAGTGGTGTGGTAATTGTTGATGATGATGTCCAGCATTGCCTCACCGTAGATGTCGGCCCAGAGCCGGTGCCCCACGTCGATGTCGTGTACGTCGCATTTGATTTCGATGGGCTCGGGCGCTTCGATCTCCATAGGATAGAGCCTCAACATCTCATCTGTGTCGTTGGCGTTTGCAAGGATCGCGGCCTGGGGCTGCTGGAGCACTAGCTTGTCGCCGTCCTCGTCCAATTCGTAGACCAGCTTGTGTATGCCCAGCTTCGCGAGGGCATCGTCTGCGGCGTTCGTTGCGACTGTCGACCTATCCGAAGCGATGCTTTCCGTGAACAGCTCGGGGTGGCTGTTCGCCAGCGCTACCGCGGCCATCCAGTTGGCGTAGGTCGATTCCCTTGTCAGCTTCAGACGCAGCCGCTTTTCCCCCGTCCAGTCCGCGGGAATCTTGATCGAACCGGTGAAGCCGCCAAGCGCGCCGGGCACCAGCACATTGGTGACGAGGCGGTTGAAGTTGCTGCCGCTATCCGTCGTTGTGACATTCTTGCCGTCCCTGACGTTGACCGTCCTGTCCTGACTTTTTACGATCCACTCATGCTGTCGGGGCGAATACTCGAAGTCCTTCAGGCGGTAGAAAGCCGCCTCGCCCTGCGCCACGGTCTCGTCGCGCTCGCCGGTATGCAGCACCAGCGTGCTGTTGGCGGGGTTCAGGCAGTCGGCGTGCAGGGTCTCAATCTTCTTCTGCTCCCGCTTGCCATCCTCCGACATCAGCCATAGCTCCACATCGAAGCTGCCGATGCCCATGTTGCCCTCGTTCATGACCGCCAGATCCGTGGCGACGAAATCGCCCTGGCACACAGTGGTCTCCATCAGCGCCGCGCCTGTGAGATTTGCCACCGGCTTGAGCGTGATGGGGAAGCTGTACAGCGTTATCGGTGCGATGGCGTGATCGCCTTCATTGCCCGTGTAGGGCTTGGCGGAGATGTAACCCGTGCCGGAGTTCGTCAGCGTGACCTCATAGGGCACGGATCGGTACGTTTTGCCATTCCACGTCGCGTTGGGCAGGGAGAATTCCGCGATGACGATCTGATCGGACACGGTGTTGGCGGCGGCGTCGTAGTACACGCCGGTGATGCGCCAGATGTCCGGGACGCTCTCCTTCCCCTCCTCCCTGGATACGGTGTTCAGCCAGTACAAATAACGGGACGCGCCGAGGGTCACGGCGCGGAACTGTGCGTCAGGCAGGCTTACGTCATAGTCGCTATAGCTCAGGTCATATTTGAAATTGTCCATGCCGAGAACCGTCTTGGGCTGGAACGAGAGGCTCTTGAGCCTGTGTTGGGCGCGCCCACCCATGGTTTCTGTCTCCGTGTAGAAAACGGTTCGCCGATCGATCGTGCCGTCAGGCCTTGTCTCCACAACCATCTCCATGTGATCAATGTCGCCGGTGGCCAGCGCAACGGCCCTGCGCTCGGATTTGGTGATCTTCCGGATGGGGTTGTATTTAGCCGTCTTATCGATTGTATACTCGATCGGCGCGACGTTCATGAATATATCAAAGAGTTCTATGGCGCTTTTGCCGGCGACGCCTTCCTTGGGCTTGCTCAGCGCGATAAAGCTGCCGGATGGCGATTTTTCTGCAAAACTGCTATGCTGGGGTTTGTCGTAGTAGTCAATATCATCTCTGTTCAGTATGCTGCCCGTCTGGATACGCTCGTGGTCGTCACCCAGCGCGTTCTTCACCGTGAAATCCCCCAGCGTATGGAGTTTATACCCTTCCCATTCGAAGGTGATACAGCCCTTCTCGCCGGTACCGTCATAAAGCGCATCGCAGGAGCCCGTGAGGAGCAGCGTCTCGTTCGCTTTGTCGGGATCGCCGCTCAATGAATCGATGTGCGGCTGGAGAATGACGTTGTATCCCGTGAAATACTGTGTAACAGCGGTAGAGAAATATGAGCTATCGCTAACGTTACTCAGATTGCCCGAATACTCACTGTAATCCATGACGACGGCATAGAGGTATGACGCATGCGATTGTATCGTGTTGCCCTTGGGATAGCCGCTTTCCGTGAAGGCATTTGCACAGTTGCCCACCACGGCCAGTAATGAACCGTTCGACACTACATCAAAGGCATAGGCGTTGTATCGCCTGATGTATTCTCTATTACAGCAGTCTTCGACGATACCCGTTTTGCCTGTGGCCGGTTCGATCCAGTTGATATTGCGGCTGGTATAGCCGTCATTGGTTCTCGATTCACCGATATAGAACACATAGGTATGTCCCTTCAGCTCCGCCACCTTGATGTCCGCCTGTACGTTGGCCGCGTTGGACAGCACCTTTTTCGCCTCCGGCGCAAGGGAGGAATAGCGCTCCGGCTCAAGCTTCGTCAGCTCCAATTCCTCGGATTCGGGCGCGTCGGCGAGGGCCGTGAGCAGGGGTTGCGCGGCGTTTTTCGTGGGATCATCCAGGTTATAATTGGCCCAGATCAGCCATTTGGGCAACTGCCAGACCACCTTGGAATACTTGATCCAGAAGATCTCAAAGCCGACGGACACAAAGAATTCCCCGTAAACGGCGACGTGCGCCGGCATTCCATTCATGATCGTGAGAATGATATTGAGTCCACCCGTGGCGGATACCCAGGCCGAGCAGACGCCCTTGATGCCGATGCCCAGGGAGATCGACACCGCCAGGCGGATATTGATGGTGACCCCGCGCAACAGCCACCAATCGAAGCCGTCCGGCTTCGCGTTTTCATCCAGCTTCCACGTAAAATACAGCCCATCAAGACAGATGCCGGCGGAAGCGCTGAAATTCACATTGAGGTAGAGGGGCACGATGCCGACCTGCATCATCTGGGTGTAATCGAAGCTCAATACGAGCTCGCCGCC
>CADCNE010000124.1 GCA_902802805.1 uncultured Eubacteriales bacterium
GATGGAGATATCGGTGGCCTTGCCCTGAGCGCCGCCCGAGGGCTGGTGGATCATGATCTCCGCGTTCTCGAGGGCCTTGCGCTTGCCCTTTGCGCCCGCCGCCAGCAGGAACGCGCCCATGCTGGCCGCCAGGCCCACGCAGATGGTGCACACCTCGCAGCGGATATACTGCATGGTGTCGTAGATGGCGAGGCCCGCGCTGACGGAGCCGCCGGGGCTGTTGATATAGAGGAAAATGTCCTTGTCGGGATCGTCGGCTTCCAAAAAGAGCATCTGGGCGATGACGCTGTTGGCCACGTCGTCGTCGATCTCGCCGCCGAGAAAGATGATCCGATCCTTCAGCAGACGGGAATAGATGTCATAGGAACGCTCGCCGCGATTGGTTTGTTCCACAACATAGGGGATCAGGTTCATTGGGTTCTCCTTCCTGGAGGAAATATCGACGGTTCCTCCCTGTCTTATTCGGCTTTGGGCGCCTCAGGCTCCTCGTCGGTCTCCACCGCGGTCTCCACCAGCAGATCGATGATCTTGTTGGCCGAGACCTGGTCAGCGAAGTAGGCCTTGTCGTCGTCCCGCAGGTTCTCCTTCAGCTGGTCGAGGGGCATGCCGTTCTGCTGGGCGTACTTTTCGATGGCCGCGTCGATCTCAGCGTCGCTGGCGATGACGTTCTCCGCCTTGCGGATGGCCTCGATGACCAGCTCCGTCTTCACCCGCTGCTGGGCATCGGGCCGGTACATGGCCTCCATCTTCTCCCGATCGGTGCCCATATACTTAAAGTAGTCGTCCATCTTCAGGCCGGAGGCCGCCAGCTGGTAACCGAAGCTCTGCATCATGTACTGGACCTCCCGATCCACCATGCAGGCGGGGATGTCCACGGTGGCGTTGTCCGCGGCCTTCTCGAGAAGCTCGTTCTCCCGGGCGTTCTTGGCCGCCTTCTCGCGGGCTTCCAGAAGCTCCTTCTTCTTGTTCTCCTTCCACTCGGCCACGGTGTCCTGCTCGGAGATGTCCTTGATGAACTCGTCGTCGATCTCGGGCAGCTCCTTCTTCTGGACGGTCTTCACCTTGCAGGTAAAGACGGCGGCCTTGCCCTTCAGGTTCTCGGCATGATATTCCTCGGGGAAGGTAACATTTATGTCCTTCTCTTCGCCGGGGTTGACGCCCACGAGCTGCTCTTCGAAGCCGGGGATGAAGGTGCCGGAGCCGATGTCCAGCGTCTGGTCCTCCGCAGTGCCGCCTTCAAAGGCCACGCCGTCCACCTTGCCGCAGTAATCGAGGATGATGCGGTCCCCGTTCTCCACGGGCCGATCCACGTCCTCATAGCGGACCTGCTTCTGCTGCTCCATCTTGAGCGCCTCGTCCACTTCCTCGTCCGTCACAGTATACGCCAGCTTCTTCACGGCTATACCCTTGTACTGGCCCAGAGTGACCTCGGGCTTGAGCTGGACCTCGGCCACGTAGGTGACGCCCTCGGCTTCGCTCATCTTGGGGATGTCCACCACGGAGGGACGGTCCACAGGGGTCAGATCGTGCTCGCGGATGGCGGCGTCGTAGGGCTCCGCCCAGCAGAGGTCGAAGGCCTCGTCATAGAAGACCATGGCGCCGTAGTTCGTTTCGATGACCTTGCGGGGGGCCTTGCCCTTGCGGAAGCCGGGCACGGGATACCGGCCGGCGGTTTTATGATAGGCGTCGTTCAGCGCCTTCACAAAGGCATCCTTCTCGACGGTGATGGTGAGTCGTGCAATGTTTCCTTCCTTCATTTCCAGAACTGACATGGTATTTCTCCTTCTTTTCTTTGCTCGCATACTCTGTGCATTTTATAATAGCGTGTCATTTTACCACAGGCAATCCCATAATGCAAGGATAAATGCAGGGCTTTTGGCGGGTTTCACAGAATTTCACAGCGTCGCCGCAATCCGTCATGCGTGAATTATTTGAAACAAAGCATCCGATTCCTTGACCAACCGGGCCGGATGGTGGTAGAGTATGTTGAGTGAGTGTGGATATGAAGCCAAAGATCAATTTCCTGCGTCTCATACTGTTCGCCCTGGTCGCCGTGGTCCTCTTCGGCGGCATCTTTGCCGTGTTCTACCTCATGTTCCGGCAGCGGAACGCTTCCCTGACCTATGAAAAGATGAACATCGACGCGAACATGGATTACGACGTGTCCGGGGGCTTCCTCACCTATGCCTCCAGCACCGATCTCATACAGGTGAACATCAGCGATACCAAGAAGAGCATGGTGACCAACCTGCCCACGGCCATCGACGGCTTCGGCGTTTCCTCCGCCATCACGGCGGTATACGCCGGCTCCAACCTGCAGCTTCGGAACTTCCCCACCCTGACCCTCAACGGCACCATCCGAGGCGTAGCCTGCGGGCAAAGCCACTGCGCCGCCCTCAGGACCAATGAGCTCAACGGTCTCGACTCCATCGTGGTCTTCAACGCCTCCGCCGAAGCGGTGGGCAATTCCATCGATTTCTCCGAGAGCAAGGTGGTCAACTTCGGCTTTGAGACCAAGTACGGTCGGGAGCTCCTGTGGGTCATATGCGTGAACACCCAGGCCTCCCTGCCCGTTACCACGGTCCGGGTCTATGACTACAACAACAACGGGGCCATGAGCTACTACCCCTCCTTCTACGAGCAGAGCATCGAGCAGGTCTACTTCACCGAGGATTCCGTGTTCCTGGTGGGCACTGAGGATATCATCCGCTACACCCTGGACAGCAGCCGGGAACGGTATCGGGTGGGCATCTACGGCAAGGAGGTCATGGACGCCTCGGTAAACAACGGCACCGTGCGCTTCCTCCTCAAGCCCCGGGGGTCCAGCAACCAGCACACCCTCTACACCCTGGCCATGGCGGAGGCCGACGCGCCGAACACCACCATGCTGACGGTGTACGTGGGCGAGAACATCGTGAACGCCTTTCTGCAGAACAACGGCATCCGCATCGTGACCCGCACCCGCATGATCAGCTACACCTATTCGGGCAAAAACACCCCCTCCGCCGACATCATTTTGGACTATCCCGCCGACGTCGCTTTGAAGCTGAACGATTCCAGCTTCCTGCTCATCAGCGGCGACGACTGCTACATCACCCGGCGGGAATCCTGAAGGAGCTGCCATGGTCGATCTCATCATCCTGCTGATCCTGGCCATAGCACTGTTGGCCGGCT
>CADCNE010000125.1 GCA_902802805.1 uncultured Eubacteriales bacterium
CGCAAAGGCTTCGGAGTGATATCAGGCATCAGGGCCACCGCCGGAGAGCGGTAAAGTGCCATCGATATGAAAAAACTTTCCTTTATCCGCTTTTGCTTTTACTGGTATCGTCTTGCGTTTCTCCGGAAAGTCGTTTCGTCCACATCCACGAAATCGATTTTTCGGGACACAACGATTATTCAGTGTACGATACACGTGAAAGTAGCATCTACTGGATTGGTTATCAAGGCGAAGAATACTGGGTGAGATATCCTTTGGGTAGTGATAAGATTATTAAACTCCAGCGAGCCTACAAGGACCGCGAAATTGACTCTTTATCCATTGAATTTGGAAAGGGCCCATTTAGAGAAGATCTTGCTACCGATACTCCTCTTGCCTTTATGTTTCAAGACATATGCGACACATATAAACAGATTTGGCAGATTGATTCTAAACGATTGTACGTAAGGGAAGTATATGTCAATGGCGAAAATGATGTTCTTATGAACATTGTCTGGAAACCTAAGGATGAAATGTATCGGGTTCTTCTTTCAGCAAGAAAAGAAGATGCCTTGATGAAGTTTGATGACATAACTCCAAATCCTGAATCTTCCCATCTCAATGAATACAAAGAGATTGAGCCGGGCCTCTATTATAGATTTGATGGGAAGTTTAACCCTCGACATTGAATAGACGCTAAATTCCCCATTTATCGGTCTCTTCACTTCTTTGCGAACTGGGTAATCGCCCTGCACATCTCATCGACCTCGCGGTTGACCTTCACGAAGTTCTCGTAAAGGATATGCTCTTTTTCCTCTTTTGACTTGAAAGTATAGAACTTGGGGAGGTCGGTGTAGTGCTTCTCCTCCTCCTTAATTTCGGCCATATCAAAGTCCGTTTTGCAGAAGAATTTCGAGGTCTGGAACTCCTCGCTCTTCTGTATGTCCATTGATCCTCCCTGGCCGGTCTTCGTCTTCACGAAGTCCCTCGCGGTCTGGCCGCAGATCCAGCCAGTAGGCATGTCTGATATCTTCGACGCCGGAACCAGGCTGTCCATGTTCTCGTTCAGGTTAATCGAGGTGCGGTCCCGGTCGATGGTGACGCCCTTCTTCAACTGCACGACCTTTCCGAAGATGTCGTTCGAAAGCCACTCCAGCGTCTCCTTGGCACGGGCAGAGCCGCTGACGACATTGCCTACGGTCGTGATGACCTTCTGCATGCCCACCTTACCGTAGTCGCTTTCCAGCTGCGGCAGTTCCTGGAACCCCAGGGTCACGCTGACCTTGTTGCTTCGGGCCGTTCCGATGAGGCGGTCTATCTTATGGAAATAGAGGGTAGGGAGCTCATCCACGATGATGCTCACCGGTACGTTCTTGCCCTGGCCGGTGTTCACGCGGGTGACGAGACGGTTCAGGATCAGCGCGTTCAAGGCACCGATGATGCTCTCCATCTCCGGGTCGTTGGCAATCAGGAGGTAACTCGGATGTTTCGGGTCGCTGACCTTCAGGTCGAAGTCGTCCCCGTCCCTGTGGAAGATCCAGTAGGATTCCTTCGTGGCCAGACGGGAGGTGTAGACGCGGAGCGTGCCGATCATACCTTCCAACTGTTCCATGGCGTTGTGCTTCAGGGCGCTCTGAAACGGTCCCAGCAGCGGCAGGACCTCCGGATCGGTCTGGAGCACGTCGAAGATGGTCTGGTAGCTCTGGTTCAGGAAAGAAAGGATGTGCGGCATGTCCGAATACTGGCCCAGCCAGTAGGCTGGCTGCGTGGGAAGGCCGTCCTTGTCCATGACCCTTCCGGTGAGACGCCGCTGGCCGGTCTGCCGGTCCGTGTCGTACTCCGGGACAAGAGGTTTCCCATCCGCATCGTAAGGCATCTTGTTCCAGTTGCAGAAAAAGAAGATGCAGGCCGCGAGGAAGTTCACGGCCGATGTCTGGAAGAACTGGTCCGAGCCGCCTCCGCCTTCCTTCCGTCCTTTCTGGAGGGAGTCCAGCAGGGTCTCCGCCGTCTCACTGGCAGCTGCGAGGTTGTTGATGTATTTCAGTTGGATCGGGTTGACCCGCCTGGAGTACACGAAGTTGATAACATTAAACGAGAAGTTCTCCGGGATGTTCTTCCGCTTGAGGTTGAGCCGGTAATGGTAGTAGAGCTTACGGGCGAGGGTGGGGAACTTGTAGTCGTAGACCACCATCGCGAAGCCCTTGGCGCTGTGCTGCCGTATGAACGGCTCGATGATCGAGAAGGTCTTACCTGAGCCAGGCGTACCGACGACCCAGGTTCCACGGAACGGGTTAACGATATTCACCCATCCGTGTCGGAACTCGCCCTAGTAGTAATAGCGCATGGGGACGTTGACACTGTAGTCGTTTTCGATCTTCTTCTCGCACTGGACGAAGGACTCGTTCTCGAAGTTGAACCGGTCCTTCAGCAGGCCCTCCTTGAGGAACTTCGAAATGTTGTCCAGGGCGACATGGACGAGTACCGTCCCGACCACGGAGGCGAGCATGTAAAGCCATCGGTTCAGGTTGATGGTATAAATGTGCGGACCCATCGCATGGCCGAACAGCCAGACGGACAGGACCACGATGAAAAGGCCGGAAACGAGAGGGTAGAGCACCATCTTACGGGCATCGAACTCCAGCTTCTTCTTGTTCCTGGTTCCGATGCAGGTGATGCAGATGAGGAGCAGGGTCGCGACCTTGCTCCAGATGAGGTTCCCGTCGGCGTAGATGAACCAACGTTTCATCCGCGCGTGCAGGTCCATGAGGATGCCTCCCCAGAAGTCCAGCACGGCGGGATCGACCGCATAGAGGAAGAACTCCAGGATGAGCGACACGTAGACGAGGCTCCTGAAGATCTTGTATCCTACGATAAGGTCCTTACTCTCTTCCATGACGTTTCCTGAGCATCAAGATAAGGGATGTGATGATGGCCAGGATCATTTGATCCTCACCGGCATCTTGAAGCCGATACCGGCGCCGATACTGAAGAGGTCATACCGCTTCGGGATCATCAGGTCCACACCAGCCTGCCAGTAGAACTGCCAGCCCTTCCTCAAGGCATAGCTGTGCTGCCATCCTGCATGGATCCCTGCAAGGAAATCCGTCGGGGCAGCACCCAGGGTGACACCGATCCGGGCGGAGCCGTAACGGTTCCTCGCCCTGTAGACGCAAGGCTTCCAGGCCGCACCCACGCCCCATTGCTTCCCGGCGCTGTCCCAGATCTGGGACACTTGGGACAGCTGGGACAAATCACCATGAAAGAGCACCCTTCCTTCAGCAAAGAACTCCCACGCATTGTGGTAGCGGGTCTCGTGTTCCCAGAAGAGGGTCATAGACGCTGCAGGACGGTAATACCCGCCCAGTCCCACGCCGATACGGTTGGTGTTGTCCTGGGCCTTAGCCATAACAGCCGTCATGAGCAAGACGGCAACCATCAAAAACTTTCTCATACGCTAGTCCTCCCTGAGCAGTGTTTCGCTGAACGAGTCCGCGTACAGCACGTCCTCGTAGTCGATGGACAGCGTGATGGTGCGGCCGCTGATCTGTTTCTCGGACATCTCGATGGTAAGCACCTTATCGTTCGGGAAGGTGAGCTTCTTGAGGACTAGGACGTTCCTATAGCCATGCAGGAACGCGCTGGAATTCTCCAGTATCATGGCGGGCGTGATCTCGATGCTCTGGCAGTTAGCGGCCCTCGCCTGGCGCTTGTCCTCGACCTTCACACGGATCTGGTCGATGTCGAAGCGGATGTTCGTCCGGTTCTCGATGCTGAAATCAATGAAGAAGTACTCACCGGCGCTGTAGATATTGTTCAGCCGGATGTTCATGTGATGCTTCCTGGCACCGACGTTCCTGTATTTGGCAGGGGAGTCCCAGACCCTCCTGGCGAACCGGGCCATCTCCTCCGTGGACATGGATACCGCCGGGTTGTTGTACGGCAGCACCTCCGTCTGGAGGATGGTCTTCTCCGTCACGGCTTCGTTCATCCGGGTCGTGTAGATGAGCCCATACTGGACGCGATAGCGCTCGGTGATGACGGTGACGATGGCGAGGACGTCGCCGTCTGCATTGACGTCGGCGCCCTCCTTCGGCTTGAGGCGGAGCGTGTTCGAGAGCGGCTGGTCACCGGCCACCTTACCCGTCGAGATGTCCACGAAACGGATGGGCTCCGTCGCCGTGATAACCGTCGTGACCTGGTCGTTGACGGTGAGCAGCTCAAGCCCCGAGGCCGTCTCCTGAGCCCCGAGCAATGAAGCCGAAGCGATACATAAGAAGAATGCAATTAAAATCTTGATTTTCATTGTGCTATGGTTTATTCGTTTCTTGTCTGATTGCCGTTCACGAGGTACACGAACGTACCGTACTTGAGGTGTGCGCTGTTCTTCCGGATGACCTTTCCGACGGCGCTGGTGGTCCGCTGGTAGGCGTTCTGAACGGCCTGCATACCCCACTGGGAGAGAGCGTTTCCAGAGCTTCCGTTGTTGATGCTCATCGAACTTCCGACCGCGCCGCTGGCCACGTCACGGGCCGTCTCGCGGAACGAGCTGGACGGGACGTAGAGCCCTTCCAGGCCGTCGGTGTCGTAGAGCGACAGGTTGACCTTGATGATCTCGTCATACAGGAGGACGCTCTTCACCGTTCCCTTCACTCGCTGGGATGAGAATCCGCTCATGATGGCGTAGATGTAGCTGCCCTTGGGCATGAAGAGGTTTCCGATCTGGACGTCGTCGAGCAGGCGGAGCCTCACGCGGCTGCCGTCCACGGCCTTGATGTCCTCGTCGATGATCGCCTTGATGAGATCGGGCTGCGGGTCGTTCTCCGATACGGTGTGGAAGTAATCCGAGCTCTGCCGGATACGCTTCACGACCATGGCGGCATCATCCTCCGAAGGAGCGCTTACTGCCCGGGACTGTTCCTGCACGGTTTCCGTGGAAGGGGAGCCCGTGACCTGGGCGGCGCTCTGCTCGCGCAGCTGCGCCAGGGCAGCCCCCAGTTCCTCCCGGAGGGCCTGCTCGCGCTGCTGGCTCTGGATGAGCCGCTCGCTCTCGGTAAGCGGGAAAGGGTAATCCCCGCTCTGCTGCTGCAGGGCGGCGGCACGCTCGGCACTGCAGGGCGGCGGCACGCTCGGCACTTCTGCGGAGCTGCTCCTCCATCTGACGGTCACGCTCATCCGGAGAGCCGGGGGCAGTCGCCTCCATCGCCTGGAGGTCATCATCGGAATACTTGGACTCGTATTCCTCCTTCTGGGCGCCGTCCCCGTCACGTTCGATGTTGTCCACCGCCGTGAAGTCATCGATCTTTCCGAACGACTTGAGCATATTCTCATACTTGCCCCCAAGGTCGTCCTTCACCTTCGGCTGGGGAAGGTTCGGATTCAGGTACTCCGTCGTCTGCATCGACGGGTCCCCGATGTCGGCCTTCTCCGTATGGAACATATCGATGACGAAGTAGCCGGTGGCAAGGAGGAGAGGGTAGAGGATGGCCGGAAGGATGTACTTCGGCTGCTTGAAGTTAATCGTGTTGATCTTGTTCATCTTCTTTCTCTTTGATTGGAATCATTGTATGCGCGTTTCCGAGGCTCTCCCGGAGCACCTCGGACGGGGTGGCCGCCTTCTGCGCCCGGTGGGCCCTGTACGCCCTCGTGAAATGGTAGATGTTCACGGCGAGGCAGCCCAGGACGATGGCCATCACTATGCCGAGGAACACCCCGCGGTGCTTCTCGGCGAACCGCTGGACGTGACCGGCGAGGCGGTCGATGCGGGTTGCGCGGGCGAACTTGCGTCCAGCTTCCACGTCCTTCTCGTACTTCTCCCTGT
>CADCNE010000126.1:0-5176 GCA_902802805.1 uncultured Eubacteriales bacterium
GTCATGGAATCAGTCGGGACCGCGCTGCGTAAACGGGCGATCCGGCAGCTTCAGGAACAGCACGAGGATGAACGCCTGACCGACAGGGAGCGATCTTCCGCGGATGCAGAGATTCGACGTGAAGAAACGGTCGAGTCCAAGCAACCCGGATATACCACGGATAGCCCTGCACCGGAACCTCCTCGGCCAGATCCCGGCATTGAGCCTGTGACTGAAAGGGGTCAGCCTGATGCACAGGCCAGGGAATACGCAAAGAAGCATCTGACCTACCGTGACAGAAGTATAGATCAACAGACCATGGAGCCCGTCGACAGGAACCCTTCGGCGGGTTCCTCCATTTCAGAAGAAGGAAGAAGGGCTCATGCCCAAGGGCAAACAAAACGGTCGGAGTGGCAGAAGAACGTATCCGGCCTACGGATACAGGATCCGTATGGTCGTGCCACGTCCGCTTCCGGCGCAAAAGCAGAAGATCGGGCAGTATTTCCGGCGAAAAATATCCTGCCGGGAACAGAGAAAGAAGCGCATTTTGCAGCTGCGGCCCCGGAAAAGGATGTAAAAGGCGCACGAAAGGCGCTGGACACCGGGCGCACCGCTCAGCAAGCTACGCGGACGGTCCAGCAGACAGCGAAGACTGCACAGAAAGCGGCTCAGCCCTCCGCGAAAGCGGCACAGGCCGCAAAGGAGGCCTCGGTCAAGGCGGGACGGGCCGCTGTGAAAGTCGGGCAGGCGGCCTCCAAGCTATTGGCCGCTGTGGTCAGGGCGATCACGGAAGGGGTCAAGGCCCTGATAACGGCGATCCTGGAAGGAGGCTGGGTGGCGGTATTGGTGATCGCCATGATCGGAGTATTCGCCGTATTGCTCAATTCAGCTTTTGGCCTTTTCTGGTCCAACGAGATGGAGGAAGGTCGGCCCATGTCGGATATTGTCCGTTCCATCAACGCCGACTACGAACAGGAGATCGAGAACCTGGTCCAGAGCTATGAGCAGGATTCCCGCTACGATGAAGTCCAGGTGGTCTATAAGGGCGATAACGACGGCGACTCTGCCTCCGTCAATAACTGGAACGACGTGTTGGCCGTGTACTCGGTGCTGACGACCACGGACGAAACGAACCCCAGGGATGTGATTACGCCCTCCGCCGAGGACGAGGCCGGGATACGGGCCGTCTTCCGGGTCATGAACCAATACTACTACAGGACCAGGGTGGAGGAGGAAGTGGACGAGGAGGCGGTGGTTCCGAAGCCGACGCCGGATAAGGATGGAAAGATCCCGGAGGTAAAGCCGATCATGAAGACCGTGCTATACCTGACGATCACCCAGGACGCCATGACCTACAAGGAGGCTGCCCGATACTACGGGTTCACGGACTACCAGCTGGAGATCTTGGAAGAGATGATGTCGCCTCGGTATTTCACCTTCTACGCGGCATTGATCGGCGTGGATCTGACCAACGGCGCGGACCTGACGGAGATCATAACCCATCTTCCCAGCAACAGCAAAGGCGCGGAAGTGGTCAAGGCAGCCCTATCCAAGCTTGGCGCTCCCTATGTGTGGGGTGCGAAGGGTGAAAACAAGTTCGACTGCTCCGGCCTTGCCTATTGGTCCATAAAGCAGGTGGACCCGGCGTTGGGGGACCGGATGTACACCAACGCCGCGGGACAGGCCAAGTACTGTTATGACCGGGGTCGGACCGTGGCCCGAAGCGAGCTTCAGCCCGGGGACCTGGTCTTTTGGGTCAACCTCAAATGCGAGGGCTGCCACCGGTGGAAGGAGATCCACCATGTGGGCATCTATATAGGCGACGGCAAGGTATGCGAAGCCTCCAGTGGACATGGGCGCGTGATCGTGCGCGACCTGTGGGAATCCAAGAATTACCCGATCTATATGTTCGGCAGACCATATTCAGACTGATAAAGGAGAAACCATGAAAGCAAAAATCGTAATAACGCTCCTGGTCCTGTTGATGATCCTGGTGGTTGGAACCTTCGGGTATCTCATCTATCGGGAACAGATGGACCGCACCCCGGAGGCGATCATCCAGCCGACCAGGAATCCGATCATTCTTCCTACCATGACACCCATAGTTATCCGCATCCCGTATGTGGAAAGCACCGTCTCCCCGATCACAGTGTCCCCAGCGACCAGCACTCCGGCACCCACGCCGATAATCACCAAGGAACCATCCCCGTATGTAACAGACGACCCGATGCAGGAAGGCACACCCCGACCAGGCAGGACCGGCAGCCCGCACAGCCCCACGACTACGCCGAAGCCTACCGTGGAGAGCGGCATGGCGTTCACACTGACGATCCTGGGCAAGAACATTTCTGTGGCAGGGAACGTGGAGGCATCCACCCTGGACAAGGCTCCCGGCTGGCTGCCCACCTCCGCGAAGCCGGGGAAGGAGGGCGTCTGCGTCGTCTACGGTCACCGTAATCGGAACCACCTTTTGGTCCTGAAGGACATCGACTACGGGGACGAGATCGTGGTCACTATGCCCAACGGCAAGTCCTATACCTACATCGTGGAGCAAACCGAGATCCTGGATGGCGACCAGGAGATGCGTATCCCCGTGATCGAAGGGAAGCACCTGATCCTGATGACCTGCTATCCTTTCTACTACTCCGGTCATGCGCCGAAACAGTTTGTAGTTACATGCACGATTCAATGACCACCGCATTTTACGTTCTTTCCTAACAAGAAAAGAGCAATCCCGTTGGGCTCGTCTTTCGCCTGAAAAAGTGAAACAGTGTTGAGCATTTTGGGAATTTCAACATATTCCAATAACGAATTGAAAACACGGAATTTCAACCAGTATTTTTGCCTATATGTAAGTTGAGGTTCTGCATGTTTGCTTCCTTTTACGAGTTATTGTTACAACTGATCGTATGAGCTATTTACTCAAAAAAATTGATGACATCCTCAAAGATGGAATCACATGGGTTTATACTGATAGTAATGAGGGGAGATATGCCGAAAAGATCTATAGAAAACAAGCGAAGTACTGACACAACATTGACTAATACAGGGGACAAATGGAATAACCTTGAACGAATGAGCTAGGAGGAAAAGAGATGAGGGCAGCCGTATATACGCGATTCAGTTCAGACAGACAGTCCGAGTTGAGTACCCAAGCGCAAATCAGGGCATGTCGAGAGTATGCTGAAAGCAATGGTATCGAAATAGTTCATGTATACTCTGATGAGGCAATTTCCGGAACGGAAGAAAAGACCGATAGCCGAGTGCAATATCAGGCTTTGCTTGAAGATGCGAAGAAAAAAACCTTTGACATGATCCTGATTCATAAGCACGATCGAATTGCGCGGTCGCTTGAAGAGCATGTCCGGCTGGCTGCATTTCTAAGAAAAGAACAGATCCCATTGGTGGCTGTGGCGCAAAACTTCGGGGATTCTATCGAAGGAGATTTGGCCAAGCAGATCATGTGGGTTTTGTCAGATTATTACAGCAAAAATCTTTCAAAAGAAACCATGAAAGGCCATCGGGAGACCGCTCTCAAGGCGCTCCACAACGGGGGTGTGCCTCCCTTTGGCTATAATGTGATCGATCAGCACTATGTTATCAACGAGCTTGAAGCGCACTATGTCAGAAAGATGTTTGATTGTGTGCTGAACTACAAAGGGTATACGGAGCTTCTGTTGGAAATGGAGAAGGCAGGAATCGTTGGGAAACGAGGAAAGCCCATATCCAGAACGTCCATCCATGAGATCCTGCGGAACGAGAAATATACAGGGACATATTTGTATTCTCAATCAGAGGAACAATCGAGAGAATTACGACGTAGCAAACCCAATGCGATTCGTATTGAAAATGCCTTTCCGGCAATTATCGATAAAAAGACATTTGAGAAGGTACAGAGAATCATGGATAGTCGAAAGCAGATGGGAAAAAAGAGCGAACATCTTTGCAGCGGGCTGGTGTATTGTTCCTGTGGGTCAAAGCGCCATTTGCGAAAGTCCACCCGAAAAGGTCATACTTATTTCTATTACGCTTGCTATGACAAGTGTGGATCAACAGCTGTTAGAGAAGAGAAAGTAGATCAAGCCGCATTGGACTATTTTTCCGTGCTGCTTTCGCCACAAACCCAGGAGAAGATATTCAAGTATTTGCGGTCATATAACGGACATCAGAAAGATATGATTGAAAGCTTTTATGCTGCCGTCAACAAGGAAATCGCTGCGAAAAAAATGGAGTATGAGAACATGATGAAGAATCTATCCTCCGGAGTGGTTCCCAAGGGCATCATGCAGGACATGATGGGGCGAATGGAAAATTTGCAGAAAGAGATCGAAGCTTTGGAAAAGTCTGAACCTCCCGAGAGCTATTCAACGGATACGATCACGGATTGGTTGACTTCCATCAAAGAGGCGCCTACGCCAAAAGCAATAAAATTGTTAATTGAGCGCATTGAGGTAACTCAAAACGGCAAAAAAATAGACCTCAGAGTGGAATCCACGCTGAAGTCTATACTAAAAATGGTTGCGGGGGAAGGACTTGAACCTACGACCTCCGGGTTATGAGCCCGACGAGCTACCGACTGCTCTACCCCGCGACGAATAACTTCCCTTGGGAAGCATATGGGAGTATATCAGCAAACATCTGGTTTGTCAATAGGCGAAAAGGAAGAAAATAGAGGGGGAAAGGGGACGGGGGAGATTGTAAATGCTTTGTGTATTCGGCGGGGGGATGATTGACTTTCGGGGGAAAGCATAATAAAGTGAGTGTAGGAGGATGGCTCATGAATGTGTTGTTCTTTCTGAAGCCCAAGCAGGAGGTGTGCGTGCTCCACAAGGGCTACACCCTGCGGCAGGGCATCGAAAAGATGCGGCAGTACGGCTTTGCGGCGGTCCCCGTGATCGACGAGGAGGGCCGGTATTGCGGCATCGTCACCGAGGGCGATCTTTTGCGGCAGGTGTTGGCCCACGAGGACAAGGCGGAGTGGGAGCAGATACCCCTCAGGGAGGCCATGCGGACGGACGTGAAGAAGCCCGTGAACGTGATGGCGGATATGGACGAACTGCTGCAGCTGGCTATGTCGCAGAACTTCGTGCCCGTGGTGGACGATCGGGGCATGTTCATCGGCATCGTCACCCGACAGGATATCATCCGCTACTTCGCCCGGGAGTTCCGGGCCCTGGAACAGAAGAAGGCGGAGGGC
>CADCNE010000126.1:5185-8245 GCA_902802805.1 uncultured Eubacteriales bacterium
AACAGCCCGCTTATATCCAAATCGAGGACGACTTGCGGCTGCGCCGGTACGACGGCACAGCCGATTTTGCGTTCCCCTGGTATCAGGACGTGGAACTGGTGTACCTGGTGGACGGGGTCAGGAAGGCCTACGGCCGGGAGTACATGTACGATATGTACACCTATCTCGACGCCCACGGGGAGCTGTACTTCATCGAAGCCCTGGAAAACGGCGCCTGGACCCCCATCGGGGACGTGGCCTTTTCCCGGGCGGACATGCCCATCGTCATCGGCGAGCCCGCCTACCGGGGCCGGGGCGTGGGCCGGAAGGTGGTCCGGGCTTTGATGGACCGTGGCCGGGTCCTGGGCTATGAGACCCTGGGCGTCCGGGAGATATACGATTTCAACGCCGCCTCCATCCGCTGCTTCATGGCCTGTGGCTTCGCGCCTGTGGAGAAGACCGAGCAGGGCTGGCGGTATGAGGCAAAGCTGTAGAGGGGGAGAGAGCCATGGCGTGGGTGTTTATGGACCTGGAGATGAAGCCGGTGGACAGGCAGTTCCGCCGTCAGTGGGACATCTGCCGGCAGGAAGTCATCGAGTTCGGGGCCGTGAAGCTGGGGGAGGACCTTGCCGAGATCGACAGCTTCCGGCCCGGTACGAGCGGCTCACGGGCATCTCCAACGAGATGGTGACGGAGGCGGCCGATTTTGCAACGGTCCTCGCGGAGTTTGCCTCCTGGTGCGGCGACGCCGAGACCGTCTACGCCTGGAGCGGCAGCGACCTCGACCAGCTGCGGGGCGAGGTGAAGATGAAGGACATCGCCTTCCCCCTGGACGATCTGGCGGGGAAGTGGGCCGACTTTCAGAAGATCTTCACCCGGGCTGTGGGCCTCAAGCGGGAGCTTTCCCTGGAGCAGGCGGTGAACATCGCCAACATCGACTTCACGGGCCACCAGCACGACGCCCTCTGGGACGCCCGGAACACTGCGGAGCTCTTTCGCATCTATCGGGACGAGGGGCGCTTCAACGCCGTCATCGGCCCCCTGCGGGAGGCGGTGAATCCCAAAAAGCAGACTTCCTTCACCCTGGCGGACGCCCTGGGCGACGCCCTTAAGAACCTGAATTTACCGGAAGAATGAGCCAGCACATCATCCACATCTTCGGGGCCTCCGGCTCAGGCACCAGCACCTTGGCCCGGGCCATCTCAGACAGAACGGGCTATGTGTTTTTGGATTCCGACGATTACCTCTGGATGCCCACAGACCCCCAGTACACCACAAAGCGACCCAGTGAGGAGCGGGTGGCGCTGCTGAACATGGATCTGGACCGGACCGAGAACGCCGTGCTCTCCGGCTCCCTGGTGGGCTGGGGGGACCCGCTGATGGGCCGCTTCACCCTGGCGGTGCGCCTCGTCGTGCCCCATGACGTGCGCATGGAACGGTTGATGCGGCGGGAGCAGGAGCGGTACGGGGACCGCGTCCTTCCCGGCGGGGACATGTACAAGATCCACCGGGACTTCCTCCAATGGGCCGCCGGTTACGAAAACGGCCCCGCCACCATGCGAAGCCGTGCCATGCACGACCTCTGGCAGCAGAAGCTCACGTGCCCGCTCCTCACCCTGGACGGCACCCGCCCTGTGGACGAGCTGGTCCAGGCGGTGCTGAAAAAGATATAATGGGCAAAAGATAAAGGAGCCGATGTCGTTTCGGCTCCTTTGGTGTATTCTTTGTCTCAGGCTCGTCTTTACGGCAACGGTTCCTCCGGCGCGGCAGCTTCCGGCACGTAGACCTTCAGGGACTGCTTATGGTTCTCGATCTTCACCACCAGGTCACCCTGATGATACTCCCCGTCCAGCGTCCAGTCGATGGGGTTGTCCGCCTCGATGGTGAGCTCGCTGGCGTGGAAGAAGGTGATGTTCTTGGAGATGAAGTCCCCGGAGAGGACGGAGTAGACCGTGTCGCCCAGCTCCGGCAGGGTCTTGAGGTTCTCGATGAGCACCACCTCGAACTCCCCATCGTCCGTGACCACGGTGCCCTCGGGCAGGCTCACCACACCGGACACGGAGGTGTTGTTGGTGATTGCACCGAAGATGTAGTTTCCCTCGAAGGTCTGGCCGTTGGCGGTGACCTTCATGTGCTCCGCCTTGATCCGGGGGAGCTCTCGCATCACGTCCAGGAAGTAGGCGGGGCGGCCCAGGGCGTTCTTCAGGTCCTGGGGCGTCACGTAGGAGGTGGCCACAAAGGCGCCGAAGGCGGCCACATAGATGAAGAGCTTGTCGTTGAAGGTGCCGCAGTCCACCGCCTTCACCCCGCCCGTCACGGCGTCATGGGCGGCGGTGACCAGGTCGGTGGAGAGACCGTGGAGGGCGCCGAAGTCGTTGGAGGAACCGGCGGGGATGTACCCCACGGGCATATCCTTCCCGCATTGCTTGAGGCCCGCGACCACCTGAGCGAAGGTGCCGTCGCCGCCCAGGCATACCACCCGGTCGTAGTCGGCCCCGCAGAGGGCGGCGTACCGCTCGGCGTCGCTGGGGCTCTGGGTGAGGTAGGTGGTCACCAGGTATCCGGCCTCCATGAATTCCTGGATCATCTCCGGGAAGACCTTCTTATAGAGCTTGCGCCCGGCCACCGGGTTCACGATGAACAGGAGCTTTTTGCAGTCCTTTTCCAGAAAAACCTTCTTCTTCATATCACATCACTCCCATGATCTTCAAACAAAGATACGCCAAAGGGATGGAGAACACCATGCTGTCGAACTTGTCCATGACCCCGCCGTGAGGCCCCAGCAGGTTTGAAAAATCCTTGGCCCCGCAAGCCCGCTTCACAAGCGACGCGGCGAGGTCGCCTATCTGTCCCCAGCTGGAGCAGAGGAGGCAGATGAGCATCCACGCCCAGAGGGACAGGGGACAGGCCCCCCGAAACAGGCACCAGCAGAGGAGCCCCGTGGGCAGGGCGGCGATGGCCCCGGCGATGCATCCCTCCACGGTCTTGTGGGGGCTCACGGGGGTGGGCAGGGGCCGCTTGCCCCACTGCTTGCCCACCACCAGGGCCGCCGAGTCGCAGATCCAGGCCGTGAGCTGGCCC
>CADCNE010000127.1:0-2968 GCA_902802805.1 uncultured Eubacteriales bacterium
AGATCTTCGTGCCCGAAGGCACCAGCCCCAAGAAGATCGACATGATCCGCGCCCACGGGGCCGCCTGCACCGTGGTGCCCGGCAGCCGGGACCACTGTGCCGACGTGTGCCGGGCCAAGGTGGCGGAGGAGGGGGCCTACTACGCCAACCACGTATACAACCCCTTCTTCTACGAGGGCACCAAGACCTATATCTACGAGGTCTACGAGCAGCTGCACCGCATCCCCGCCAACCTGGTGATCCCCGTGGGCAACGGCACCCTGTTCCTGGGGGCCATGAAGGCCCTGGAGGAGCTGGAGGCTTCGGGCTGCATCGACGCCTTCCCGCAGATCATCGCCCTGCAGACGGAGACCTGCGACCCGCTGCTGCAGGCCATGGAGCAGGGGCTGGACCATCCCGCAGCCATCACGCCTCAGCCCACCATCGCCGAGGGCATCGCCATCGGTCAGCCTATGCGGGGAGAGGAGATCCTGGCCTATGCGAAGAAGCACAGCGTCCGCTTCGTCCACGCCCCGGAGGACAGGATACTGGAAGCCCGGGCGTATCTCGCAAGCAAAGGCATATACATCGAGCACACCACCGCCGCCAACTACGCGGCCTACCTCCGGTATGTGGAGCTCTACGGTCCCACCCCCGACACCCTCATCACCATGTGCGGCGCGGGCCTGAAGTCGGACCATTGAAGACCATGTTGGAGCTGATCCAACGGTGCCCCGAATTCGTGTCGGGCTATCGAGAATACTGCCGGGAGATGTACGCTAAGGGCGTGACCTACTTCCGCCCCACGCCCCCCGAGACCATCGATGAGGGTTGGTTCCAGCGCACTAAACCCTGGTACGACCAAAGGGAACAGGGCCTCGTCCCCGGCGTGGCCCGGAGTTATCACTACTGGGCGGTGGACAAAGACCGGTTCATCGGCGAGTTCCAGTGCCGTACGGACTTCACCGAGAAGGTCCTAAACGACATCGGCAGCATCGGCTACGCCGTCCGCCCCTCCGAATGGGGCAAGGGCTACGGCACCGAGATCCTGCGCCATGGCCTTGCCATCGCAAAGTCCCTGAGCATGGAGAAAGCCCTCTTGACCGTAAATGAGGAGAACAAGCCCTCTATCCATATCATCGAAAAACGGGGCGGCATCCTATCGGACACTATCGACGCATACAACGAAGTAGAGGGGGATCACCTCCTCAGACGATACTGGATCACCTTGTAAAGCTGTTCTTTTTGCCGCTTTTTCTCTTTAGACAAAGGAGAAAAAGCGGCGGAAAAAGAGAAACTTGAGAATATAGTGAGAGGGAGGCGTTAAAACCTCCCTTTTCTTAAAGTTCTTTGGGTTGCACCTTTTCTTTCAAGAAAAGGTGCGGGCTTTAAATCATTTCCTCTTCTTTTCTTTGATTTCTTGCTGGCTGTCCACCGTCTCGCCTTCCAGGTGGACCATCTTCTCCGTGAGGAGCTTCGAGAAGCCGGACACGATGGCGGCGGAGTACACCACCCGCTCCACGTCCTCGCTCTGGGCGTCGGGGCTGTGGAGCACGTCGTCCGCGCCGCTTCGGACCAGCTGGATGAAAGCGAGGCATACGTCGTGATGGGTCTTCACGTATCCCTCGTAGATGCGCCGCACCTCCGCCTCGGGCAGTCCCAGGGGCAGCATCTTCTGGATGTAGGGAATGTTCACGCTCTGCTTAAGGGAGCAGACCATGATGAGGTAGGCCATATGGACCCGGGTGTACTTCTTCTTCACCGGCGGCGGCATGATCTTCAGCCGCACGTAGTTGTTGATGATGCTGGCGGTGATGGCGGCGTTGCCGTGCTCGTCCTCGGGCAGGAAGTTGAGGTACCTTTGGAGGAGCATCACCACCTGATCCATATAGAGGTCCATATCCGGCAGCTCGTCCCAATGGGGCAGGCGGAATTCCTTGAGATAGTTCTCCCACCGGCGGAGCTTGGCGCCGATGAGCTTCACGTCATAAGCCATATTCGCTTCTCCTTATATGATATACAAGTATACCCCAGCTGTGAACAAATGACAAGATGTGGCAGAAAATATACAAATGAGACATTATTGTGAAGCAGTTGACAGAATCAAATAAACAGGTTAATATAATAATAAATATTAGATAGAAGGAGCGAATTAAAAATGGCCTTTCGCATTTGGACGGATACCTCGGCCAACCTGCCTGCGCCCCTCTGTGAGAAGCTGGGGATCGGCGTGGTGCCCTTTCACTTCATCCACAACGGCGGGGCGGAGCAGAGCTGCCTGGACACGGAAGCCTTCCCCTACGAGGAATACTACGCGGACCTGAAGTCTGGCGGCACGGCCACCACCTCCATGATCAATTCCGAAGCCTTTCGGGAGGTCTTCGAGCGGGAGGCCGCCGCAGGCCACGACGTGCTCTATATCGGCATGTCCTCCGGCATCAGCGGGGCCTACGGGGCCTCGGTCCTGGCGGCCCGTGAGGTGGGGGAGAAGCACCCCGACCGGCGCATCGAATCCTTCGACACCCGGGGCGCGTCCCTGGGGGAGGGGCTGCTGGTGCTGGCGGCCCAGAAGCTCCAGAAGGCGGGCGCGGATATCCAAAAGGTCCTGCGGGAGCTGGATCGGCTCCGGACCCACATGATGCAGGTCTTCACCGTGGACGATCTCATGTACCTGAAGCGGGGCGGCCGCATCTCCCGCATGAAGGCGGTCATCGCCTCCGTCCTCAACATCAAGCCCATCCTGCGGGGGGACGAGGAAGGCCGCATCGTGGTCACGGATAAGACCGTGGGCCGCAAGGCCTCCATCCGGGCCCTGGCCGACGACCTGATCGAGAACATCGACGAAGCGGACGCCTGCGGCGTGGGCATCGCCCAGGCGGGCTGCACCGCCGATACGGAGAGCCTCATCAAGCGCATCCGGGCCAAATTCCCCAACATTCCCATCCTGACCGTGCCCTACGAGCCCGTCACCGGCAGCCACGTGGGCCCC
>CADCNE010000127.1:3066-9788 GCA_902802805.1 uncultured Eubacteriales bacterium
GGCGGTGTGATCACGCTTTCAGAAAGGCGAACACCCGGTGGTTGAAGTCCCCGGCCTCCTCGTAGGCGGCGTGGCCGAGACCCGGGTAGAGATAGAGCTGGCTGTTTAAAATGGCCTCCGCCAGCTCCCGGGAGGCCTCGACACCGACGATATGATCCTCCGTTCCCCCGATGATCAGGGTGGGGCAGGGGATCTTTTTCAGCTCCGCCCGTGCGTCGAAGCCCAGGATGGCCTGGGCATTCGTAAGGAACCGGTCGTAGCTTTTCGGCCTGCCCACATGGCCCAGCACAGGGTACAGCTTGCGGTACTTTTTGAGGTAGGCGGGGGAGTAGCTCTTTTCCGCCGTGTCGATCATCAGGGCTTTGTGGTCGCCCCTCTCTGCCATGTCCATCCAGCCGGGGACGCAGCTTTGTATCGTATCATTCACGCATGGCGCGGTGACCGCCAGGACCAGTTTCTCCACCAGTTCCGGGTGGTCGATGGCCAGATACTGGGCGATCATACCCCCCTCCGATACCCCCAGGACGCCGACCCGGTCGAGGCCCAAAATATGCAGCGCCTCCGCCTGGTCCGCGGCCATGTCCCGGATGGACGAACCGGCTCCCAGCGGTTCCTTGCGGCTGAACATGTAGATGGTGAAATCCTTGAAATATGGCCGATAGGGCCCGGCCAGCAGCAGGGCCTTGCCTTGTACCGTGGCGAGGCCGTCGGAGAGCCCCGGCAATATGACGAGCTTCCGCTGGCCGTGGCCGAAGGAGGCGTAGGGCATGGCCCCTTTCGTCAGGTCCACCCGCCCGTTTTTCGCGTTCCAAAGCATATCCTTCACCGCCTTGCCTATGATACCTTGAGTGTAATCTGCCGCCCGACCCCTGTCAATAGCCCCGGCCCTTCCCTAAAGTTTTCCAGAGTTAGTCCAGGGTGTGACATTTTTGTGCACCGATTGACAAGGGGCCCCGGGGGGATTACAATGCAGCCAACAAAAGCAAGGAGGTAAAGGCTATGCATACTTTGGTATCTCTGTTGATCGGCGCTCTGGTGGGCTGGCTGGCCGGGAAGATCATGCACAGCAAGGGCGGCCTCATCCGCAACATCATCCTGGGCCTGGTAGGCGGCGCGTTGGGCGGCTGGCTGGGCGGCCTCATCGGCGTGGAACCCACCAGCTGGATCTCCAGCATCCTCATCGGTATCGGTGGCTCCTGCCTCCTGATCTGGCTGATGCGCAAGTTGTTTAAGTAACTATTCTGTTCCCCCTCGAAGAACTGCCGCACATACTGCGGCAGTTCTTTTTGTTGTGCTCCGGGCAGGGGTATGGTACAATGCAATAAACATTTCTCGCGGAGGGACCTATGGAGCTTTTGGATGCGAATGGATTGACCGAGGCGGAATATCTGGCCGGCTATCGGCAGGGGGACTATCCCCGGCCCTCAGTGACGGCGGACATGGCCGTGTTTCGGGAGGGGGAGCGGGGCATGGAGCTGCTGCTCATCCGCCGGGGCGGCCACCCCTTCCTGGGCAAGTGGGCCCTGCCGGGCGGTTTTTCGGAGCCGGGGGAGACCGTGGATGAAACGGCGGCCCGGGAGCTTCGGGAGGAAACGAACCTCGAGGGCCTGCCCCTGACGCCCTTTGGCTTCTTCTCCATGCCGGGCCGGGACGTGCGGGCCTGGACCATGTCGGAGGGCTTCGCCGCCATCCTGCCTGCGGACAGCCCCGAGCCCGTGGCCGGGGACGACGCCCGGGAGACGGGCTGGTTCACCGTGGACAGCCGCTGGGAAAGCGGCGTGCTCACCCTGTCTTTTGACGGCCCTGAGCAGTTTGAGACCCGGCTAACGCGGGACGGGGCCTACGCTTTTTCCATCCTGGACACCGGCGGCCTCGCTTTCGACCACGCCCACATCATCGCCCAGGCCATGGAGAAGATGGGCCTACTGCAGCCTGAACCTGCGAACTACACCATCCTGAACGCCCAGCTTGCCTCCCTGGTGGAGGGGGTGCCCCATTCCCTGGCCAACCTGTCCAACGCCGCCGCCCTGCTGTGGGAGCATCTTGGCGGCATCAACTGGGCTGGGTTCTACCTACTCCTATGGGCAAGCCCGCCTGCATCGAGATACCTCTACATAAGGGCGTCTGCGGAGTCGCGGCCCGGACTGACACCACAGAGCTGGTCCCAGACGTCCACGCTTTCCCCGGCCACATCGCCTGCGACTCTGCCTCCCGGTCCGAGATCGTGGTGCCCCTCCATAAAGACGGAAAGGTCGTGGCCGTGCTGGATATCGATTCGCCCCTGCTCCACCGCTTCACCGAAGAAGACAGGGAGGGCCTCGAGGCCTTCGCCCGCATCCTGGAAAAAGCCCTATGAAGCTGGTATTCATCCTTGGTGACGCCGCCGTGGGCAAGATGACCGTGGGCCAGGAGCTGATGAAGATCACGGACCTGCGGCTCTTTCACAACCACATGACCATCGAGCCCGTGCTGGAGATCATGGGCCGGTTCGATGGCCAGCTCATCAACGACATGCGGGAGCTGATCTTCCGGCATTTTGCCGCCTCGGATAACTACGGCATGATCTTCACCATGATGATGGCGTTCGATATGCAGAGCGACTGGGACTATCTGGAGCATGTGAAAAGCATCTTTGCTCCCTACGGCACAGAGTTTTATTATGTGGAGCTCATCGCGCCCCAGGAGGTCCGGCTCCGGCGGAACAGAACGGAGAACCGCCTCCAACACAAGCCCTCCAAGCGGGATATCGAGGTCTCCGACCGGCGTCTCCTCCGGGACGATGAAAACCACCGCTGCGTCAGCTATCCGGGCGAAGTGCCCTTCAAGAACTACCTGCGCATCGAGAACACGGACCTGCCCGCCGCCACCGTGGCGCAGATGATCAAAGACAGGTTCAGCCTCTGAACCCACACAAAAAAGCCCTTCGCGGTCAGCGAGGGGCTTTTGCGTACAGCACCTATCATTTCTCTTCCTTCTGCTTTTCCATCTCTCGGTCCAGCACCAGCTTGAACTGGGTCTCGTAGAGCTCCTTGTAGACGCCGCCCTGCTCGAGGAGGGTGTCGTGGGTGCCCCGCTCCTGGATCACGCCGTTTGAGAGCACCAGTATCTCGTCCGCCGCCAGAATGGTGGACAGCCGGTGGGCGATGACGATGCTGGTCCGGCCCTTCATCAACGTCTCCAGGGCCTCCTGGATGGCGTTCTCGGAGATGGAGTCGAGGGCCGAGGTGGCTTCGTCCAGGATCAGGATCTTGGGGTCCTTCAGGATGACCCGGGCGATGGATATCCGCTGCTTCTCGCCGCCGGAGAGCTTCAATCCCCGGTTGCCCACCACGGTCTCGTACCCGTCGGGCTGGGCGACGATGAAGTCATGGATGCTGGCCGCCTTACAGGCCGCCACCAGCTCCTCCTCCGTGGCATCCTCCTTGGCGTACAGAAGGTTCTCCCGGATGGTGCCGTTGAAGAGGTAGGTGTCCTGGGTCACCATGCCGATCTGGCCCCTGAGGTAGGTGAGGTCCATGTCCCGCACGTCGATGCGGCCGATGGTCACCACCCCGCCCCACACGTCGTAGAGCCGGGGGATCAGGTTGATGATGGTGGATTTGCCGCTGCCGGATGGGCCCACGATGGCGTACATCTTGCCGGCGGGCACGGTGAAGTCGATGTCCTTCAGGATCTCCTTCTCCGGCTCATACCCAAAGCGCACGTGGTAGAAGCGGATGTCCGCCCCCTTGAAGTCAGGAGTCAGGGTCTTCTCCGGGGTGGAGATAGCGATCTCCCGATCGAAGTAGTCGAAGATGCGGGAGAAGAGGGCCAGGGATCGGGTGAAGTCCACCTGGATGTTCAGCAATGACTCCACGGGCCGATACAGCCGGTTGATGAGTGCCACCGTGGCGGTGACGGTACCGACGGTCAGCGTGGTGTCCAGATTGTTGATGATGAACAGTCCTCCCGCGAAGTAGATGAGCAGGGGACCGATCTGAGTGAACATGCCCATGACCACCCGGAACCAGCGGCCGCTCCTTTCCTCCTTGAGGGCCAGCTGGGTGACCTCCTCGTTGACGGCCACGAACCGCTCATACTCCCGCTTCTCCCGGGTGAAGAGCTTCACGAGCAGGGAGCCGCTGACACTGAGGGTCTCGTTGATGAGCTGGTTCATCTCGTCGTTCTTGGCCTGGCTCTCGGTGAGGAGCTTCCAGCGGGTCCGGCCCACGCTACGGGTGGGGATGATGAGGAGGGGGATGACCAGGATGCCCACGCAGGCGAGCTGCCAAGACATGCTGAACAGGGCCACCAGCGTGGTCACCACCGTGGCCACGTTGCTGACGATGTTGGTCAGGGTGCCCGAGATCACGGAGGACACGCCGCTGATGTCGCTGTTCATGCGGGTGATGATGTCGCCCTGCTTCTCCGAGGTGAAGAAGGCGTGGGGCATGTGCTGCAGATGGTCGTACATCTGGTTCTTCATGTCGAAGATGATGCGGCGGCTGATCCAGGCGGAGATATAGCCGGAGAGCACGTTGACCACCTGGGACACGGCGAGGGTCCCCAGGGCCATCAGCAGCAGCTGTATTAGAAGCTTCATGTTCCGCCCGATGAGGGCCTCGTCCACGATCCGTCCCGTGATGATGGAGGGCAGCAGCCCCACCACGGAGGAGAGGAGGATGGTGACGAACACCAGGGCGAACTGGATCCAGTAGGGCTTCAAATAGCCCAGGATGCGCTTTATCAAAGCCCCGGTCACCCGGGGCATGTTGCTTTTTTCTTCCTCGGTGAGGAAGCCTCTGGGGCCGAATGGCCCGCCCGGACCTGCCATCCTGTGCCTCCCTTATTTCCCGGTCTTTTTGCCGGAGGCGGGCTTCTTCGCCGCAGCGGCGGTCTTCTTGCCGGAGGAGGCGGTCTTGCCGGATGCAGGCTTCTTGGCCGCCGTGGCGGTCTTGCCGGAAGAAGCGGTCTTCTTCTTGCCGGAGGAGGAAGCGGGCTTCTTGCCCAGGAGCCGCTGCCGCCCAGCAGGCTCCCAAGAAGGCTGCCGCCGCCGGAGGAGCTGGAGGAGGAGTCGTCGCCGCCCAACAGGGAACCCAGGAGGGACCCGCCGCCGCTCTGCTGGCCGGACCCGCCGCCCAGAAGGCTGCCCAACAGGGAGCCGCCGCCGGATTGCTGGCTGGCCTGAGAGGAGCCGCTGTCGCTGAGCAGGGAGCCCAACAGGCTGCTGCCCGCATTGGCGTCCGCGTCGTTGCCGCCGCCCAGGAGCATGCCCAGCAGGGAATCGCCGCCGCTGCTCTGCTGGCCGGAACCGCCGCCCAGCAGGGAACCCAGGAGGGACCCACCGCCGGAGCTCTGGCTGGACCCGCCGCCCAACAGGGAGCCCAACAGCCCGCCGCCGGAACTCTGGCTGGACCCGCCGCCCAGCAGGGAGCCCAGGAGCCCGCCGCCGCTCTGGCTGGAGCTGCCGGTCTTGCTGAGGAGCAGATAGATCAGGATGGGCGCGGCGATCTTCAGGATGCTGCCGGCCTGGCCGCTCGATACATTGGCGTTGCTGGCTGCGGTCTGGGTGGCCGTGGAGGCGTTGCCGCCCAACAGCATGGACAGAAGATCCATGCCCCCCGCCCGGGTGCCGCCCCGGGTGACGGTCTGCTGCTGGGCTTCCGCGGCACGGGTGGCCAGCCGACCGGAGGCGGTGTCCTTCTCGATGCCGGGCAGAACAGCGTTCAGCACGTCCTCCACCTGCTGCTCGGTGACCCCCTGGCCCGCCTCGTTGGCGATGCGCTGCAGGGTGCTTTCATCCAACAAACTGCGAATGGAATCCATATGGTCATATCTCCTTTCCAAGATAGCATAAAAATACCACAATCGTGCAGGAATATCAATCCAAAGACGCAAAAAAACACAGATTTTGTTTCGGAAATGATTGCAAGCTACCATCCCTTGTGGTATACTGCATTTATCCATAGTATATATGGTGCATCATTACAAGGGGGAAACTCACTTTGGAAGAAGAAAAGAAAGCAAAGACCGCGGAAGCGGCAGAAAAGAAGGAGCCCGCCAAGAAGGCGCCTGCGAAAAAGGCTGAGCCTGCGGAAGCGAAGAAGCCCTCCGCCGCCGCCCTGAAAGCTGCCCTCGCCCAGATGGAGGAGCAGGAGACCGGCAAAAAGAAGAACACCGTCCTGCTGCGGGTCCTGGCGTTCGTCATGTGGGCCCTGGCCATCGTGGCCATGTACCTGCCCCAGATCGGCGATATGGAGCTGCCCTTCGGCGCCATGCGGATGCTGGTGCTGAAGAATTACACGCCCATGATCATCGACATCGTGGTGGCCGTGGCCCTGTGCATCGGGGCCGCCCTGCTGTGGAAGAAGGCTAACCATATCCATCCCGTCAAGTCCCACAACAAGATCGTCCAGTTCATCTGGAACCAGCTGGGCCTCATCATGGCCTTCCTGATCTTCTTCGTCATCGGCCTCGTGCTCATCCTCAAGAACGACAAGCTGGACGCCAAGACCAAGAAGATCGCCATCGCGGCCCTGGCTGTCATCACGCTCCTGGTGGGCGGCGTCTCCGCCGACTACCATCCCGTGACCCAGGACGAGGTGAACAAGGTCACCCAGGAGTTCAACATCGACGCTCAGGACCCCGACGGCTGCTTCTGGACCACCTTCGGCAAGAAGTATCACCTCTACGGTGACTGCCAGGCCCTGACCAACACCTCCGCCGAGAACCTCCACCAGACC
>CADCNE010000128.1 GCA_902802805.1 uncultured Eubacteriales bacterium
GGCGTCGATCTCCTGATCCAGATCCTCATACTCATATTGGCATGCAGACTGGAGCAGGCGGTGAATATGAGTTGCGAGAGATGCTTCACTCTGGGCATTGGACACCCGGTAGACCATCCCCTGATAGGAGACGAGATCGCCCTCGGATACAAGACGCGCGGCGCGGTTTGCGAGCATCTCTTCGGTGAGCTCAGGGGTTTCCAGAAGCTTTGAGCAGCTCTTGATGAACGCGTGCTTCTCCATACAGAGGTGACCGCGGCTTTCGGCTTCGGTCAGGGTATACAGGAGGGTAGCGTCCACCCGTTCGGTGGAGAGGGGTGTGAAGCCGACGCTCGATGCGATCTTATCCGCCGTCTTGAAGCCGATCCCCGCCAGCTCACAGAGCTGATACGGGTGCTCTTTGACGATGGACATGGCCTCCTTGCCGTACTCCTTGTAGAGCTTCACCGCGCGGTTTGCCGTGATCCCGTAGGGCGTGAGAAAGGCCACCACGTCTCTGGCAGCCCGGTTGGCGAGATACGAGTCACAAATCTTCGTGAGCCTTGTCTGGCTGATGCCGGGGATCCCGAGGAGCTTATCCGGCTCCTTGTCCAGAACCTCCAGCGCCAGATTCCCGTAGGCATCGTAGATCTTCTCCGCGATCCTCGGGCCGATGCCCTTGATCTGGCCGGAGCTGAGATACCCGATGATGCCGTCGCGGCTGGGGATGATGACCTCGTCATAGCTGTCCACCTCAAACTGGGGGCCGTGTTTGGCGTTGCGGGACCAGTGGCCCTTCATGTCGTAGCGCAGATGATTGGAGACGGGCAGAAAGTACCCGACGGCCTTGAACTGGGGGAGGATACCGCCGCTGCTGTCCCGGACGATCTCACAGGGGCGGTAGACCGCCACCATGTAGCTGCCGGCACTGGCGGCGTGGGCATCCTTGGGGTAGAGGAGCTTTTCAAACTGACAGAGCATAGGCGCCTCCTTATGCGGACGGAACGAGCACCTTGCGCGTCTTCGGCACAAAATACTCTTCGGTTTCCACCGTGCAGGTGCGGGCAAGCTCCAGAGCCTCCGCCACCATGGCGTCGGCGAGCTGATCCAGCTCCTGAACCAGTTTGACGCGCTCCCGGAGCTGAACAAGGCTCCAATCCTCAAAGTCCTCGCCGTCATCTGTAGCGCGGCCGGGATAGGTGATGATCTCCATGGGCGGTGTGGTGTAATCCACCCGGCTGTGGCTGCCGCAGCGGCCACATACATCCCCGGATTCGGAGACACTCTTGTAGTTGCGCTGGCCGCATTCCCGGCAGTAGGACCTGTAGCCGGACGGCTTTTGACAGCCCTGGTATAAAACCAGGTATCCGCCGCTGCGTCCGTTCATGCCCACCTGCCAGAGATAGTCATGCTCCATACCGAAACGGGTGCGCAGATCCTGCATGGCCTCCTGAAACTCGTATGTGTCCAGCATATCCAGAAGCTTCTCCACGATCCCGGCGCTCAGACCGAGTCTGTCCACCTTGAGATTGCAGGCATAGCTCGTGGCCTGATTCCAGGAGTTCATCGTGGGATAGCGAAAATGATTCTCCAGATAGGCCGTCATGTCTGCCCGGGAGCGCAGATCCACGGGTGTGTAAAATTTCTTCATGTCTGATTCCCTTCTTTATTTCGCCTCCGCTGATACACGCAGCTTGCGGCTGTTGGAGGTCGAAACGACCTCGTCATAGATAAGCGGGTACTTTTTCTTCAGCTCCGTGCTGCTGACCCGCTTGGAGGATTTCGTCACAAAGTCTATGAGGAGCTTGTCTGTCGTGGTCTCAAGGACCCCGTGCTCATGCTCCTTCATAAGCTCCGCGATGCGTACCGTGTGCGCCTTCATCTGCTCCTCATAGCGCTTGATCTCCGCCTGACAGGCGTCGATATCCTTCTGCAGGGAAAGAATCTTGCGCAGGGAGGGCTCGCATTTCTTCGGCAGCTCCACCGTCGGCAGCGTCGGATCGCTCGCCTGATAGATCCGGGCGAGGGATTCCAGCGCAAGCTTCGAGGGAATACCGGACATGGTGGGCGGCTTATCATGCTTGAGGCTCCAGATCCACTGATCCAGCTTCTCAAAGATCATGTCCTCCTTTGCCATATCCCGTGTGATTTCGGGCGTGGCGATATCGTTATCCGGGTTGTTGCCCCAGACCGCCGAAAATGCCCCGATATTCACATCGGCAACGGAGAGATAAAAGCGAAGCTGCATCTCGTAGTAAAGGGGAAAGCCGCCGTCATCCCAGTCTGAGGCATGGCGGTAGGTGGTGCTTTTGCATTCCAGAATGCCTGGCTCACCGTCGGAGGCACGCTCGAAGCGCCGGTCGAAGTCTGCCAGCGCGTAGGGGTGATCCGCGTGCTGATACATGTAGGTGTCGTCATAGACACGGTTTCCGGATTTCACCGCATAGAAATGCGCGGCGATGGGTTCCAGGAGATGTCCCATCTCCAACTGCAGGGCGTTTGCCTTGACGGCGGGCTTCATACGGCCCTTTTTGATCATCCAGAGCTCCAGCGGCGTCGTCCAGGGCGAGATGCCGAAGATCGCGGCGACATCACTGCCGCCGACGGTGTACTCGATATCTCCCTTGGGGCCATGGGCGCGGCACTCAAGCCAGCGCTCGTTGCTCATGCCCGCGGTATCGCAGAGAATGATAGGGGAGGCCATCAGTATTCCACCGCCTTTGCCAGATCGTATTCGTTCCAGTTGAGCGTCAAGGCTCTGGCCATGTTCTCCTCCAGGACTAAAAGCTTGCTCTCGGGGGCACCGGAGGTCTTCATGATGAAGGGGATCTCCTGCATGGCGAGAAACACATCATGAGCCGTGGCAGCACCGCCGCCATAGGTCATTTCATACATGGCGATGGCTTCGACAGCAGCCTTTTTCGGCATGCTGAGCTTCTTGCAGAC
>CADCNE010000129.1 GCA_902802805.1 uncultured Eubacteriales bacterium
TCCGCCACGCGCTTGAGGCGGGCGAAGAAGTCCTCCTTATCGGTGGCGAGATACCCGATCCGGGGCAGGTTGATGGTATATACGCCGATACTGCCCGTCATAGGGTTGCTGCCGAAGAGGCCGCCGCCCCGCTTGCGAAGCTCCCGCTTGTCAAGGCGGAGCCGGCAGCACATGCTCACCGCGTCCTCCGGCGACAGGTCGGAGTTCACGTAGTTGGCGAAGTAGGGGATGCCGTACTTGCAGGTGATCTCCATGAAACTGTTGACCACGGGGCTGTTCCAGTCGAAATCCCGGGTGATGTTGATGGTGGGAATGGGGAACGTGAACACCCGGCCCTTGGAGTCCCCCTCCAGCATGACGGCGCAGAAGGCCTGGTTGAAGAGGTCCATCTCCTTCTGGAAGTCTCCGTAGGTCTTGTCCATGTATTCCCCACCGATGATAACGGGCTCCTCCCGCAACGTCCGGGGCACCTTGATGTCAAAGGTCAGGTTGGAAAAGGGGCACTGGAAGCCCACCCGGGTAGGCACGTTGATGTTGAACACGAACTCCTGCAGGCACTGTTTGACCTCTTCGAAGGTCATGTGATCGTAGTGGATGAAGGGGGCGCAGTAGGTGTCGAATGAGGACCAGGCCTGGGCGCCTGCGGTCTCGCCCTGGGTGGTGAAAGTGGAGTTGACCACCTGACCGAGGAAGGAGCGAAGGTGCCTGGCGGGACTCGATTCCACCTTCCCCTCCACGCCGCCGAAGCCGTCCATCAGGAGCTGACGAAGGTCCCAGCCCGCGCAGTAGGGGCCGAAGAAGCCGAGATCGTGGATATGAGCGTCGCCGCTCTCGTGGGCCTTTCTCACGTCCTCGGGATAGACCTTGTAGAGCCAGAGGCCGTTCACGCTGCGCTGCATGTTGGCGTTCTCCTTGGTGCCCCAGTCCTTGTCGTCCAGGTAGTCCCCGAACATGTCGATGGTGGCGCCGATCATGGCGTTGATCTCCCGGGTGGCGCGGCGCTTCTCCCGATAGAGGATGTAGGCCTTGGCGGTCCTGGCGTGGCCGTTCTCGATGAGGACCTTCTCTACCGCATCCTGGATATCCTCCACCTCGGGCACGGCGTCAGTGAAGCGGGCGGAGACCATCTCCACCACCTGATCTGAGAGGTCCTCCGCGATGGCTTCGTTGGTGCCGCCCACGGCCTTGGCCGCCTTCCAGATGGCGTTCTTTATCTTCTTCTGGTCGAAGGACTCGATGCGTCCGTCCCGCTTTTTGATCTGTCTGATCATAGGCCCCTCCCGGTTTCTATCTTTCGGCTCGAAGTATAGCGGCTGGCATATTTTGTGTCAACCGCCAGAAATGAATACAACATCTTGCCGATATTCTGGGTATACGGTGAATAAAGGGTGTGGATAAAACCAAACGACGGCCCCAAAAGGCGGGCCGCCGCGGTTTTGGATATTCACTTCCATGGGTATCTATTCAGTCACGGATGCATAGGTTCTGAATGGGCATGTAAATCAATACAAAATGTTTAAGTAGCGTTCATATTCGCTTCATGAGCCATTCAATTTTCCGTAATGGCTCATTCAACATGTTGTGACCGAGGGATGAACGGGATACAAGGGCCTGTATGTTCAGCTCAGAAGCCGTTCGATCTCCCGTCTCCCCTCACGATACAGCCGGTCCTCGTCTACGCCCAGGATATGCCCATCCTGCACAGTGAGCCTGCCGTTGACGAACACCAGGTCGCATGGCTTATGATACCCCACGTTCCCAAAGAGGTACTTGGGGTCCAGCTCTGCGCACAGGAAGTCCGGCTGCTCCTTACGGATCAGGAAGCAGTCGGCCCGCATGCCCTCCCCGATGCTGCCGATATCCGAACGGCCCAGCACAGATGCGCTGCCCATAGTGGCCATCTTGAGGAGCTCATAGCCTGTGGGGGCCTTCTCGCCCCAGGTCAGGCGATGGAGCAGAAAGGCCGTACGGATCTCGTCCATCATATTGCTTCCATCGTTGCTGGCGGACCCGTCCACGGCAAGTCCCACCTTCACGCCCCTTTGGAGTATGTCCGGCACCCGGCAGACGCCGCTGTGGAGCTTCATATTGGAGTTGGGGCAGTGCGCCACGCCTGTGCCTGTAGCGGCCAGCAGGTCCAGCTCCTCGTCGTTCATGTGGATGCCGTGAGCGTACCATACGTCCGTTCCCACCCAGCCCAGGGATTCCATATAGGCCACGGGCCGCATGCCGAAGCGACCAAGGGTATAGTTCTCCTCGTCCTTGGTCTCCCCTACGTGAGTGTGGAGGCGGACGCCGTAGGCCCGAGCGAGCTTCGCGCTCTCCCGCATCAGATCGCCGCTGACGGAGAAGGGCGAACAAGGAGCGAGAACGATATCGTGCATGTGATCTCTGTCCGGATGGTGCCACGCTTCGATGAGTCGTTGGCTGTCCGCCATGATCTCGTCGATGGTCTGGACCACGCTGTCCGGCGGCAGTCCCCCGTCCTTCTTGGACAGGTCCATACTGCCCCGGGAGGCCACGAACCGGATGCCCAGTTTGTCCGCCGCCGCCATCTGCCGGGCGATCAGGTCCCCGGCGCCTCGGGGAAACACATAGTGGTGGTCGAAGCAGGTGGTGCAGCCGTATCGCATGAGCTCCCCCATGGCGGCCAGGGAAGAAAGGTACACCGTGTCCCCGTTCAGATTCTTCCAGATCTCATAGAGGGTCCTGAGCCAGTCAAAGAGCTCCATGCCTTGGACCTTGGCAAGGCTCCGGGTGAAGTACTGGTACAGATGATGATGGGTGTTGACGAACCCAGGATAGAGGATCATGCCGGTGCAGTCGAACGCCTGATCCGGCTGCTCGTCCAGAGGGCCTATCTTTTCGATCATCCCGTCTCGAAACCATATGTCCGTATGCCGGTACACCCGATCCTGCCCGTCGCAGGAAACGACGGTATCCACATTTTTCAGCAGCGTGCGCATCAAAACACCTCCGATCCGATATCAGTATACCATAACTTTTCTTCCCGGTCATCTTGATTTTCGCATCCGAAGCATCCCTTTTTTCACAAGAACCCAAATTCATATCTGTACAAACCGATCTTTTTCTGCTACAATGATGATGTGATTTTGTTCGCATCTTTTTTTGGGATGAAGAACAAACGGAACGATTGTAAGGCCCACAGCCTGCAATAAACAAATAACAGGAGGAAGAAACTAAATGAAACGCTTTTTGGCTGTTGCGCTTAGCCTGCTGATGGTCTTTGCCATCGTTGGCTATACCAAGACCACCAAGGCTGACGCGGACGTCAAGGTCGGCGTCGTCCTCGTGGGCGATGAGAACGAAGGATACACCTACGCTCACATTCTTGGCGTGCAGAAAGCTATCGCAGCGCTCGGTCTCACCGATGCGAACGTCGTCTGGAAGTACAACGTACCCGAAGACGAGCATTGCTACGACGCCTGCATCGACTGCGTTGAGCAGGGCTGCAACCTCGTTATCACCAACTCCTATAGCCACCAGTCCTACACCCAGCAGGCTGCAGAAGAGCATCCCGAAGTCCAGTTCGTCGCCATGACGGGCGACACCGCCAAGGCTTCCGGTCTCCCCAACTTCCACAACGCCTTCACCAACATCTTTGAAGCGCGTTATGTCGGCGGCATCGTCGCGGGCATGAAGCTCCAGCAGCTCATCGATGAAGGCAAGGTCGCGGACAAGAACATCGATGCTGAC
>CADCNE010000130.1 GCA_902802805.1 uncultured Eubacteriales bacterium
AAGTTCTTTCGGTTGCACCCTTTCTTTCAAGAAAGGGCGCGTGCTTTTATAAATCCACTATTCCGATATGCTTCTCAACGATTCCCCGTTCAGCCATCTCAACAGCTGCCGCGGGGTCGCGGGCAGAGCCACGGTCTGGAACTCCGTGCGGCCGGGGATCATCTTGGTGTCGTCGTCGCTGGTGGCCCAGGTGACCCGGCCGAGGATCGGCGCGTCCGAGGCGTGGATGTCCCCCTCCGGCAGCTCCATGTGCTGGATGAGGATGGACGCCTCCCCGTTGTCGGAGATCCAGCGGCCGAAGTTGGTGGTAGGCGCCTTCCAGAGCCAGCGGGTGACGCCGTCCCTCTCCCCCGCCTTCTTCAAATACCCGTTGTGCACGTCCTGGGTACAGCGCATGAGCCAGATCACGTGGTACCCGGCCCGCTGGAAGTGCTCGCACACGTCGAAGAAGCTGGCCTCCATCAGCAGCCCATCCTGGAGCATCATGGCGAAGTGGTTCACCAGCACGTACGCTTCGATGCTCACCCCGTCCACCACCACCGGCACGTTTCGACACTCAGGCGGCACCAGGCTCCGCCACTGGTCCTGCCAGGCCTCGGTGGACGTCTGAACGTAGGGCGCCTTCTTCCTTTTCAGAAATGAGAACATCTGTTTACCTCTATATCAATAGCCCACGGCCAGGCCAAAGAGCAGCAGCCCCGCCGTCAGCATCAGGTTCATAAGTTGGAACTTCACCGAGTACCGGGCCCACTTGCCGTAGCTCGAATCCACCAGGCCCAGGGAGATGAGCAGGCAGGGGTTGGTGGGATAGAACACGTTGCTGAACCCATCCCCGAAGGCGAAGGCCAAAATGCAGATCTGGCTGCTGACGCCGAAGAAGGAAGCAAGCGGCACGATCAGCGGGATCAGCAAAAACGCCTTGGCGGAGCCGGAGGGGATAAAGAAGTTCAGCACCAGGCAGATGCCGTAGATGAACAGCACCAGCGCGGCCCGGGACATGCCCCCCGCGGCGGTGACGGCCCAGTGGAGCAGGGAATCCAGTATCTTCCCCTCCACCAGCGTGTACCGAATGGACGCCGCCATCAGGATCATGAGCACCGACGGCGCGATAGCGATAAGGCCAGAAAGAAAGGACTTAAATAGCCCCTTTACGCCCATGCCCGCCGCCAGGGTCGCGGCGACGCCCGCCACCAGGAACATCACGGCCACGATGATCATAGTGTAGTCCCGGAGGGCCGGAATAAACCCGGAGGAAAGGACCACCGCGATGCCTGCACCCAGGATGCAGCCAAACAGCAGCAACCCCCGGTCCATCCGCGGGTCGGGCACATGCTCCCCCAGCCCCGCGCCGGTGCCCCTCTCGGGCAGCCTTTTGGCGTGGAAACGGACGAAAAAGAGGAGCAGCAGGTAGATGCATACGAAGGCCACCAGCCGAAGCCAGATGCCGCTGAACATGGGGAGCCCCGCCAGGGTCTGGGCCACGCCGATGGTGAAGGGGTTGGCCACGCCCGCCGCGAACCCGCAGCCCGCCGCCAAAAGGCTCATGGCCACGCCGGTGAGCACGTCCCACCCGAGGCCCACGGCCAGAGACGTGACGATGGGCACCAAGGGCACCACCTCCTCGAAGGAGCCGACGAGGGAGCCCATGGCCATGAAAAACAGGATCAGCACCGCCATGAGGGTATACCGGACCGAGCCGAAGCGGTGGACCAGCTTCTGGAGCATGTAGCTCATGAGCCCGCACTCGTGGAGGGCGTTGAACACTCCGCCGATGACCAGCAAAAAGGCGATGACCGCGATGAGTGCCCCCGAGCCCTCGGCCCCCAGCACCAAGAACGGGGACAGCAGCCACTTCCAGAAGGGCAGCCCGCCCTCCACAGCCATAAAGCCCGCCTGGGTGTCGATGATGGTGTGGCCCGCCTCGTCAACCGTCCGGGCGTACTCGCCGCCGGGCACCAGGAAAGTGAGGGCATAGGTGGCCGCCATGAGCAGGAAGATGATGACGGTGGCCGCCAAAAAGCTCCTGGCGCTGATATTCAGGCTGTTCTTTCGTTTCTCCATGTTCCCTCCTTATGGTTCACGCGGGCTCCGCCTGTACCTCCACACGCAAGTCGTGGAGCATGCCCAAAAAGTCAGTGTCCGGGCTCAGCCACTCCGCCGCGCGGGACCAGGGCACCAGCACCGGCATCCGCGGGTGCAGGTCCCGGATGGCCTTCTGGGCGTCCTGGGTCAGTATGGTAAAGCAGGGGAGCTGCCGCACGTCCGAGGTGCGGATGTACAGCCCCGCCATAAAAAGCGGGGACCCGTCCGTGGCGCGGAAGGCGTATCGCTCTTTTCGCTTCGGGTCGATCTTCTTCCACTCATAGTAACATTCAGCCGGCACAAGGCACCGGCGATCGTCAATACTGCCGGCCAGCATGCCTCGCTCCTGGGCGGTCTCCATGCGGGTGTTGAACACCAGCATGCCCCGCTTTGGGTGGGTGAACCCCCACTGCATGGGGAAGGCACCGAGGCTCCTGTCCCGGGCGGAGGGCGCGATCACCGGCGCGACGTCCGTGGGGCGGATCTCACCTTCGGTCTTCATCTTCACACCGAACTTTTCCGCGATGCGGACCGCCTGGGCCATGGTCACAGCCAGGTCCTCATCCCATATCCCTTCTCCGAAACGATACCGTCCGCACATGGGGAGCTCCTTGATGGTTTTTCTAATGCAAACAGTATATAACATAACGGAGAAAAAGAAAAGAGCCACTCTGTCGAGTGACTCTTTGGGGTCCCGGCGGCTGCCTATCTTCCCGGGCCGTCTCCAGCCAAGTATTGTCGGTGTATGTGAGCTTAACTTCTGTGTTCGGAATGGGAACAG
>CADCNE010000131.1 GCA_902802805.1 uncultured Eubacteriales bacterium
GGGTGCGGAGCGTTTTGAGCGCCCTGGTCCCCGCGGAAGGATATTGCATCTATCGGAAGGAAACGTTCCTATGAGACCTAAGCTGCACCTGGACGAACTGAACAAAGCCCTGCTCATCGCGGCAGGCGTCTGCTACCTGCTGAGCTTCGTGCTGAACCGGTACGCGGGGCTCAACACCCTGCTGCGGCTCCTGTTCGTGGCGGCGCTGGTCTTTCTGGGCATCCGCCTCTTTGCGGGGCATCCCGAGAAGCGGAGCAACGAGAACATGAAGTTCCTGGCCGCGGTCACGGCGGTCACGGACTTCTTCCGGGGCAAGACCCCCACTGCCGGCTCCGCTCAGCGCCCCGCCGGGTCCGCATCTTCCGGAGGCATCCTCGATAAGTGGAAGCAGCAGTGGCATGAGTATCGGACCTACCGGTACCTCATCTGCCCCCAGTGCTCCCAGCGCCTTAGGGTCCCCCGGGGCAAGGGGAAGATCAAGGTCACCTGCACCAAATGCCGCAATCAGTTCGTTGCCAAAAGCTGAAACTGAGGATATACTATAGGGAACAACAAATAAGGAGTATAGGATCATGAAAGAAGTCACCAAGGATATGAACATTAGGGAAATGGTCATGATGGACGAGGGCATCGCCCAGATCCTCATGGGCGCGGGCATGCACTGTCTTGGGTGCATGATGTCCCATTTCGAGAACCTGGAGCAGGCCTGCGCCGTCCACGGCATCGACGCCGACGCCCTGGTCAACCAGATCAACGAGTATCTGGAGGCCCAGGGGGAATAACGGCGCCTTCCATAGGCGACCCGGCACAGAGCTTCGGGCCCCACCGACCCGCAAGCTCTGCTTTTATGCAATAAAAAAATATACGCTTTTTCGTCGTTTTTCGTTGACGCGGACAAAAAACAGGAATATACTTAAAAAAACAGTAGTATATTATCCGTTTGGGGGTGAGTTGTATGCTCAGCGAGTCACTGTCACGGGTCATGCTGCGGATGCGGCTGGGATTTTTGCGCAAGATGTTCATCACGGTCCGGGAGGACAGCAAGGACCTGACGCCCATGGAGATATTCTGTCTCGAAGGCATCGAGACCCTGGAGCGGCCCACCATCTCCCAGTTCGCCCGGTTCGCCGGCATCTCCCAGAGCAACGCCACCTATCGGGTCAACTGTCTGATCCGCAAGGGCTATGTGAATCGGGTCCCTTCCGAAACGGACCGACGGGAGTTCCATCTGGAGCTGACGGAGAAATTCAAGGGCTGCGGCTCTGCTTTCGAGCAGAGCTGCCGGGTGCTGGCGAAGCGCATCGCCCTGCATATGACCCAGGAGGAAGTGGAAAAGCTCACCGCCGTACTGGACGATTCCCTGGACAAGTGGAACGCCCTCATGGAAACGGACGAGCTGCTCAAGGAGCAAGGCGCCGCTCATGCACAGGCGCTGCAAGACAAGGAGAACCTATGATCATTCACGCTGCCGTATCCGAATTCACCAGCTTCCAGAACATCGAGGTCTGGAACTTCGTCATCATGCTGGCCATCCTGTCGGGGGCCCTGCTCCTGGCGGGCGCGCTCCGGCGGATGATCCCCTTTCTCAGAAAGTCCCTGCTGCCCGGCGCGGTGCTGGCTGGCTTCCTGCTGCTCATCGGCGACGGCATCTATAGGGCCATCACCGGCGTCAGCTTCTTCAGAAGCGGCAACAACCTCATCACCCTGGAGGCCATGACCTATCACGGTCTGGGCCTTGGCGTGGTGGCCATGTCCCTCAAGCAGAGCCAGCGGGCCAGGAACAAGCATCGCAACGGGGAGATCTTCCGTTCCGGCGCCATCACCGTCTGCGGCTATCTCATCCAGGGCGTGGTGGGGCTGCTGATCACTCTGGGCTTCTTCTACCTCTTCAAGGGCAAGGTGTTCGCGTCCAGCGGCATCCTGCTGCCCCTGGGCTTCGGGCAGGGGCCGGGACAGGCCTTCAACTGGGGCCTCACCTTCGAGAACAATTACGGCTTCGTCAACGGTTCCAGCTTCGGCCTCACCGTGGCGGCCATGGGCTTCGTCTCCGCCAGCGTGGGCGGCGTCCTCTACATGAACGTCATGCAGCGGAAGGGGAAGCTGAAGATGCACGAGAACGCCGACGAGAAGGAGGATCTGACAGCCGAAGCCATCACCGGCAAGGGTGAGATCGCTCTCAGCGAGAGCATGGACAAGTTCACCGTCCAGGCGGCCCTCATCCTGGTCACCTACATCCTGGCCTACGGCATCATGAAGGGCATCGACGCCGCCTTTGGGGGCATCCCCTTCTATGTGAAGACCCTGCAGTCCACCATCTGGGGCTTCAACTTCCTGTTCGGACTCCTCGCCTGCGTCATCGTAAAGGCCCTCCTCAAGGCCTTCTCCAAGGCGGGCTGGATGAAGCGGGAGTACCGCAACACCTTCCTCCTGAACCGGATCTCCGGCTGGATGTTCGACATCATGGTGGTGGCCTCCATCGCCTCCATCGACCTCACGGCCTTCGCCCATCCGGAGTTCATCGTGCCCCTCATCCTCATCTGCGCGGCGGGCGCCTTCGTCACCTTCCTCTTCGTTCGCTTCGCCAGCCAGAAGCTGTTCCCGGACTATGCCCACGAGCAGTTCCTCTGCTTTTACGGCATGCTCACCGGCACGGTGAGCACGGGCCTCATCCTCTGCCGGGAGATCGATCCCCTCTTTGAGACTCCCGCGGCGGAGAACCTGATCTTCCAGAACCTGTACGCCGTGCTCCTGGGCGCGCCCTTCCTCCTGGTCCTGGGCCTCATCGCCCAGAACCAGCCCGCCACCACCTGGCTGG
>CADCNE010000132.1 GCA_902802805.1 uncultured Eubacteriales bacterium
ACATCGCCGCCCGTATGTTCGAGGTCACCAACACCTTCGATCCCGGCAACAAGTACTCCCTGCCCTACATGTGGGGCACCGTGGGCATCCTCTACAACACCAAGATGGTGGAGGGGGACGTGGACAGCTGGAACATCCTTTGGGACGAGAAATACGCGGAGAAGATCTGGATGTACGACTCCGTCCGTGACGCCATGGCCGTGTCCCTCCTGCGACTCGGGTATGACATGAACACCACGAACCCCGACGAGATCGCCGCCGCCAAGGAGGAGCTCATCAAGCAGATCCCGCTCCTCAAGGGCCTGGGCACCGACAACATCCGGGCCTCCATGATCAACGGCAAGGCAGCCCTGGCCGTCACCTACGCCGGCGACGCCATCCTCTGCATGGAGGAGAACGAGGACCTTGCCTATGTGATCCCCCAGGAGGGCAGCAACGTCTGGTTCGACAACGTGGTCATCCCCAAGACCGCCAAAAACGTGGACGCGGCCTTTGCCTTCATCAACTTCCTGAACGACGCCAACCTGGCCGCCCGGAACACGGAGTTCATCTACTACTCCACGCCCAACCAGGGGGCTCTCGATAGGATCGACGAGGAGCTGGTGAAGAACGAGACCTTTAACCCCACGGACGAGACATTGGCCCGCTGCAGCGTGTACCACGACCTCGGCACGGACATCGAGCTCTACAACAGCGCCTGGGAAGAGTTCAAGACCGCCATGGGCAAGTGACCTATGACCGATGAACGGATCCTCCGGCTCAATGAGCTGGCGAAGAAGTATAAGAGCGGCGTCCCCCTGACGGAAGCGGAGCTTGCCGAGCGGGACGCCCTCCGCAAGGAGTACGTGGCCGCCTTTAGGGAGAGCCTCCGCTCCCAGCTCGACAACACCTATATAGAGACCCCGGACGGGCGACGGACGAAGCTCAAGCCGAAGCAATAAACTTACTGTGCCGCTTTTTTCTCTTCGGTGAAGAGAAAAAAGCGGCGCAAAAAAGAGAAGCTTAAGAAGAAAAAGAGGGATCGGAATAAAAAACCGATCCTTTCTTAAGTTCTTTTGGGCAGCTTTTCTTTCAAGAAAAGCTGCGATGCTTTCATTTATTCCTATTATGTGAAAAACTCCAATATGGCCTTGATGGCCTCGTCCATGGTCCTGGGGTCCTGGAACCGGTGGTCGGCGTTCTCGATGGGCACGAACTCCATGAGCTGGTCGTCGGCGAACCGCCGGACCGTGTCCATGGGCACGATCTCGTCCCGGGTGCCGTGGAGGATCAGCACGTCGTCCATCCAGGGGGTGAAGTCCCGGCTCATGAGGTCCACGGCCCGTATCTCGTCCAGGTACGTTTTATCGATGGCCACCTTTCGGTCGAAACCCGCGGCCACCTCCTTGCCCTTTTCCACCCGCTCCAGCTCCTCCGGGGTCATGATGCGCTGGGTCTGCACCGCATAGAGATCCACCGCGGGGCAGCGCAGGGCCATGCGCACGAAGGGACTGCCGTGGTCCGATATATATTTGAGGAACAGGAACCCTCCGAAGCTGGTGGCGTAGGCGTAGAGGGCGGGGGCCCCGTACCGCTCCCGAATATCCTCGATCATGGCGGTCAGATACCCGTCGCAGTCGTCGAGGCGCAGCTTCTTGCGCACGTCGTCCCCGTGGCAGGGCCAGTTGAAGGTCACCGTACACAGCTTCAGCTTGTCGAGGGCCCGCTGGGCGAACCGCTCCGCCGCCCTGTTGTCCTTGTGCCCGCCGAAACCGTGGCCGAAGAGGACCACCCCGCGGATAGCCTTCCTGTCCTCATAATAGAGCTTGCAGCTCACGTTGTACCCGTTTCGGGAAACGATATAGTCCTGTACTTTCATAGTCCTCGCAAAAAGCGCCCTGCCCGCAGGCAGAGCGCCATCCTATCGGTCTTTATTCGCCTTTCACCGCGTCCAGCGCGGCCCGGCGGGCGGCCCTGCGGGCTTCGGCCTCGGCCTGAGCCTTCTGCTTTTCCTCTTCCACCTGGGCACGGATCTTGTTCTCGATCTCGTCGCAGAGCTCCGGGTTGTCCTTGAGGAACTGGCGGGCGTTGTCCCGGCCCTGGGCGATGCGCATCTCGCCGTAGTTGAACCAGGCACCGGACTTGGTCATGATCTTCCGGTTGACGGCCTGGTCGATGACGCTGCCCTCCCGGGAGATGCCCTCGCCGTAGAGCATGTCGAACTCCGCCGTGCGGAAGGGCGGGGCCACCTTGTTCTTGACCACCTTTACCTTGGTGCGGCTGCCCACGGCTTCGCCGCCAACCTTCAATGTCTCGATACGCCGCACGTCGAGGCGCACGGACGCGTAGAACTTCAGCGCCTTGCCGCCGGGGGTGGTCTCGGGGTTGCCGAACATGACGCCCACCTTCTCCCGCAGCTGGTTGATGAAGATGACCACGCAGTTGGACTTGTTGATGGCGCCGGTGAGCTTGCGGAGGGCCTGGCTCATGAGCCGCGCCTGCAGGCCCACGTGGGAGTCGCCCATGTCGCCCTCGATCTCCGCCTTGGGCACCAGGGCTGCCACGGGGTCCACCACCACCACGTCGATGGCGCCGGAGCGGACCAGGGACTCGGTGATCTCCAGGGCCTGCTCGCCGGTGTCCGGCTGGGACACGTAGAGATCGTCCACGTTGACGCCCAGGCTCTCGGCATAAACAGGATCGAGAGCGTGCTCC
>CADCNE010000133.1 GCA_902802805.1 uncultured Eubacteriales bacterium
GACCCACCGGTGGGCGGAACGCTGCAAAACACACCATACCCGGGAGGATCAGGCGCTGTTCGGCATCGTGCAGGGCGCGTTTTTCAAGGACCTGCGGGTCGAGAGCGCGAAGGCACTGGCGGATATGGACTTCATCGGCTACGGAATCGGCGGCCTGAGCGTGGGCGAACCGAAACCGATGATGTATGAGATGCTGGACGAGATCCGGCCCTACATGCCGGAGAACAAGCCACGGTATCTGATGGGCGTGGGGACGCCGGACTGCTTCATCGAGGGCGTGATCCGCGGGGTGGATATGTTCGACTGCGTGCTGGCGACGCGGATTGCCCGGAACGGCAGCGTCATGACCAGCAGGGGCCGGGTGGTCGTGAAGAACGGGAAGTATGCCCGGGATTTCAGCCCGCTGGACGATCAATGCGATTGCTACGCGTGCCAAAACTTTACGAGGGCGTACATCCGGCACCTGTTCAACGCGAAGGAGATCACCGCCGGACGGCTGGCGTCGATCCATAATCTGCGGTTCCTGATCCATATGATGGAGGAGATCCGGGAGGCGATCGCGAATGATTCCCTGCTGGACTACCGGAAGGAATTTTACGAAAGATATGATTTAACAAAGAATTTTTAATAAGGAGGTATTCCCATGAAGATTTTACCCGTAAGCGACCCGTCATTCCAGAACTACGGCCAGGTGATGACCGGCTACGACCTGAAGGAACTGCTGGAGACCCTGGACAAGGTCACGCCCTGCCCCGACGGCGTGGACTATGTGCCGGAACAGGCCGAACTGCAGGCGCTGGCCATTGAAAAGGACCTGCGGAACAACGCCTACGGCGGCATGCCCATCCAGATCGGCTGGTGCAACGGCCACAACACGAAGATGAACTGCCTGGAGTACCACCGGGACAGCGAACTGAACGTGGGCACGCAGGACTTCATCCTGCTGCTGGCCAAGCGCGAAGACCTGGTGGACGGCGTGCTGGACGCGGACAAGGTGGTCGCCTATTACTGCCCCGCCGGCGTGATGGTGGAAGTGTACGCCACGACCCTGCACTATGCCCCCTGCAGCGCGAAGAAGGGACAGGGCTTCAAGGTCATCGTCGTCCTGCCGAAGGGAACGAACCTGGCGAAGCCGGAGATCGAAGTGAAGAACGCCGAGGACGAGATCCTGTGGGCGGCCAACAAGTGGCTGCTGGCCCACGCGGATTCCGCCGAGGCCGCCCAGGGCGCCAAGGTGCTCATCAAGGGCGCCAACCCGGACATTGCCGAACTCATTTAATGAGCAGCTGTCCAAATCTCTGATTTGGGTAACAGCTGCCATGCTACAGCCGTCAATTGCTGCGAGCCGAGCGCGAAGCAGGAATTGGTAACGGCGATCGCACGTACATAATGAAAGCGGGTGCTGCATCATGCAGCACCCGCTTTTTTCTTACAGGCCGTAGAGCTCGCTGTATTTCTTTTTCAGGTACCCGGTATAGACCGCGGGATCCAGCGGTCCGCCCATGGCGGCGGGCAGCAGGTCCTGCGGTTTTTTCAGGGTGCCGTACTGATGGATCTTCTCCGTGAGCCAGGCGGTGACGGGCGACAGGTCGCCCTTGGCGACGGTGCCCCATACGTCCACGGTCTTCTCCATCTCCCGGAGCATCTGCGCGCCGTAGGCGCTGCCCAGGGCGTAGGACGGGAAGTAGCCCATGCCGCCGAAGGACCAGTGGCTGTCCTGCAGGCAGCCGCGGCGGTCGTCCGGCACCTCCACGCCCAGGACCTCCCGGTACAGGCGGTTCCATTCCCCGGGGATGTCCTTCACGGCCAGGGTGCCGTCGATCATCGCTTTTTCGATCTCGTAGCGGATCATGACGTGCAGGGGGTAGGTGAGCTCGTCCGCCTCGGTGCGGATGAGGGACGGCTTCGACAGGTTGATGGCCGAGTACAGCTCCTCCTCCGTGAGGGCGCCGGCCTGCTCCGGGAAGACCTCCTTCAGGATCTTCAGCAGCGGGGTGCAGAAGGCGCGGCTGCGCCCGATGATGTTCTCGTAGAACCGGGACTGGCTTTCATGGACGCCCATGCTGGTGCCGCCGGAGAGGCAGGTGAACTGCAGGTCGTCCCGCACGTCCAGCTCATAGAGGGCGTGGCCGCCCTCGTGGATGACGCTGTACATGCTGGCGAAGGGATCGTCCTCATGGTAGTGGGTGGTGATGCGCACGTCCCATTTGTTGGTACCGTTGGTGAAGGGGTGCTCCGTTTCCCCGAGGGTGCAGTTCAGGGGATCGATGCCCTCGAGCGCCATGATCTTTTCGGAGAAGAGGCGCTGCTTTTCCACCGGCCAGGTATTCTGCAGGAAGGCGGGGACGGGCTTTTCCCGCGCGGCCACCTCCCGGATGACCGGGGAGAGGTCCTCCCGGAGGGCCCGGAAGAAGGGATCGAGCGTCTCCATGGACGCGCCCTTTTCATACAGGTCGAGCAGGACGTCATAGGCGGGCTTTTCCGGCGATTTGAGCGAGGCGAAGCGGCGGCGGGCCGCCACCAGCTTTTCGAGGTAGGGCTCGAACATCTTCCAGTCACTCTTCACCTTCGCGTCGTGCCAGACCGCGCCGGCCTCGTTGGTCAGCTCCTGCCAGGCGACAAACTCCTCCATGGGCAG
>CADCNE010000134.1 GCA_902802805.1 uncultured Eubacteriales bacterium
GCGGAGATGATCTTGTCCTCCTTGGTGAGGATGTTGTTGTTCACGTTATAGACGATGGTGGGCAGGTCGTTGCCGGCGGGGGCGGAGATGACGACCTTCTTGGCGCCGGCGTCGATGTGCGCCTGGGCCTTGGCCTTGCTGGTGTAGAAACCGGTGCACTCCAGCACCACGTCCACCTTCAGCTTTTTCCAGGGCAGGTTCTGGGCCTTGGGCTCGGCATAGATGGTGATCTCCTTGCCGTCCACAGTGATGGAGCCGGGGACCTTGACGGTCTTGCCGTCCTCTTCGAAGACGGGCTCCTTGGAGGTGACGGTGTGCTTGTTCTCACCGATCACGCCGCAATAGCCCTTCTGGGCGGTGTCGTACTTAAGGAGATGTGCGAGCATCGCGGGGCTGGTCAGATCGTTGATCGCGACGATCTTATACCCCTTAGCGCCGAACATCTGACGGAACGCAAGACGGCCGATGCGGCCGAAACCGTTGATTGCAACTCGAATAGTAGCCATAAAAGCCTCCTTTTATTTTTTCGCAAACATTATATACTACGTTGACGCCGTTTTCAACAGAAAAGATATAATTATTTTTGGTCCCTCGATTCATTCTTTCCATTGAGCTTTTCCGCCACGATGTACAGCGGCCGCCCCTTGGATTCCTCGAAGATGCGGCCCATGTAGGTCCCCTGGATGCCCAGGCACAATAGGACGATCCCCTGCAGCAGCACCACACCGCATAGTGCCCACAGCCAGAGCGCCGCGCCCACGGTGCAAGCGCATATAAGCACCGTTAAGAAGCCCAGCAGGGCAAGGCCCGTCACAGCGCCGCCCAGGATCAGAGGCATGGTCAGAGGCTTGGTGGAGAAGCCGGTGATACCATCGAGAGCGAGCTTGAGCATCTTCTTCAGGGTGTACTTGGTCTTCCCCGCCGCACGCTCCTGGCGCACGTACTCGAGGGGCACCGCCTCGAAGCCCATCCAGGCGGACATGCCGCGGAGGAACCGGTCGTGCTCCCGCATCCTGAGGAACACGTCCGCAACGTTCCGCCCGATGAGGCGGAAGTCGCCGGTGTCGAGGGGGATCGGGTACGCGCTCATGGCGGTGAGGAGGCGGTAATAGCAGGCGGCGGTGAACTTCTTGAGGAAGGTCTCCCCCTCCCGCTTCTTCCGCTGGCCGTAGACGATGTCGGCCCCCTGCTCCCACAGCTTCACCATGTCGGGGATCAGCTCGGGCGGGTCCTGCAGATCCGCATCGATGATGACGAGGGCGTCGCCTGTCGCTTCGTCCATGCCTGCGGTGACAGCCAGCTGGTGGCCGAAGTTACGGGAGAAGGACAGGACCTTCACCTGCTTATCCTCCGACGCGATCTTCCTCAGCACCTTCATGGTGCCGTCCCGGCTGCCGTCGTTGACGAAGATGATCTCGTGGTCGTACCCGGTCTGTTCGAGGGCCGCCTTCATCCGCGGGTAGGCGATGGGCAGCACCTCCTCCTCATAATACACGGGAACGATCAGGGATATCTTTTTGTTTTCCGACATGACCAGAGACCTCCTACAGCTTTCGTTGCCTGAAGTATACCAGATTCTGCCTCCCTAAAGCAAACCCCGGCGGGAGGTTTTGCAGAGTTTTTGCAGTTTTGTTACAGTTGCTTTTTTTCGCCGTTGTTGATATAATAAACCGAATCCATAAAAACGCAAAAAGGAGAATAATTTATGGCAATTATAACGAATCCAAAAATACGAACAAAGGAGAATTATCTATGGCAATCGTCACCACCAAAGAGATGTTCAAGAAGGCCTACGACGGCGGCTACGCCATCGGCGCGTTCAACGTGAACAACATGGAGATCATCCAGGGCATCACCGAGGCCGCCATCGAGCAGCACGCCCCCCTGATCCTCCAGGTCAGCAAGGGCGCCCGGGCCTATGCCAAGCACGTCTATCTAATGAAGCTCATCGAGGCCGCCATCCAGGACGCCGAGCAGACCGCCGGCTTCGACCTGCCCATCGCGGTACACCTCGATCACGGCGACACCTTCGAGCTCTGCAAGAGCTGCATCGACGGCGGTTTCTCCTCCGTCATGATCGACGGCTCCAGCAAGCCCTACGAGGAGAACGTGGCCCTCACCCGCAAGGTGGTGGAATACGCCCATGACCACGGCGTGGTGGTCGAGGGCGAGCTGGGCACCCTGGCCGGCATCGAGGATGAGGTCAACGTGTCCGCCGAGGATTCCTCCTACACCCGTCCCGAGGAGGTCGAGGACTTCGTGACCCGCACCGGTGTCGACTCCCTGGCCATCGCCATCGGCACCAGCCACGGCGCCTACAAGTTCACCGCCGCCCAGTGCACCCGGGACGCCGAGGGCAAGCTGGTGCCCCCGCCCCTCCGCTTCGACATCCTCAAAGAGGTCGAAAAGCGGCTGCCCGGCTTCCCCATCGTCCTCCATGGCTCCTCCTCCGTGCCCCAGGAGTTCGTGAAGATCATCAACGAGTGCGGCGGCAAGATGCCCGACGCCGTGGGCATCCCCGAGGAGCAACTGCGCGAGGCGGCCCGGATGGCGTTTCGCCCCCGAAACAGGCGGCTCTTGACGGCCTCCGTGCCCATGCCCAACTCCCTGGCAATTTCCGAAATTGACAGCTCATAGCCATANNNCCACAAGATCGTGGACGTGCTGGGCTGCAACGGCAAAGCGTAACTCTATACTCTTCTACCTCCCAGCGCAGCCTGCATTAGCGGGCTGCGTTTTTTTCTTCCTACATGCAACCAAGCCGCACTCTTTCCGCTCTATATGGGTGTAAGCGCTTACAGAAAGAGAAAGAAAGATGGATCAACATTATTTTGATCGAGTCTACGAGACCACATATCGCGTCCTGCTCAAGTACGCTATCGTGCACCTCAGCGACCCTACGGACGCGGAGGACGCGGTGCAGAACGTATACCTGGACTTCTATCGGCGGATCGAGCGATACGGGCATCTGGACGTGCTGTTCCCCAAGGCGTTCCTGCTGAAGATGCTCAAGCGGGAGATCATCGCCCGATACGCCGAACGGGATAAGCGGAACCTGCGCTCGTTAGAGGACGTGCCCGAGGAACGGCTGAAGGATGACGTCGTCTTCGAAGACGCCGTACTGGACCGGGCCTTGGCTCAAGACATCCTGACGGAAGCGAAGAAGCTGCCAAGGGAGACCTATCGGGTGTTCGTCCTTTATTATGGCTATGAGCTGTCAATTTCGGAAATTGCCAGGGAGTTGGGCATGGGCACGGAGGCCGTCAAGAGCCGCCTGTTTCGGGGGCGAAACGCCATCCGGAGTATCTACGTGCGGATGAAGTGGACGCGGAGACTGGGAGGTAAAGAGCATGAAGGAATCGAAATTCTATCAGAAAGCGTTGGATATGTCGCTGCTGGACGGAAAAACGCTGAAAGCGGCGATAGATGAGAAGACAGGCGACATGCCTGAAACGGTATATGAACGGACCGGCTTCCTCTGGCGACGGGTGGGCATGGCAGCAGCGGCCCTGCTGCTCCTTCTCGGCACCACGGTCATGGTCATCCCCTACACCCGGGCGGAGGTCCTGAGCTGGTTGGGGATCACCCGGCCGGACGAATACCTGAGCGCGGACCCGAACGAACGGCCGGCCATCGAGGCGTTGGACAACATGATCGCCACGGCGAAGCCCGAGGACACCGAGATCAAGATCAACGAGATCGACCGCACGGATTCTCAAGCGGTGAACAGCGAAGGGGCCATGCGGGTGGCGGAACTGCTGAACCAGGATGTTCAGATCACCCTGGGCGATACTCTGTTCGATGGGAACACGGCATACGTGACGATGCACCTCAAGGGGACCGTCGCCCTGCCCTTGCTGGACGATTATACCGGCGGCAGCGCCACGTTTGTCCAGGTGGACCCCCTGCGGGTGTACGATCTTTATGAGAACGGTCCGGGCGAAGAATATCTCTCCGGGGAAATGCCCCTTTATGAGCGGCCCTTGGCATCCCTGGTATTGGAGCTCAGCGACGGGTCCACCATCAGCCAATTCGTGCAGAATCTGTCGGAAACGCCGGCATATACTGCCTATTGGGAGCATCTTCTCGACACTTTCGACTGGGAGCACCTTTCCTATGAGGACATGGCTAAGATCAGCGAATTGAACCTTGCTTATCTGGAGGAGAACGAGATCGTTTCGGTTGTCGAAATATACTGTGTACGCGAACAGCTGGAGAAAAACATGGACGCAGACGGCACATTGCAGGCAAAGGCGCGGTATATCGTGTCCGTCTGTGAAGACGACGATCTGCCTGAAACGGAACTGCTGAATGTTGATCTGGGTACGGTGCGGTTCAACGTTACCGGGTATCAGGCCATGGAAGCAAGGCCCATAGGCAACAGCGATGAAAAAGTTGTCTGGACCGGCGACACCATTGTCACGCGCCAGCAGTGGACAACTCCAGACGACCCGAACGACGCCGTGTCCATTCTGACGAACTGCGCCGTGTCGTTGGACGGCATGAGCATGGAAGCGCTGCCCGGAGCCTATGCTGACGCACTTGGCATCTATGATTTGAAGGTGAAGATCACTCTTCCCGACTCCATCCAGGGAGAAGCCCATGACGCATGGAACAACTCCGTTGCCTACCTGCCTCTCTCCTTCGATATCCTGATCGATGGGGAGAAAGGCGATTGGCACCCTGCCGGCTTTGGCATGATCGAGAACGAGGACGGGACGCTGACATTCCATATCGTGGACATCCGCGGCCTGAACTTGGAGACCATCGACCAGATCAGGACCGTGACCCTGATCCCTGTACTGAGATATGTATCCGCCTTTGTAGACGCTGAGAAAACGGAGTACGAGATCCCGTTGAACACCCCTACGGAGAACCCGCGGCAGGAGAACGGGTATCTGATGAGCATGCATTTCGTCACGAACGCATACCCCGAATACGCCCTCACCTTCACATTGGGCTGATTTCACCAGGCAACAAAGGAGCCGGGCTCTCCCCCGGCTCCCTGTGTTTTTGGTTGGATCAACTCGCCTTTTGTTCGCGTTCCAGCTCGTGGAGCAGCTCGTGCTCATCCAGGACGAACTTCTTGCGGAGGACGTATTCCTCCTTCTTGCCTGCATTAAAGTTCTGCACAGGGCGGAGGTAGCCTACCACACGGCTCCAGACTTCCGTAGCCTTGCCGCACTCCGGGCAGGAGAAGTGCTCGCCGGAGATGTAGCCGTGGTCCTCACAGATGGAGAAGGTGGGCGTGATGGAGATATAGGGCATCTTGTACTTGGTGAAGATGGTACGAATGAGGTCCTTCACGGTCTCCACGGCGTTGATCCGCTCGCCCAGGTACAGGTGCTGGACCGTGCCGCCGGTGTACAGGGACTGGAGCTCGTCCTGCAGGTCCATGCACTCGAAGATGTCGTCGGTATAGGTCACCGGCAGCTGGGTGCTGTTGGTGTACTGGGGCTCCTCGTGGCCGCTCTGGATGATGTTAGGGTACTTCTCCTTGTCGAGGCGGGCTAGGCGGGAACTGGTGCCCTCGGCGGGGGTGGCCTCCAGGTTGTAGCTGTGGCCCGTCTCCTCCTGGAACTCCACCATCAGGTCCCTGAGGAAGTGCATGACCTCCAAGGCGAAGGCCAGGCCCTCCTGGCTGCCGATGTCCTTCCCCAGGAAGTTGAGGCAGGCTTCGTTCATGCCCACGAGACCGATGGTGTTGAAGTGGTTGTACCAGTACTCCCCCGTCCGCTTCTTCACGTTCCTGAGGTAGTGGGCGGAATACGGGTAGAGGCCCCTGTCCGTCTGGTG
>CADCNE010000135.1 GCA_902802805.1 uncultured Eubacteriales bacterium
GCCGGGTCAGCCCTTGACGGCGCCGGCGGTCATGCCCTCCACGATAAACTTCTGGGCGAAGAGGTAGATCAGCAGCAGGGGAAGGATCGCGAAACAGGAGCCGGTGATCATCAGGTCATAGTTGTTGCCGTAGGGGGACCAGAGGGTATTCAGGCCGATCGGGATGGTGTACTTCTTCATATCGGAGATGACGAGCATCGGCCAGAGCAGGGCGTTCCAGGCACCCATGCCGGTCAGGACGGTCATGGAAGCGTAGGCGGGGATCATGGTCGGCATGATGATCCGGAAGAAGGTGCCGTATTCCGTGCAGCCGTCCACGCGGGCGGCTTCGATCATCTCGTAGGGGATGCCGGAAAGGAACTGGCGGTAGAAGACCACCGCGCTCATGCTGACCAGGAAGGGAAGGATGACGCCGGCGTAGCTGTTCCGCAGGCCCATGGCGTTGACCTGGGTATACATGGGCAGCATCAGGATTTCCAGGGGGACCATCATGACCATCAGCACGCACATGAAGAGGGCATTCTGGCCTTTGAACTTGTATTTCGCGAACCCGTAGGCCACCATGGAGGACAGCAGCAGGGTCAGGACGGTCTGGATGACCACAACCATGAGGCTGTTGCCGTACCAGCGGAAGTAGTCGTGAGGATTCAGCTCCCCGTTGGACATAACGCCGGTGAACAGGTAATTCCAGGCTTTCAGGTGAAGCTTGTCCGGCGTGGGATTCAGGTTCAGGCCGGAGACGAACAGCTCGGCGCCGCCCTTGAAGGTGCCCAGGAGCAGGGCGTAGAGGGGGATCATGAAGAGGACGGAGAGGACGCCGAAGAAAATCCAGAGGGCGATCCTGCGTCCGGTGTATTTCTTTTCATGCCGGATGGTCATGCTTTCTCCCCCTTCCTGCCGATGGTCCCGGTGATCCAGAGCTGGACCAGGGTGATGATCAGGCTGCCGACAAGCAGCACCAGGCCGACGGCCGACGCAAAGCCGAATTTATCCACTTTTTCAAACCCGTAGCGGTAGAGGTAGCCGACGATGGTCAGGCCGTAGTTCTTCGGCGAGTTGTTGCCGCCGAAGATCATGTAGCTTTCGGTGAACATCGAAAGGCCGGCGTAGATGGAGATCGTCAGCACATAGATGGTCGTGGGCTTGAGCAGGGGGAGGCAGATCTTCGTGAACTTCTGGAAGGCATTGGCGCCGTCGATGTCGGCGGCTTCATAGAGCTCGGCGGGGATGGACTTCAGGCCGGCCATGTAGTAGAGCATGTTCATGCCGGTCCAGCGCCAGAAGCACAGCAGCACCATGGCGAACATCGAGGTCGAGGAACCTTTCAGCCAGGTGATCGGCTCGAGGCCGAACAGCCCGCGGGCCTGGTTCATCAGCGCCCCGTCCAGCTCGCTGAACATCATGCGGAAGATGATGCCGGCCACCACGACCGAGCAGAGCACGGGCATGAAGGCAACGGTCTTGAAGAACTTGCCGGCTTTGGTGAACTTGCTTTCCGCGATATAGGCAAGGACCATGGGAACCGGGATCAGGATGGCGCAGGTCAGCACCATGTAGACGGCGGAGTTCTGGACGGCGGTGTAGAAATTCTTGTTGGCGAACATGTCCTGGTAGTTCTTGAAACCGACCCAGGTGGAGCCGCTGCCCGTGATCTCCTGGAAGCTCATCAGGACGGTCGTGATCATCGGATAGGCGAAGAAAACGACGAAGGTGATGATGAAAGGCGCCACGAAGACGTAGGGCGCGAGCTTCTGGGAATAAAGCAGCTCCCGGTTCAGGGCCACAAAGCCCGCGATCAGCAGAAGGCCCGCCAGCATCACCAGCGCCCGCTGCCGCAGCAGGGTCAGGGCGATGTTCTGCAGGAAGCTCCTGGATCCGTCCGCCCCGCTGGCGCAGGAGGGTCAGCGCGACGTTCTGTAGGACGCCCCGGGAACCGTCCTCAGCGGTTCCTCCGAAGGGGAAGGCGCTCAGGTCGGCACCGTTGTCAAAATCCCGGTCAAACTGGATCGATTTTCCCTGGAGGGCAAACAGCGACGCAACGCCGAAGACCAGCAGGATAATCCCGATGATGAGAAGGAACAGGGCTTTCCTTTTTTTCCTGCCCTGGACGGACTGTAACTGCATACCGGGTTCTTCCTCTCTGTTTTGTCAGGTCGAATAGTTACAGCGGATCTTTTTCAGGCGCGGCGGGAGTCCTCACGCGGACCGCCGCCACATAAAGCGCATGGGAGTTTTCACTCCCATGCTGAAGAGAAAGGGATCAGAACAGGTCGCTTTCGATGGATTCCTGCGCTTCTTCCAGCGCTTCGGCCGTATCCGTGCCGTCCACATACACATCATTCCAGAGCGTGGTGCCCAGGTAGTTGTTGATGGTGGGGCTGATGGAGGTGGAGACGATGTAGCCGATTTCGGCCTTCAGCGGGATCAGGGCGTCGATCGGGTAGCCGATGAAGTACTGGTTGAACTTGTTGTCATCGGTCTTCATGATGGAAGCGTCATCCCAGATGGCGGTGTTGCAGGGGTCGAAGCCCAGCACGGACCAGATCTGCGCTTCACCTTCGGGAGAAACCTTGGCGAAGGCCAGGAACTCAGCGCACAGGGAAGGATTGGTGCCGTTGGCGTACACGACGGTGCCGGTACCGCCCTGGCCGATGGAACGGATCTGGCCTTCCTCGAAGACGGGGCAGGGAGCAACCACGTAACGGTCCTTGCAGTTCTCGCCGATTTCATCGGTGAAGCGGCTCATGAACCAGAAGGGCATGATGACGCTGGCGATCTTGTTGTTGGCGATGTAGGCTTTGCCTTCCTCGGTATCGGGCTGGCCGCCGGGGCAGACTTCGCAGATGCCGGCTTCCAGCCAGCTCTTCTGGGTGTCGATGATCTTCGCAACTTCGGGGGTGTTCACGGTCGCCTGGCCGTCAGCCTGCCAGTCTTTACCCTGCTGGGCCAGCATGAGGGAAGCAACCCACTGGGTGCTGGTTTCCACGGTGCCCATCCAGGCATCCGGAACAGCTTCCTTCAGCTTGATGCCGGCGTTCTTCCAGTCTTCCCAGGTCTTGATGTCTTCGTAGTTGATGCCGGCGCTTTCGAGCAGGGCCTTGTCATAGAAGGAAACCATCGCACCGACGTGCAGGGGAGCGCCGTAGTATTTGCCGTCCTTGGCGTAAATCTCGAGGCGGGCTTTGACCAGGTCAGCCATGTAGGGGCTGAGGGCTTCCGTCAGGTCCAGCAGCTTGTCGCTGTAGGCCAGGATGTTCGGGAACTGTCCGAGCTCGACGTCGCACATATCCGGGGCGCCTTCGTCAGACTGAAGGGCAACCTTGAACTTGTTGTGCATGTCGTCATAGCCGATGGTGGTGACTTCCACCGCGATGGGGCGATCGGGATTCGCTTCGTTCCAGCGGGCAGCCGCTTTCTCAAAGAATTCCTGATGCTGGGCGATGAATGTCCACATGGTCAGGGTTGTGGTGTCAGCGGCGGACGCAAAGGAACATACGCCCAGCAGCAGGCACAGGGTCAGGGCAAGAGCTAACAGTTTCTTCATGATAGGAGCCTCCTTCATATTTTGATGAGCTTTCCGCTCAACAATTCGGGTTGGGGTGCAATCACGCGTTTTAACAAATTTGTAAAATCTGGCAAGAATTAACGTTAACATTATCGTTAATGTTATCTTCTGGCTGTATGATAGCATCAGGATGTACGCCTTGCTCTCGTAGTTGGTTCCGTTGCTGCTCCAGCGGGCGCGCTGGTTAAAGCGCTGTTTCCAAGTATGTACCGGCGCGGTTTCGATGACGGCGTCCTTGTCCAGGTTGTAGCAGACCTTGGTGCCGGGAATCTTCATCATCTTGTGGATGAGCATGTCGTCGTCGCCGCTGGAAAGATTCACCAGGTCGCCAAAACCGCCTACGGCAAAGAACAGGTCTTTTTTATAGGCGAGGCATGCGGCCGATGCCACAATTGGGTGACCCCAGCTGAATCCGGCTGCTTCCATGGCTGTGTAGCCCAGGGTTTCCAGTTTCTGGTAAAGGTGGGGGAGCGTACGGCTGCCGTTATTTTGCTTGGGTCCCTGTACAATGCAGATGCCGTCGGTGAATCGGCCTGCCATGGCGGTAATCCAGCTCTTGCGGGGAATGCAGTCGGCGTCCATGGTCAAAAGCACATCGTATTTTGCGATTTTGAAGGCGCTTTCCAGGGCGCGTTTCTTGGGGCTTGCAATTTGGGGCAAATCCGGCGAAAGGGAGAGTACCTTGAATTTCGGATGGGTGGCGGCGAATTTTTCCAGAATTTCGCGGGTGGAATCGGTGGAACGGTCGTCTACGCAAATCACTTCCCATTCGCCCATGTAATCCTGTTCGGCAAGGGCTTCCAGGGTGCGCTGCGCGAATTCTTCTTCGTTACGCATGGGGACCACTACCGTAACGCTGGGCGTGGCCTTGGGGCCCCTGTATCGGTGTGTGC
>CADCNE010000136.1 GCA_902802805.1 uncultured Eubacteriales bacterium
TGCAGATCATCATCTCCATCCTGGCAGCCTATTCGCTGGTCCATCTGAAATGGCCCGGCCAGGCGTTCATCACGGCGCTCATGCGCTCCTCGATGTTCGTGCCCATGGTCGTCACGATGATCCCCATGTACCTGCTCTGCGCGTCCCTGGGGCTGATCGATACCTACGCCGGCATCATCCTGCCACAGATCACCACTGCATTCACGACCTTCCTGCTGATGAGCTATTTCGCCTCCATTCCGCAGGACATGATCGATGCCGCAAAGCTTGACGGCTGCGGCCCGACCGGCGTCATGATGCGGGTCGTGGTCCCGAACACCAAGGGCGCCATCGCGACGGCAACGCTGTTCTCCTTCCTGGGCAACTGGAAGAGCTACACCTGGCCGCTGATCATCACTTCCAAGACCGAATACCGGACCCTGCCGATCGGACTGAAATACCTGACGCAGGAATCCTCTTCGGAATATCAGGTGATGATGGCCGCTGCGGTCATGACCATCCTTCCGGTCCTGATCGTGTTTATCTTCTTTGAAAAACAGCTGGTGCGTTCCATTACGCTGACCGGCATGAAATCTTAAGAAAACGAGGTATTGATGATGAAGCTGAAAAAGATCCCTGCAATACTCCTGGCAGCCCTGATGGTCGTGTCGCTGCTCGGCGGCTGCGTCTCTTCCTACGTGGACAAGACGACCGAAGCCCCCGCTCCGCAGACGACGGCGGCGCCGAAGCCGACCGAGGGAACGAGCGCCGAACCCGGCACCACCGAAGCCCCGGCACCGGCTACCGAAGCTGACATTTCCGGCACGAAGCTCGTGGTCTGGTACGCGGTCAGCGGCACCAGCGGCGAACTGTTCAACAAACTGTCGGAGAATTTCGCGAAAGAAACCGGTGTGGAACTGGAACTGTCCTATTCCGGCGGCTCCGGCGATACGGCGACCAAGGTCAGCGCGGCTCTGCTGACGCATACCCAGCCAGACGTGGCCCTGATGTATGCCGGCCCGCTCTATACCGGCGGCGAAGGTGATTTCCGGATCGCCGACCTGCTGAAAACGACGAATGACTTTGATCAGGCCGACGTTTTCGAAGGCATGATGGATTACTGCGACTACATGAACGAAGGCTACTGCGCCATCCCCTGCGGCATTTCCACCCAGGTCATGTACTACAACAAGGACATCCTGAAAGCGGCCGGCGTCGACATGACGAACCCGCCGAAGACCTGGGCCGAATTCTATGACGTGCTCGGCAAGGTCATGGAGAAAGGCAACACCAGCGGCGCCGAGGGCTTCAAGGCCTTCGATACCAACGACGAAGCCTGGCTGTTCAAGTCGATGCTGATGCAGAACGGCTGCGAGATCGTCGTCCAGGGCGAGGACGGGAAGATCCAGCCCGTGTACAACAACGAGGCCGCTTTGGAGGTCACCGACTTCTGGTACTCCCTGGTCACCTCCGGCATCATGGCCGCCGGCGAGCACGACAACGCGGAGAACCGGTTCCTGTCCGGCAACTGCGCCTTCATCGCCGCCACCTCCAACCGCATCTCCCGCTGGCGGGGGGCCACGGAGTTCGAGCTGGGCGCCATCGAGATGCCCTTCTTCAAGACTCAGTCCCTGGCCCTGGGCGGCAACGTCATGGTCATCCTCACCGACGATCCCCAGAAGGTGGAGGCGGCCTGGGAGTACATCAGCTATCTCACCAGCGCGGAGAAGAACGCCGAGTTCGCCCTGGCCACCGGGTATCTGCCCATCCGCAAGTCAGAGCTCGATAACGCGGACATCCAGAAGGCCCTCAGTGAGAACGAGCTCTACGCCATCGCCTTCAAGCAGCTCGACTACACCTTCGCCTACACCCACTTCGAGCAGATGGGCACCATGGACTCCCTCCTTCGGAACATGCTCAACAAGCTGGAGAAGAACCGGGGCGCCAGCCAGGATCTGCTGGACAAGGCGGCCAAGGATCTGAAATCTGAGATCGATGAAGGCTAAATGACCTTCCCGGGGGCGGATCTCCGCCCCTATGGGCAAAGGCACGGGAGACCGTGCCCTTGCCCATAGCAAGGAAAGGAAGAACGCCATGAAGCAAGCACAGTATTCGTTTTCCACCGGGGCCCTGTTCCCCTATGAGTCCGAGGACGCCCTGGCCATGATCAAGAACGCGGGGTTCGACTACGCAGAGCTCATGCCCCAGGCCATCTCCGACGCCTCGGAGGCGGCCACCAGGAAGTTCGAGAAGACGGGCATCCGCCTCGCTTCCATCCACTATCCCCTGGTCATGTTCGGCGTCCTCTACACCGCCCACAGGACCATGCGGGAGGACGGCCGCAGATTCTCCAAAGACCTGCTCACCATGGGCCAGCGCCTGGGCTGCAAGGTGATGGTGGTCCACCCCCACAGCTCCAGCTACCCCGGCTACGAGGAGCTGCTGGAAAAGCCCGTCATCGATAACCTCCTCTGGCTGGCGGACGAGTGCGCGAAGCATGATATCCTCATGGCCATGGAGAACTCCCCCTACACCTGCTCCACGGCGGAGAAGCTCAACGCCTACGTGAAGGAGCTGGGCC
>CADCNE010000137.1 GCA_902802805.1 uncultured Eubacteriales bacterium
GCCGGGTCAGATAGGAGAGGGTGAGACCGCTGTCCATGATGTCCTCGGCGATGATCACGTGCTTGTTCGTGATGCTGCTGTCCATATCCTTGTTGATGCGGACGATGCCGCTGGTCTTCTGGGCGTCACCGTAGCTGGAGATGCTCATGAAGTCCATGGTGAGATGGATGCTCATGGCCCGGGCGAGGTCTGTGAAGAACACGCAGGCGCCCTTGAGCACGCACAGCAGGACCACTTCCTTGCCCGCGTATTCCCGGCTGATCTGCTCGCCCAGTTCCTTCACCCGCTGACGGATCTGCTCCTCGGTGACCAGCACCTCGGCGATGTCCTTGTTCATGAATTCAGTGCCCCAGTTCTTCATGGCTTTCTTCCCCCTTCGTAAAGATGATATGTATGACGCGTTCCGTATTCTGTCCTATCTTCACCCGGTCCGCCACCGTGCCGCCGGGGATGAACACAGGTCCCTCCCCGTCCAGAACGATGGGCGTCCGCCGGGCGTCATGGCCCATCTTCCGGTCGATGTAATAGTCCGACAGGAGCTTGCTCCCCGACATGCTCAGGGGTGTGAACCGATCCCCGGCCCTGGCCTGCCGAAGATACAGCCCCCCGGCCAGCCTGTCCCCGTCCACATACGCCTCATGAGCCGGACAGGGGATGGGGGCCTCCTGCACCCATTGGGCTTCGTAGACGCCCCATGGAGTGACTGCGGGCTGCCCCACGGTCAACTCCGCGAAAAAGTCCTCTTCCGCCTTCGCCGGGCCAATGGTCAGCCGGTCCCCGTCCGCCCGGGCCAGAAGATGGCCCCGCAGGGGGGCCGTCCGCCCCGAGGGCAGGGAGAAAAGGTCCGTGAGCCGGGAAACGTCCGCCTCGGTGAAATCGTCCGTGACCTCTCTAAGGAGCAGCAGCGCCGCCCTCTTTTGGAGCACGGGCGGCAGTGCCGTCAATGCCTTGCGGCTGCCCCGGGCCTCCTCCAGCGCCTTTTGGGCAAGGCCGTCCAAAAACTCGTCCTCCGACCGGAGCCGGTCCGCACAGGCGGCGATATGCTCCACCACGCGGGGGTTGATGGCCGAGAGCGGCCCCATGACCTGCTGCCGGAGCTGGCTGCGGGTCTGGTCCGGGGAAAGGTTGGTGCGGTCAAGGCGCCAAGGCTGGTCCCGCTCCGCAAGGTATGCCAGGATATCTGCCCGGCCCACCCCGAGCAACGGTCTCACCAGGTCGCCGCTGCGGGGGGCCATGCCGGTGAGGCCGGCCATGCCGCTGCCGCGGATGAGGTGCAGGAGCACCGTCTCCGCCTGGTCGTCCAGGTGGTGCCCCAGGGCGATGCAGTCCGCCCCCAGGGCCGCCCTCAGCCGCCGCAGGAACCTGTACCGGAGCTGCCGGGCCGCCGTCTCCAGGGACAGGCCCTCCGCCGCCGCGAAGGCGGGCACATCGGCGCTTTCGCTGAACAGGGGCACCCCCAGCCGAAGGCACAGATCGCGGCAGAAGGCCAGGTCTGCCCGAGATTCCTGACCCCGGATGCCGTGCTCGAAATGGGCCGCGTACAGGGGGCCGATCCGACCCTGGTCCCGCAGCCGCACCAGTTCCAGCAGCAGCGCAGTGGAGTCGGGACCGCCGGAGAAAGCGCACACCACAGCCTCCCGCCCCGTGAGGCGGCAGGTCCACAGCGTCTCTTCCGTCACCAGCAACATGGATACCAAACCCCGATTATAGTTACATATATCATACCCTTTGCGCCGCTTTTTGACAAGAGTTTTCTTTAATTGGATTTATTTAAAACGGACACCTTTTCTTGGAAGAAAAGGTGTCCAAAATAACTTCAGTTGGGACATGTCTATTAATTTACGACATTCACGGGGTTGCCCGAGAGGGCAGCGCGAATGTTCTCCGCCGTCACGTCCACGATGCGCTGGCGGGCTTCCACCGTGGCCCAGGCGGAGTGACCGGTGAGGTAGCAGTTGGGCGCTTTGAGAAGCGGATCATGTATGTCCATGGGCTCCCGGCTGACCACGTCCGCGCCGTAGCCGCCCAGCTTCCCGGAGGCGAGGGCCTCGGCCACGTCCGATTCGATGACCAGGGACCCCCGGGCGGTGTTGATAAGCAGGGCCCCGTCCTTCATCTTCCCGATGGTCTCGGCGTCGACGAACCCGGCGTTCTCGGCGGTGGCGGGACAGTGGAGAGAGATCACGTCCGATCCACTCAGCAGTCGCTCCAACGTCACCTGCTCCCCGGGGAAGTCCGGATGCTGATGCCGGGCATACCCCAGCACCCGCATGCCGAACGCCTGCCCTACGGCCGCCACCCTGCTTCCGATGGCCCCGCAGCCGATGACGCCCAGCGTCCGCCCCTCCAAAGCGAGGGGCGTCCTCTCCCACCAGCAGAACTCCGGGCAGGCGGTCCAGGCCCCCTGGCGGATGCGGCCGGTAGAGAAGGCGGTGTGCCGGGTCATTTCAAGGAGGAACCCAAACACGCTCTCCGTGACGGACCCGGTGGCGTACCCGGGCACGTTGCACACGGGGATATTCAGAGCCCGGGCGGCCTTCACGTCCCCGCCAGGGGCCCAGGTCCAGCTCCTCCGTCTTCAGGGTCTTCGCGTCCAGGACCACGATCTGCATGCTTTTCTCCCCTTTTCACCCATTTTCAGCCCCATTGTAGTCCCTTCGCCGAAGCCCGTCAAATAAACATTCCTTGAACGCTCCACATTCAAGTTGCCAACGGCGGCGAAACGTGGTAAAATGCAGGATAATCTTCCAAAATGGGGGCATAAGTTATGTTCATCATCGTGGTCGGCCAGGGCAAGGTGGGCACCACCCTTTCGTCCCAGCTATGCGCCGAGGGCCATGACATCGTCATCATCGACAAGGAGGCCGATGTGCTCAAAACCGCCCGGGCGGACCTGCTCATCGCCTGCACCGACGGGGACGAGATCAACCTTTTGAGCTGCATGGTGGCCCGGAAGCTGGGCACCAAGAACACCATCGCCCGGGTCCGGAACCCGGAGTATGACAGCGACCTCCGGCTGTTGAAGGACGAGTTCCATATCTCGCTATCCATCAACCCCGAGCTCACTTGCGCGAGAGAGATCTTCCGCATCCTTCGCTTCCCCGCCTTTCTGAAGCGGGAGACCTTCCTCCGGGATAAGGCGGAGCTGGTGGAGCTGAAGGTGGCCCCCGGCAGCAGGCTGGACGGGGTCAAGCTGATGGACCTCCCCAAGCTCACCGGTGAAAAGGCCCTCATCTGCGCCGTGGAGCGCCAGGGCGAGGTGACCATCCCCGACGGCGCCTTCGTCCTTCAGGGGAACGACCGCATCTCCCTCACCGCCGAGGCTTCGGGCCTCGTTCGGTTCATGAACGATCTCAAGCTCCCCGCCCCCGTCATCCGCAAGGTCATGATCGTGGGCGGCAGCCGCATCGCCATCCACGTGGCCCGGATGCTGATCCGCAACAAGGTCCGGGTCACCATCATCGACAACGACGCCGAGAAGTGCCGCCAGCTCACGGAGCTCCTTCCGGAGGCCACCATCATCAGCGGCAACGGGACATTGCAGGAGGTGCTCCTCTCCGAGGGCGTGAAGGATACGGACGCGGTGCTGGCCCTTACGGGCTTCGACGAGGAGAATCTGACCATCTCCATGTTCGCCAACTACCTGAAGGTGCCCAAGACTGTCACCAAGATCGACCGGACGGACCACCTGGAGGTCTTCGCCAACGCCGGCATCGACACCATCGTGTCGCCCAAGCTCCTGACCGCCAACGAGATCGTCCGCTACGTGCGGGCCATGGGCAGCCGTTCCGGCCAGTCCATGCTGGCCCTGAGCCGATTCATGGACGGGAAGGTGGAGGCCATGGAGTTCGTGGTCCCCGCCGGCGCCAGCTACTGCGACGTCCCCTTCAGAGCCCTCCAGGCCCGGAAACGGCAGAACACCCTGGTGGCCGCCATCGCCCGGAACCGGCAGCTCATCATCCCGAGCGGCAACGACTGCCTGCTCCCTGAGGATCGGGTGGTCATCGTGGCCCCCCGGGACGTGACCATCTCGGAGCTCAAGGACGTGTTCCCCGGAGGCAGCGTATGAACGGCCGGGCCGTCCGATACTTTATCGGCCATATCCTCCGCTGGGAAGCGATTTTGATGCTCCCCGGCCTCATCATCTCCCTCATGGACAGGACCTGGGACGCGGCCAACGGCTTTCTCATCACCATCCTCGTGCTGCTGGTGGTCTCCTCCCTCCTGCTGTTCATCGGCCAGAAGGGGGATCACAGCATGCAGGCCCGGGAGGGGTTCGTGATCGTGGGGCTGAGCTGGGTGCTCATGTCCCTCTTCGGCGCCATGCCCTTCACCCTCTCCGGGGGCATCCCCCGGTATGTGGACGCCGTCTTCGAGACCGCCTCCGGCTTCACCACCACGGGAGCCAGCATCCTGACCAACATCGAGGGCCTCTGCCGGGGGCTCCTGTTCTGGCGCAGCTTCACTCACTGGATCGGCGGCATGGGCGTGCTGGTGTTCGTGCTGGCCATCATCCCCCTTTCTAAAGGAAGCGGTGAGAGCATGCACCTTCTTCGTGCCGAGAGCCCCGGCCCCGACGTAGGCAAGGTGTCCCCCACCATGCGCAAGACCACCCGGGTCCTCTACGCCATCTATTTCGGCATCACGCTCCTCACCTTCCTGTTGCTGGTGCTGGGCGGCGACCCGGCCTTCGACAGCTTCTGCAACGCCGTGGGCGCGGCGGGCACCGGCGGCTTCGCCATCAAAAACGCGGGCATCGCGGCCTACGGCCACTACACCCAGACCGTCCTGTCCTTCGCCATGATGGCCTTCGGCGTCAACTTCTCCATCTACTATCTCATCCTCACCCGCCAGGCCAGACGGGCTCTGAAGGACGAGGAGCTCCACTGGTACGTGGGCATCATCCTGGCGGCCCTGGTGATCCTGGTCCTTCTGGGTGCCGTTGTCTTCTTCTGGCTTCGAAGCCGTCGTCTGGGACTGGCCAACGATCAGTTGATGGAGGAGAACGAACGCGTTCGCCTGGCTGACACCGCCAAGACGCGTTTCGTGCAGAACATGAGCCACGAGGTCCGTACTCCTCTTAACGCTATTGTCGGTTTCTCGCAGCTTCTTGCATTGCCGGACGGTTCCTTTACCCCCGAGGAGAAGGATGAGTTTGCCGGACACATTATCAATAATACCAAGATGCTGACGATGCTGCTCGACGACATCCTGAATACTGCGACCATGAATTCCGGCAACTATCGCATCAGTTATGAAGACGGCGAAGTGCACTTCATCGCGCAGGCTGCGATCAGCAGCGCG
>CADCNE010000138.1 GCA_902802805.1 uncultured Eubacteriales bacterium
CACCCTGTCCGGTCTGGTCCAAAAGCGGCAGAGCTTCTACGAGATGATGCTCTACTACTTCGAAGGGTACGAGTATATCAACGAGACCAGCGTGGAGCTGGTCCATGTGTCCGTCTCCCAGATCGGGGATCGGGAGCTCAGCGTGGTGGTGAAGAACGCCAACATGCCCTCCCCCTTCGACGAGGCCGTGACCAAGAACGTGAAAAAGCAGGTCTACCAGCGACGCAACATCTACTCCCTGGGGGATTACTTCAACCAGACGATCGTGGACACGGTGCTGAATATCCTCTCATTGCTGGTGCTGTTCCTGCTCTTTCGGCTGGTCCTGGGTTTCGTGCTGCGGCTCATCGACTTCGGCGCGGCGGGTCTGCCTCGACTCAGGCGGCTCGATGCGCCGCTCTCCTGCGGGATCGGGCTCCTGCACGGCATCCTGCTGGTGTTCATCGTATTTATGCTGGTGCCGCTGATGCTGGTGGTGGTGCCGAAGCTGGTGAAGTATATCGACGACTCCGTTTTGGGCGGATTCTTCTATAAGGCGAATCTGCTGCTGAAACTGGTCCCCACGGTATAGACCATACATTTATTATCTCTCAGGAGGTTTTTGATATGTCATTCACCGAGTCCGACCGTATGCACGGCGTTTCCGGATCCATCATCCGGGAGCTGTTCAAGATGACCGCTTCCCCCGATATGATCAGCTTCGCCGGCGGCAACCCCTCGCCCGACACCTTTCCCATGGACGAGATCGCGGCCATCGCCAACGACGCCCTGCTCCATCGGGGCACGTCCATGCTCCAGTACGGGTTCACTGAGGGCTTCCCGCCCCTTCGGGAGACCCTGAAAAGCTATTATCAGAAGAAGCACGGCTTCCCCACGGAAAACGACGACCTCATCACCTGCTCCGGCGGACAGCAGGCGGCGGACCTGACCGCCAAGGTGCTGCTGAACGAAGGCGACGTAGCCCTCTGCGAGGAGCTCTCCTTCGTGGGCGTGCTGAACACCTTCCGAGCCTACGGCGCGAAGCTGGTGGGTGTCAGGATGGAGCCTGACGGCATGAACATCGAGGACCTGGAAGCGAAGATCAAGGCGAATCCCCGCGCAAAGCTCATCTACATCATCCCCAACTTCCAGAACCCCACGGGCTTCACCACCTCGGAAGCGAAGCGAAAAGCCATCTACGCCCTCGCCCAACGGTATGACCTGATGATCCTGGAAGACGATCCCTACGGTGAGCTCCGGTATGAAGGGGAGTTCCTCACGCCCATCAAGTCCATGGACACCGACGGCCGGGTCATCTATGGCGGGAGCTTTTCAAAGACCATGGCCCCCGCCCTGCGGGTGGGTTTCATCGTGGCGGAAAAGAACCTGATGAAGCGGCTCATCGTAGCGAAGCAGACCGGGGATGTGCACACCGCCACGTTGACCCAGGAGATCTGCTACCGGTACATGGCGGAGCACGACTTTGAGGGGCACCTCAGGGACATTCGCCGCATCTACGCCGTTAAGTGCAAGCGGATGCTGGACGATATGGAGCAGAAGTTCTCCCCCGCCATCACCTTCAACCGTCCGCAAGGGGGCCTCTTCGTCACCGCATTCCTGCCCGAGGGCATGGACGCCTGGTCCTTCGTTCAGGAGGGCATCGCCCGTAAGGTGGCCACCGTGCCGGGCGTGGCCTTCGTCATGGACCAGAGCGTGCCCAGCAACGCCTTCCGCATGAACTTCTCCATGCCGTCCCTCGATCAGATCGACCAGGGCACGGACATCCTTGGCAAGCTCACCTACGAGTGGTGCAAGTGATGGACTTCGGGCGGTATTGGCAGGACTGCGTCACTCAGGATCGGGACGCCCTTCGCGCCTGGTTCTGGCCCGACGCCAGGATCATCTGGCCCTGCACCGATGAGGTATTCACGGTGGACGAGTTCCTCCTCGCCAACTGCGAGTACCCCGGAGACTGGACGGGCGAGCTCCAGCGCGTCACGGAAACGCCCATGGGCGCGGTGACGGAGGTGCGCATTTCCTCCGCCGACAGCAGATACAGTTGCCACGTCGCCTCCATCTTCACCCTGTACCATGACCGCATCGTCTCCCTCACCGAATACTATGCCGACGACGGTCCCCCGCCCTCCTGGCGGACGAAGCTGTTGAAACGGTGACCAACAAAAAGCGCCTCCGAAAGCTCGGAGGCGCTTATTTGTATGTGTCTTACTTCTTCTTCGGCACGGGCCCCCGGCCGGTCATGCGGGTGTAGTACGCCAGGCGATCCGCCGTCGCCGGGTCGAAGTCTGTCGCAATGGCCCGCCAGCCCCACCAGCCCGTGGTGCCCGGCAGGTTCATGCGATGGCTGGAATCGAGGCCCAGCACGTCCTGGAGCTGGATGACGACCAGGTCCGCCACGGAGGTCATGAGCCCCCGGATGAATCGGATGAATCCAAAGGGGAAACCCTCTTGCTGGTTGAGGCCCAGGTAATCCACGGCGAAGGCGGCAAACTTGGGCGGGCAGGTCATGAAGTAGCCCATCATGGTGTCGTTGTCGTGGGTGCCCAGGTACGCCACGCAGTTCTTTACATAGTTGTGGGGCAGCTCCCGGGAGTCAGCAAGTGGCTCGAAGCCGAACTGCATGACCCGCATGCCGGGGCAGCCGGAGTCGTTCAGGAGCTTCTTCACCTCGGGGGTCAGAAAGCCAAGGTCCTCCGCGATGATGTTCTCCCCCAGGCCCTCCTCCCTAAAGGCGCGGATGAGCTTCATGCCGGGGCCGGGGTACCACTTGCCCTTGATGGCGTTGGGCGCGCCGTATTCAACGCCCCAGTAGCTCTCAAGGCCCCGGAAGTGGTCGATCCTCAGCACGTCGCAGCGGGAGGCTGCGCCCTTGAGCCGACTCCGCCACCAGGCGTAGTTCTCCTTCTCATGGGCGTCCCAGTCATAGATGGGGTTGCCCCACAGCTGACCGGTCTCGGAGAAATAATCCGGGGGCACGCCCGCGATGAGCTTGGGGATGCCCGCCTCGTTGAGCTGGAACAGGTCCCGATGAGACCACACGTCCGCGCTGTCGTAGGGCACGTAGATGGGGATGTCGCCGATGAAGCTGACGCCCTTCTCATGGGCATACTCCCGAAGGGCCTGCCACTGGCTGTCGAAGCAGTACTGGACGAAGGCGTGGTAGTCCATCAGGTCAGCAAGCTCCGCTGCGTACCGGGCCATGGCCTCGGGCTCCCGGTCCCGGATATCCTGAGGCCAATCCGCCCAGCACTTGCCCTCGAACCGATCCTTCAGGGCACAGAACAGCGTCCAGTCCTTCAGATACCAGGCATGGTCCGCCACATAGTCGGCCATCTTGCTGCGATCGAAGCGGGCGAATGCCTTTTCAAGGACAGCGCGGCGGCGGTTGTAGAGCAACCCGAAGTCCACCTTTCGGGGATCGCCGCCCCAGTCGGCGCCGATGTCCTCGTCAGTCAAAAGGCCCTGCTCCTTCAGGAGGTCCAGGTCCACCAGATACGGGTTCCCGGCGAAGGTGGAGGCGCTCTGGTAGGGGGAATCCCCATAGCCCGTAGGGGTCAGGGGCAATATCTGCCAGTACCGCTGGCGGGCACGGTGGAGATAGTCCACGAAGTCAAAAGCCGCCTTGCCCAGGGTCCCCACGCCGTAGGGGGACGGAAGGCTGGTGATGTGCAGGAGAAGTCCGCTGGCTCGTTTCATTGCGTTTCCTTTCGTTTCCTGTAAATTCCCTTGTATTATAGCACAACGATGCTATAATATAAAGCGGAAAATGAAAAATAAGGCCGAAAGGCCAAAAGGAGATAATATGGAACTAAATAAGTATCTGAAACTGAGCCCGGAGGTCGAGGAAGCCCTGAGGACCGGGAAGCCCGTGGTGGCGCTCGAAAGCACCATCATCTCCCACGGCATGCCCTACCCCCAGAACGTGGAGACCGCCTATGCCTGCGAGCGGGTGTGCCGGGAGAACGGGGCCGTGCCTGCTACCTGCGCCATCATCGGTGGGAAGCTTTGCGCGGGGCTCACCCCGGAGGAGATCGACTACCTGGGCCGGGAGGGCACCAAGGTGACCAAGGCGAGCCGCCGTGACCTGCCGCTGCTGATCGCCAAGGGCATGGACGGAGCCACCACCGTAGCCGCCACCATGATCGTGGCCCACATGGCCGGGATCAAGGTCTTCGCCACCGGCGGCATCGGCGGCGTCCACCGGAACGGTCAGGACACCATGGACGTTAGCGCCGACCTCGATGAGCTGGGCAAGACCCCCATGTGCGTGGTCTGTGCCGGCGCGAAAGCCATTTTGGACCTGCCCCGGACCATGGAGTACCTGGAGACCAAGGGCGTGCCCGTCATCGGCTTCGGCACCGACGAGCTGCCCGCCTTCTACACCGCCAAGTCCGGCATCCCCCTCACCTGGCGGGTGGACGACCCCAAGGAGGTGGCCGACGCCATCCACGCGGCGGAGGATATGGGTTTTGAGGGCGGCATGCTGGTGACCGTGCCCATCCCGGCGGAGTGGTCCATGGACGCGGACTACATCAACAAGGCCATCGACGAAGCGCTCGTCGATGCTGACAGGCAGGGCATCGTGGGCAAGGACACCACTCCCTTCCTCCTCGCCAAGATCAAGGAGATCACCGGTGGGAGCAGCCTCGCTTCCAATATCCAGCTGGTGTTCAACAACGTAAAGACAGCCGCCCGGATCGCGGCGAAGCTGTAAAGGGATGTTTATTCGCCCGCCTGAAAGGCGGGCTTTTTATGTACGGGGATGCGATGGGAGGATAACGCAAAAAGCTGAAGGGTGGAGGAAAAGCGGTAAAGAAGGGATATGACGTTGAGGAGTTTCTTGCCCATGCCGCTTAAAAAAGCCGCACTGCGGCTTTTT
>CADCNE010000139.1 GCA_902802805.1 uncultured Eubacteriales bacterium
GGCCATTTAAGGAATATTTTGACTGTATGATTAGTCGTTGAGAGAGAAGCGCTTGGTGGCAACGACCTTGGCGTCCTTGTCGAAGGCGGCGAGCGCCTGGGCGACCGTGGACTTGTCGTCGGCCATCTGGTACTCCTGCTCCATCAGGGTGTTCTCCTTGAGGAACTTCTGGACACGGCCGTTGGCGATGTTCTCGATCATCTGGGCAGGAAGGTTCGCGGCCTTCTCGGCACCGACGGTCTTGATGATCTCGCGGGCCTGGGCGGCCTGCTCGGGCGTGATCCAGCCCTTGGACATGTTGGACTCGATGTGGTCCTCGCTGTCCACGTGGGCAGGGTTGATGCCGGCCTTCTTGAGGGCGGCGTCAACGGCCTTCTGGACCTGCTCTTCCTTGGTCTTCTCGATCGCGACCTTCTTCTCGTTCTCGAGCACCTCGGCCGGGCAGTCAGCCGGGGAGATGGCCACCGGGTTCATGGATGCGACCTGCATCACGATACCCTTGGCGAGCTCCGCAGGGACCTCCTTGTTGAAGCCCACGAGGGCGCCGAGCTTGCCGTTCAGCGTGTGGATGTACTCGACCACGAAGGGAGCCTCCACGAACGCATAGTAAGCGAGCACGTGCTTCTCACCGGTCTTGCCGGTCTGAGCCTCGACAGCTTCGGCCACGGTGTAGCCGTCCGCCATCTTGCAGGCCTTGAGGCCCTCGATGTCGGCCGGGCAGTTGGCGATGGCCACGTCGGCGATGGCGTTGGCGAGGTTCTGGAAGTCGGAGTTGCGGGACACGAAGTCGGTCTCGCAGCCCAGGCAGACAAGAATCGCCTTGTTGCCGGCCACGCGGGCTTTCACCGCACCCTCGGAAGTCTCACGGTCCGCACGCTTGGCGGCCACGAGCTTGCCCTTCTCGCGGATGATGCCGACAGCCTTGTCGAAGTCGCCGTTGGCTTCTTCGAGGGCCTTCTTGCAGTCCATCATACCGGCGGAAGTCATCTTCCGGAGTTTCATTACATCTGCAGCAGTAATTGCCATATTGCTTTATTCTTTTATCGATGGAACATTATTCGGCGGCAGCCTCTTCGGCTTTCTCCTCGGCGTCCTTGCCACCCTTGCGGGCGCGGAGCTTGCGGGCTGCTGCGGGCTTGGCCGCCTCGTCAGCCGCGGGCTCCTCGACAGCCTCCTTGTCCTTCTCGAGCTTGCGCTCGTCGAGGCCTTCCTGGATGGCTGCGCAGAGGACGTTCAGCACGCACTCGATGGACTTCGTCGCGTCGTCGTTCGCCGGTATCACATAATCAATCGGGGTGGGATCGCAACAAGTATCAACCATTGCGAATACCGGGATGTTGAGGCGATTGGCCTCTTTGACGGCGTTGGCCTCCTTCTGCACGTCGATGACGAACAGGGCGGAAGGAAGGCGGGACATGTCGCGGATCGAGCCGAGGTTCTTCTCGAGCTTGGCGCGCTGACGGTCGACCTGCAGACGCTCACGCTTGGCGAGCTTGTCGAAGGTACCGTCCTCTTTCATCTTGTCGATGGTGGACATTTTCTTGACGGCCTTGCGGATCGTCGGGAAGTTGGTCAGCATACCGCCGGCCCAGCGCTCCGTGATGGAGGGCATGTTGACCGCGGTGGCCTTCTCCTTGACGAGATCCTTGGCCTGCTTCTTGGTGGCGACGAAGAGAATCTTGCGGCCGCGCTTGGCCAGCTGCTTCATCTCGTCGGCAGCCTCATCGATCTTGCCGATGGTCTTGTGCAGGTCGATGATGTGGATGCCGTTCTTCTGGTCGAAGATATACGGAGCCATCTTGGGGTTCCACTTACGGGCCAGGTGGCCGAAGTGAACACCTGCATCAAGCAATTCCTGGAAATTTGTGCGTGACATTTTGTTTGTCTGTGTGTGTTTTGTTTTTGTAACTGTCCCCTTGCGGGGTCTCTTTTCATCAAGGCTGAGTAGCGGAGCCTTGTCGGGTCTCCAACCTTTTCCGCAGCGCGGCAACTTCCCATCTCGGTCCTCACGGACACCGGAAGTTTAGAACCGCGACTGTGCCGTAAAACGGGCAGTAACTAACGTTTACTGAACTGGAAGCGGCGGCGTGCACCAGGCTGACCCGGCTTCTTGCGCTCGACCTCGCGTGCATCGCGGGTGAGGAAACCGGCGGCCTTGAGCGCAGAACGGTATGCTTCACGGTCCAGCTCGCTGAGTGCACGGGCGATACCCAGACGGATGGCCTCAGCCTGACCCTTGATACCACCGCCGATGACGGTGACCTTGACGTCAAACTGACCAAGCGTAGAGGTGACCTCGAACGGCTGGTTCACGATGTAACGGAGGGAGTCCAGCGAGAAGTAGGTCTCGAGGGGACGGCCGTTGACCGTGACGTTGCCTGCACCGGGAGCGAGATAAACGCGAGCGACAGCTGCTTTACGTCTTCCAAGGGCGTGTGTCTGTTCCATTTGCTCTGTTTAAATTTCGTCCAACTTGATTTCTTTCG
>CADCNE010000140.1 GCA_902802805.1 uncultured Eubacteriales bacterium
CGCCTCCATCTTCGCCGACTGCCAGAGCGCTCAGGCCTCGGCGGAGCGGGTCATCGGACTCATCGACGCGACTATCCAGGTGGTGGACTCCCCTGAAGTGGTGGAGAAGTACGGCGACGTCATCGACCCCAAACGGGAGAATTGGGAGCCCATCACGGGCAGCATACGCTTCGAGCATGTGAGCTTTGCCTACAACCCGGAGGAGCCCGTGCTCACGGACTTCAATCTGGACATCCAGGCGGGCCAGACCATCGCCCTGGTGGGCGAGACCGGCGCGGGCAAGAGCACCATCGTCAACCTGATCTGCCGGTTTTACGAGCCCACGGCGGGGACCATCTACATCGACGGCAAGGACTACCGGACCCGGTCCCAGCTCTGGCTTCAGAGCAGCCTCGGGTACGTGCTCCAATCCCCCCACCTGTTCTCCGGCACCATCGCCGATAATATCCGCTACGGCCGGCCCGACGCCTCCATGGACGAGGTGCGGGAAGCAGCCCGTCTGGTCCATGCGGAGCCCTTTATCCTGGAGCAGTCGAAGGGCTACGACACCGAGGTGGGCGAGGGCGGCATCCGGCTCTCCACGGGCCAGAAGCAGCTCATTTGCTTCGCCCGGGTGGTCCTGGCCGACCCCCGGATCTTCGTGCTGGACGAGGCCACCAGCTCCATCGACACCGAGACGGAGCAGCTCATCCAGGAGGCCATCACCACCGTCCTGAAGGGCCGCACCAGTTTGGTGGTGGCCCACCGGCTCTCCACCATACGGAACGCCGACCGCATCCTGGTCATCCGCAGCGGCCGCATCCAGGAGAGCGGCACCCACGAGGAGCTCCTCGCCCTGGGCGGCTACTACCACGACCTCTACGAGCACCAGTTCCGGGAGGAGCGCCTCAAGACCGCCATGAACGACGCGGGCATGGAATAAGCGAACAGGACACAAAAAAGGAGCGAGACGCCTCGCTCCTTTTTGTATGCTTAGAGTTACACGTACTCGACCTCGATCTTGCCGAAGGATACGTCGCCCTTCAGGTTGATGCGGATGGCCGCGTTGGGGTCCCCGGCGGGGCAGGTGACGCCGCCGAAAGCCGCGGAGTTTTCCGCCTTCACGCATACAGATGCAGGCAGCCGCAGGGTCAGGGTCCCGAAACTCACGTCTGCGTCGATGGTGGCTCCGTTCTCAATATTGGCCTCCGTCAGATCAAAGACAAGGCTCCCAAAGGACATGTCGATATCCGCGCCGCGGAAGGGCTCATCCCCCGTCACCTTCTTCGACGGGCTGGAAAAGGCTGCGTCCACCTTCACGAATCCACCCTCCTCCGAGTAATCGAACACCGGGTCCCCCTTCTCCACATGGAAGATACCCTCGCCTTCCCCCTTCCGATTGGGGAACAGGTAACCAAGGAGCACCGTAAGGCCGATGAGGATCAGAGCGGTGGGCCAGATCATGCCCCAGGTCAGTTTATACTGCTCCGGGATAATCTTCAGATTGAATAAAAGCATATACAGACCAAACAACGCCAGCCCCAGGCTCACCGGATTCAGCTCCTTCCGGCACAGCATGACGCCCATACAGGTGAGGAAGAAGGGCCAAAGGACGCTCCACAAAGTGATGCCAGATCCCAGGGAGATAACATGCAGGGAATTGAGGAGAAAGACCACGCCGATGCCCACCAGCAGCAGGGAGAACACGATCTTCTCCCACTTGGCCATCTGAAGGCTGACGTTGACCGTGTGCATCTTCTTCTCTTTCTTGGGCGCCCCATCCTCTACCACCAGGGACCGCAGCTGGACCTTGCCCAGCAGCTCGTCGGTGGTGACGCCCAGGGCTTCCGCCAGCTGGGGCAGGATGGATATATCGGGGCAGGAGAGATCGTTCTCCCACTTGCTCACCGCCTGGGCCGTGACGCCCACCTGCTGAGCCAGCTGCTCCTGGGTCATTCCCTTATTCTTTCTCAGTTCGCTGATGCGCTTTCCCATGGTCTCCTTGTATTCCATAGTGACCTCCTGTTTTTTTTGTTGGCCACATCATACCACGTTTCCCCCGGTTGCGCCATCATCCGTTGTTTTATTCTCCAAAAATCGTATCAACCGATGGTTGAGTGCTTCTCAACCGCACCTTATTTTGGCCATGCAGTCCAAAGGAGCGTTGTAGAGGCAGGCGATCAGATACTTCTCCCCGCAGGTCACTGCGGCCGTAGCTTCCCGTAGCTGCCGCTCCACGAAGTCTACGTGGTCGATGGTGAGGAGCTCCATAACGCTCCGTACGTCCTCCCGGGGTATCACCGTTCCGTTCACCCGTATGCTATCGGCGCTATACATGCGCCTCAGGGCGTGGCGTACCGCCTTTGCGAAGGACTTGTCCTCGTAAAGGTCCAGCTGGAGCCTGGAAAGAATGGCGCTCAGCCCTTTCTTCTCCCCGTCAGGGTCAAGGTCAGGGTCAGTCCTGTCCCCTAC
>CADCNE010000141.1 GCA_902802805.1 uncultured Eubacteriales bacterium
AGCAGGGCTCGTTTTAGCGGGAGAAGTGATAAAGGATTTGATCAAAAGCAACTGAACCTTTTCTTGGAAAGAATAGGTTCAACCAAAAGAACTTAAGAAGGAGGCTATGTTACGCGCATAGTCTCCTTCTATTTCTTAAGCTTTTCTTTTTGCGCCGCTTTTTCTTTTCACTGAAAAGAAAAAGCGGCATTAGATAAAACTGTCTTATTTCCTCTCGTTCACGTACCGGCACGCCGCCAGCGCGGCTACGGCGCCGTCGGCACAGGCGGTGGTGAGCTGGCGGATGGACTTACTGCGGCAGTCCCCGGCCACGTACACGCCGGGGGTCCGGGTGAGGCAGTCCTCGCCGGAGGCGAAGTAGCCGTAGCTGTTGAGGTCCGCCAGGTCCGCGAACGGCCCGTTCTCGGGGATCAGGCCGATGGCGATGAACAGTCCCTCGCAGGGGATGGTCTTTTCCGCACCGGTGACCCTATCCTGCACGGTAACGCCGGTGAGCCCGTCGCCATTCGCCTGGACGCCGACGATCTTCCGGTTGGTCTCGATCTCCACGTTCGCGCGGCTCCTGAGGATGTTCTGCAGCGTCGCCTCGCCGGTGAGCTCGGGCAGGTCCTGGAGGATGATCACCTTTTTGCATTTCTCCGCCAGCAGGATCGCCTCCTGGAGCGCGGAGTTGCCGCCGCCGGCCACGCACACGGTCTGGCCGCTGAAAAAGTCGCCGTCGCACACGGCGCAGAAGGAGATGCCGTTGCCCACCAGCTCGTTCTCGCCCTCGAGGCCCAGCATCCGGTGCTTCACGCCCGTGGCGATGACCACGGTCATGGACTCGAAAGCGTTCCCCTCCTCAGTCTTCACCAGCTTATGGCCGTCCGCGTCCTCCACGGACACGGCCTTCTCCAGCTCCACCTCCGCGCCCAGGGCCAGGATCTGCTCCAGAAGCTTGTCGGCGAACTCGTTGCCGCTCATCTCTTTCGTGCCCGGGTAGTTCTCCACCTTGGGGGAGTAGGTGATCTGGCCGCCGAAGCCGTGCTTTTCCAGCACCAGCACGGATTTGCCGTTCCGAAGGGCGTACAGCGCCGCGGTCATGCCCGCAGGCCCGCCGCCGATAACGATAAGGTCGTACATATCTTTTACCTCTTTATTTTTTGTCCCTTTTTCTTTTCAGGAGAAAAGAAAAAGGGACCGAAAAAGAAAAGCCAAGAATTATTTAGGGGATCTGCCGGGAATTATTTCTTCCCCATCAGCCAGCCTTTGATGTCGCTGACGCCGCGGAAGGACTGGAAGCCGTCGCCGCCCAGCAGCACCAGGGTGGGGGCCTGCTTCACGCCGTACTCGTTGACCAGCTCCTTGTTCTCGTTGGCGTTCAGGGCCGTGTAGGCGACGCCCGCCTTGTCAAGGAGCGCCATGGCCAGCTTGCAGTTGGGGCAGGTGGGCGTCTTGAACAGCAGGATGCTGGCCTCAGCCACCGGCTCCGCTTTAACTTCGACCACCGGCTCCGCCTTAGGCGCTTCGAACACGGGCTTCTCGGCAGGCGCGGCCTCGGGCTTGGGCCCCACGTGGGTCAGCACGGAACGGCCGATGTTGTAGACCTTCCGGTCCTTGAACTCCTGGGCCTTGCCGTCGTTCCAGTTCTGGACGGGCCGGTAATAGCCGGTGATGCGGCTGTAGACCTCGGTCTTCTGACCGCAGATGGGGCAGGTGAAGTGCTCGCCCGTGATGTAGCCATGGTCCTTGCACACCGAGTAGGTGGGCGACATGGTGTAATAGGGCAGCTTATAGTTCTCGGCGATCTTCCTGACCAGGTTGGCCGCGGCCTTCCAGTCGGGGAGCTTCTCGCCCAGGAACGCGTGGAACACGGTGCCGGAGGTGTACAGGGTCTGCAGATCGTCCTGGATATCGAGGGCGGAGAACACGTCCTCCGTGTACCCCACGGGCAGGTGGGAGGAGTTGGTGTAGTAGGGGGTCCCGTTCTCGTTGGCGGTGATGATGTCGGGGAACTCCTCCTTGTCGTGCTTGGCGAACCGGTAGGTGGTGGACTCCGCCGGGGTGGCCTCCAGGTTGTAGAGGTCGCCGTACTGCTCCTGGTAGTCGGAGAGGCGCTCGCGCATGTGGTTCAGCACGTCCTTGGCGAACTGCTGGGTCTCGGGATGGGTCAGGTCCTTCCTCAGCCACTTGGCGTTCAGGCCCACCTCGTTCATGCCGATGAGGCCGATGGTGGAGAAGTGGTTGGCGAAGGTGCCGAGGTAGCGCTTGGTGTAGGGGTACAGGCCCGCGTCAAGCAGCTTGGTGATGACGGTGCGCTTGGTCTTGAGGGAGCGGGCGGAGATGTCCATCAGCTTGTCCAGGCGCTGGTAGAAGTCCTGCTCGTCCTTGGCGAGGTAGGCGATGCGGGGCAGGTTGATGGTGACGACGCCCACGCTGCCGGTGGATTCGCCGCTGCCGAAGAAGCCGCCGCACGTCGCTGGGCTCCATGTCGGAGTTGATGTAGTTGGAGAAGTAGGGCGTGCCGTACTTGGCGGTCATCTCGAAGAGGAGCTTGTTGTTCTCGGTCTCGCTCCAGTCGAAGTCCCGGGTGATGGAGTAGGTGGGGATGGGGTACTGGAAGCCGCGGCCGTTGGCGTCGCCCTCGATCATGATCTCGATGAAGGCCTTGTTGACCATGTCCATTTCCTTCTGGCAGTCGCCGTAGGTGAAGTCCTGCTCCTTGCCGCCGACGATGGCGGGCAGGTTTTCCAGGTCATGGGGCACGGTCCAGTCCAGGGTGATGTTGGAGAAGGGGGCCTGGGTGCCCCAGCGCGACGGCGTGTTGACGCCGTAGACGAAGGACTGCACGCACTGCTTGACCTCCTTCTGGGTCAGGTTGTCTACCTTGACGAAGGGCGCCAGATAGGTGTCGAAGGAGGAGAAGGCCTGGGCGCCGGCCCATTCGTTCTGCATGATGCCCAGGAAGTTGACCATCTGGTTGCACAGGGTGGAAAGATGGCCCGCGGGGGAGGAGGTGATCTTGCCGGTGACGCCGCCGAGGCCCTCCTGAATGAGCTGCTTCAGGCTCCAGCCGGCGCAGTAGCCGGTGAGCATGCTCAGATCGTGCAGGTGGATCTCCGCATTGCGGTGGGCGTCGGCGATCTCGCGGTCGTAGACCTCGGAAAGCCAGTAGTTGGCGGTGATGGCGCCGGAGTTGGAAAGGATCAGGCCGCCCACGGAATAGGTGACGGTGGAGTT
>CADCNE010000142.1 GCA_902802805.1 uncultured Eubacteriales bacterium
CCGCTCCACCGGGACAGCGAAGCGGCCGTGCTCGTGTAATTTCGCTGCTGAAATAGATTTCAGCAGCGAGGGATCACTGCGGTGGGTGCTCCGCATTCGCTTCGCCTCCAGGCCCCGCCTATACGCCTGCAGCGTTCCGGGGGCGGTGCCTGCAAGGTGTGAGATTCACCGCGCATGTCGCTGAATCTCACATTTTCAAAGCCTTCCCTTCTTCCCTCTCTTATTGCGTGCGCGCGGCTACACCGCGCTTTCTTTTTACAATGTTTTACCGTCCACTCCCAATAGCTCCCGGATGCGGGGCAGGGCTTCCAGGGCCTTCTGCCGCCCGGCCTCCACGCTCTCCTCGTAGCCGTTGATCTTGAGCAGCCCCATGAACGAGGCGTCGGGGCGGATGACCACGTCCCCCTTGTCCACCTGACGGCGGGTCATCTGGGCCTGCATGATGTCGGTGGACCGGCGCAGGATATCCACGGGTGAGGGGTGCTCCGGGTCGAAGAAGTTCCGCTTGATGCCCAGATCCGAGGTGATGACCACGTCCGCGCCCCTGTCTCGCAGCACGTCCACGGGCAGTTCCTCCAGCACGCCGCCGTCCACGTAGTAATGATCGTCGATCAGGGCCGGAGTGAACACCCCCGGAACCGCCATGCTGGCCCGGACCGCCCGATGGAGCTTGCCTTCCTCGAACACCTTCATGGCGCCGGAGACCAGGTCCGTGGCGATGCACACGAAGGGTATCCTGGTCTCCTCGAAGGACAGGTCGTGGGTCAGGGTCATGACCACCTCCTCTATCCTGTCCCCGCTCAAAAAGCCGCCGTGGATGGGGATGCCGAGATCGATGATGGTCCTCGCCTCCACCGTGCCCAGATACTTTTCCAGCATATACAGGTCCGTCCCTGCTGCGTAGATGGCCCCGAAGATGGCCCCGGCGCTGCAGCCGGAGACCAGGTCGGGCACGATGCCGTTCTCCTCCAGCACCTGCAGCACCCCCACGTGGGCCAGGCCCCGGGCCCCGCCGGAGCCGAGGCATAGGCCGATCTTCTTTCCGTTGATCATGGATACGCTCCCTTTCCCATACAGTGCAGTATGAAACGCCTGCTTCCCTTCGCGCCGCTGCTGCTGCTCGCCGCGCTGCTCCTCTCCCCCGCCGCCGCCCTCGCGGGGGCCAGGCAGGGGCTGGATATTTGGTGGGGGCGGGTGCTCCCGGCCCTGCTGCCCAGCATGCTCGCGGTGCGGCTGACCCAGAACATGGGGCTGCTGCGGCTGACCGAAGCCCATCCCCGGGGACAGCTCCTCGCCGCGATCGGCTTCTCCCTGGTGTCCGGCGCGCCCAACGGGGCGAAGCTCCTCCACGCGCTGGTGGAGGACGGCTCCCTCTCCCGGCGGGAAGCGGACCGGCTGCTGCCGCTCGTCAACGCGGTCAGCCCGGCGTTTCTGCTGTCCATCATAGCATCGGAGCTGCTGAAAAACAAGGCCCTGTTCCTGCCCATGGCCATAGCGTTCTATGGGTGCGTCCTATGCGGCGTGTTCCTGCAAATATATCGAAAATCCGTGCATTTTCCGCACGTCTGCCATGGGGAGACAAAGTCCCTCCCCTTCTCGGCGGCCCTGTCCTCGGCCATCGAAACGGGGATGCTCGACATGCTGAAGATCGGCGGCTGCATCCTCTTCGTCTGCACGCTCCTCTCCCTGACGCGTCCCCTCGTCCCCACCGAAGGGGCCTACCCTACGCCGCCCTGGCCGGGTGTATGGAGGTGAGCGTGGGCGCGTCGGCCCTCGGCGCACTGTCCCTGCCCCTGCGGCTGAAAACCAGCCTGCTGATCGGCGCCTCCGCCTTTGGGGGCTTGTCTTTGGCCCTACAGACCATGTGCTGCTATCCGGGGCTGCAACCGATCCCTTACCTGCTCAAGAAGCTGCTGTTGGGCGTGCTGGCGGGCCTGTCCTGCTACCTGCTCCTCCCCCTGTTCCCCAGCGTCTCGGCGGTCTTCGCCAGCCGTCAGGAGGCCCTGTCCCGGAGCCTCGCTTTGACCGCGCTGCTCCTGTCCTCCGCCCTGTCATTGGCATTCGTGGGGGTGCTGTCGCTGATGATCTGCCCGAGAAAAAAGGCATAAAAACTTTCAAAGGACGGTTGCGTTTTGGCTCCGTTTCGGGTATACTTGGGCAAACCATTTCAGGAGGACAGCATGGCCTACTATTTCAGCGAACCGTCCCACACCTTTTCCGAATATCTGCTGGTCCCCGGGTACTCCTCCTCCGCCTGCACGCCGCAGAACGTGAGTTTGGTGACCCCCCTCTGCAAGTACCGAATGAACGAGGCCCCGGCCCTGTCCATGAACATCCCCCTGGTCTCCGCCGTGATGCAGTCCGTGTCCGGCGAAAAGCTGGCGGCGGCCCTGGCCAGGGAAGGCGGCGTTTCCTTCATCTTCGTGTCCCAGAGCATCGAGAGCCAGGCGGCCATGGTCCGGGCGGTGAAGAAGTGCAAGTCCGGCTTCGTCCGCAGCGACTCCAACGTGACCCCCGACTCCACGTTGGGCGACGTGCTCGCCCTCAAGGAGCGGACGGGCCACTCCACCATCGCCGTCACCGAGGACGGCACCCCCGACGGCAAGCTGGTGGGCATCGTCACCAGCCGAGACTACCGGGTGAGCCGCATGTCCCTCGACACCCCCGTCCGGGAGTTCATGACCCCCTTCTCCTCCATGGTCTACGCCTACGAGGGCGTGAGCCTCCGGGAGGCCAACGACATCATCTGGGAGCACAAGCTCAACACCCTGCCCGTCATCACCCGGGACGGCTGCATGTCATCCTTCGTGTTCCGCAAGGACTACGACGCCCACAAGGACAACCCCCTGGAGCTGCTGGACGATCACAAGCGGTACGTGGTGGGCGCGGGCGTCAACACCCGGGACTACGAAGAGCGCATCCCCGCCCTCATCGAGGCCGGGGCGGACATCCTCTGCATCGACTCCTCCGAGGGCTTCACCGAGTGGCAGCAGAAGACCATCGACTTCGTCCGCAGGAACTACGGCGACTCCGTGAAGATCGGCGCAGGCAACGTGGTGGACGGGGACGGGTTCCGATTCCTGGCGGAAGCGGGGGCCGATTTCGTGAAGGTGGGCATCGGCGGCGGCAGCATCTGCATCACCCGGGAAACGAAGGGCATCGGCCGGGGCCAGGCCACCGCCGTCCAGGACGTGGCGGCCGCCCGGGATGAATACTTGAAGAAGACCGGCATATACGTGCCCGTGTGCGCCGACGGCGGCATCGTCCAGGACTACCATATCACCTTGGCCCTCGCCATGGGCGCGGACTTCTGCATGCTGGGCCGGTACTTCGCCCGGTGCGACGAGAGCCCCACCAACAAGATCCTGATCAACGGCAGCTACATGAAGGAATACTGGGGCGAGGGCAGCGCCCGAGCTAGGAACTGGCAGCGGTACGACAGCGGCGGCGACAAAAAGCTCACCTTCGAGGAGGGCGTGGATTCCTATGTGCCCTACGCGGGTCCCCTCCACAACAACGTGGAGACCACCCTCCACAAGGTCAGGTCCACCATGTGCAACTGCGGCGCGACCACGATTCCCGAACTTCGGGAAAAGGCCCGTCTGACGCTGGTCTCCCCCGCCTCCATGGTGGAGGGCGGCGCCCACGACGTGCTCCAGAAGGACAGCCGGTACTTCGCGAACTGATCGTAAAAATTCTTCTTGCTTTTTTCACTCGAATGTGTATAATACTTATTGCGTTCATTCGAGGGGCATTAGCACAGTTGGTAGCGCGCAACGTTCGCAATGTTGAGGTCAGGGGTTCGAATCCCCTATGCTCCACCAATCAAAACGGACACCCATTTGGGTGTCCGTTTTGATTATTCGGAATAAGGGGATTCGAACGGGCGCGGTGGTGAATCAGGCCACAGTGTGGCCTGAGAGCCGCGCCCTGACCGAGGCCGCAGCCGAGAGCGAATCCCCTATGCCGGGATTCGAACGGATTCGGTAGTGAATGGGGCTCCAGTGGAGCCCCAGAGCCGAATCCCGACCAAGCCCGCAGGCGCGAATTCGAATCCCCTATGCTCCACATCCTGCCATAGTAAATTCTAAAATCG
>CADCNE010000143.1 GCA_902802805.1 uncultured Eubacteriales bacterium
CTCCCCACTAATAGCCGGCTGGAAGGCAGCGAGTGTGCGCAACAGCGTAGACTTGCCCACACCGTTGGCACCAAGCAGGCACGTCAACTCTCCGCTGCGTATCGCACCGTTGATGCCCTCGGCCACAGTCCTGACACTGTGCTTCGTCTGATAACCGATACTGAGATTCCTTAGTTGTATAGTCTCGTTATTCATATTGACGCTGCAAAGATACAACTTTTTAGGAAAGAAATGAGAATAATGACCAAAAATTTATACTAAAAATGATAAGAAATATCGTTTTATTCTAATTTACGGGCAAAATTATTCTAATTATTCCAATTTCTTTCCTAACTTTGCAGTCGATGAGAAATATTGAAGCAAAGATGGCGGCATTCACCGATGCCGGCCTTTACGAACAAGACAGCCATATCGACTTTGAGGCTGAGGAACATGTATACCTCTACGACGGCAGCCGCCAGCTGTTGCCCGTCAGTTCATTAATCGCCTACTTCTTCGAGCCCTTCGACGCCCAGCAGCAGGCCGTGCGCCAGTGGGAGCGTTATCGCATCCCCGTGGAGGAGACGCTCGACAAATGGGCGCGTATAGGAAAAATGGCCAGCGAGGTGGGTACATTCGTCCACGAACAGACGGAGAACTGGTTCCGCGACGGCGTGTTCGAGGCCATCGTGGACCACATCCCGGCGCCCCAGGGCGACCCGGAGAAGTTCACCCAGGTCCTCATCAGCACCATCGACTACAACGAGTACGTGGGCCGCATCGGCGTCGGCAAAGTGGACAACGGCATCATCCGCGTCAACGAAGAGTGCGCCATCGTGAACCACTACGAGCCGGACAAGATCCGCCGCGTGAAGATCGGCAAGCTCTACGAGTTCGAGGGCCTGAACCGCGTGGAGGTGAAGGAGGCGAAGATCGGCTCCATCGTGGCCATCTCCGGCATCACCGACATCCACATCGGCGACACCATCACCAGCCCGGATCACCCGGAGTCCATCCCGTTCCAGAAGATCTCCGAGCCCACCATCTCCATGAACTTCATGGTCAATGACAGCCCGCTGGCGGGCCAGGAGGGGACCTACGTCACCTCCCGCCACATCCGCGACCGCCTGTTCCGCGAGCTGAACACCGACGTCTCCCTCCGGGTGGAGGAGATCTCCCCCGACTGCTTCAAGGTGAGCGGCCGCGGCGAGCTGCATCTCTCCGTCCTGATCGAGAACATGCGCCGCGAGGGCTTTGAGTTCGCCGTCAGCAAGGCGGAGGTCATCTACAAGTACGACGAGCGCAACAAGAAGCAGGAGCCCATGGAGATCGCCTATGTGGACGTGCCGGACGAGTTCAGCGGCGCGGTCATCCAGAAGCTCTCCGGAAGAAAGGGCGAGCTGGTGGGCATGACCCCCATCCACGGCGGCTACACCCGTCTCGAGTTCAACATCCCCTCCCGCGGCCTCATCGGCTACCGCGGAGAGTTCATGACGGACACCAAGGGCAACGGCATTATGAATACGATCTTCGACTGCTACGCCCCGTATAAGGGAGATATCACCTACCGCAAGCAGGGATCCCTGATTGCGTTTGAAGCCGGCACGGCGGTCGCTTATGGCCTCTTCAACGCGCAGGAGCGCGGACAGCTCTTTATCGGCGCCGGCGAAGAGGTATACGCCGGTATGATCGTCGGACAGAGCGGCAAGTCCGTGGATATCGACGTAAACGTATGTAAGACCAAGCATCTGACCAACACCCGCTCCTCCAGCGCAGACGAGGCGCTCCGCCTTGTTCCGCCCAGGCTCATGAGTCTGGAGCAGGCCATTGAATACGTCGATACCGACGAGCTTTTGGAGGTGACGCCCAATCATCTTCGCCTCAGAAAGAAGATTCTGGATCCCCGCCTTAGAAAGCGCGCCAATATCAGCGCCGCGGCTAAGAGCGCTGCACAGATGCAGTAATCGCCTGCCATCCGATTGATGCAGATTGCGTTGTATAATAAAAGACCTGTATGGGACAGCTCCCATACAGGTCTTTTTATAATTATATCTTACGCAGCTATTGCTATACGGCCAGATGCAGTACATTCGTCGCGATCAGGAAGTAGATCGACAGCGAAATGGCATCTACGATTGTTGTGATCAGAGGGCTTGCCATCACGGCGGGGTCAAAACCGAGCCTGTGAGCAAGCAGCGGCAGGAAGCAGCCGATGGTCTTGGCAAACAAAACGACCAGAACCAGTGTGCAGCAAACGATCGCTGCGATCTGGAATCCAACCCTGTCAAAGAGCATGAGCTGTGCAAAGTGGCATACGGCCAGCGTAATACCGCAGAGGGCCGCGACACGGATCTCTTTCCAGATT
>CADCNE010000144.1 GCA_902802805.1 uncultured Eubacteriales bacterium
CCGATGAGAGGCATCAGGGCCTGAAAGCCTCCGAACCAGAGGCCCACGATCACCACGTGCTTCCCCTGTATCCTGCCGATGGCCAGGCCCTTGCAGACGGCCACGGCGAAGGCGTCCATGGACAAGCCCACGGCCAAAATAAACAATTCCAATATCGTCATGCGCGGTATCTCCTATCGAAAGCCCCTGTATTTTACTAAACATCCCCTGAAAAAGCAATAGGCCCTGCGGTATGGGATTGCTTTTTTATGGGAATGCACGTATACTACACCGTGATCGGCTTTTTCACGAAAGCCTATTCTTATGGGAATGAAGAGGTATTGGATATGAGTAAGACCGGATGGATCATCCTGATCGTGTGCCTGGCGCTGGTGTTCTGCATCGCGGCCGGGCTCCTTTTAGCGGGCCGCATCTTCAACACGCTGCTGTCGAAAGGCAGTGACACAACGGTAGACACGAGCGCCACCAAGGACTACAAGGACCTGAAGAACGACTATTCCGCGGATGGCGTATATACCGTCCAACTCAAGGACCTGAAGGAGCTGGACATCGACTGGATCAGCGGCTCGGTGACTGTGGCGCTGACGGACGAGGACGTGGTCCGCTTCGTGGAGACGGCCCAGAAGGAGATAAAGGAGAAGGACGCCCTGCGGTACGGCGTGAGCGGCGACACATTGCGCATCCAGGCCTGCAAAAAAGGGTACGTGGGCAAGCTCCCGGAGAAGGATCTGACGGTGTACCTTCCTCGGACCCTGGCCGATGGCATGAAGGAGTGCGAGATCGACACGGTCTCCGCCGCCGTTACCGCAGGAAGTTTGAAGCTGGATGAGCTGGAGATCGACACGGTCTCCGGCCGAGTGAAGCTGACGAATATGACCCTGGAGGAGGCCCAGTTGGACAGCGTATCCGGGGTCATCTCCCTGCTTGATTCTGCCATCGGCTCTCTCAGAACCGACAGCGTCTCCGGCGAAGTGAAGGTCAGCGGCAGCGTTACGAAGGTGAAATCCTCCTCCGTCTCCGGTCCCTTCGAGCTCACATTGAACGATTGCAAGGATATCCGCCTCAGCACCGTTTCCGGAGCCATGACATTGGACCTTGGGATCACGCCCCAGGAGCTTCGGATCGACACCACTTCCGGCAAGACCCGCCTGACCCTGCCCCAGGACGCCGCCTGCGCTATCCGGTTGGAAGCCGTGTCCGGAAAGCTGTACCTGAATGAGGAAGCCGTTACTGGAAAGCAGCTCACCCTGGGCGATGGCGGCCCCTCCTTTGACATTGACTCCATGAGCGGCAGCGTGTACGTTTACACAAAATAACCCCGATGTCGCTGAAATAATTGACGAATCCATCATAGTCTGGTACTATACCCTGTAAGAACTTAGGAGGATCATTCCATGCCAAGACCTGTGAAGATCACTGCGGACAGCCCCTGCGATATCGGCCCCATGCTAAAGGAGCGCTATGATGTGGAGCTCGTTCCCCTCCACGTCACCATGAACGATACGGAATATCTGGACGGGGTCAACATCACCAACGATATGATCTACGGGAACTGGGAGAAAACCGGCTCCCTGCCCAAGACCAGCGCGGTCAGCGTGGGCGATTACGAGGACGTGTTCCAAAGGCTGGTGGACCAGGGCTTTGACGTGGTCCATATCTCCCTGGGCTCCGGCCTGTCTGTGACCCACCAGAATGCGGTCATGGCTGCCGAGGAGGTGTCGGGCGTGTACGTCATCGACTCCTGCAGCCTGTCCACCGGCATCGGGCTCCTGGTCTGCGAGGCCGGGGAGCGTGTCAAACAGGGTCTGGACGCCAAGACCATTTACGAGGAAATAAAGGCCCTCAACCAGAAGAATTCCGCCAGTTTCGTCCTGGACACCCTTGACTTCCTTCACGCCGGCGGCCGGTGCTCGTCGCTCGCCCATCTCGGCGCCAACCTGATGAGCATCAAGCCCAGCATACGGGTGCTGAACGACCAGAACGGCAATATGACCGTGGGCAAGAAGTACTTTGGAAAGCTGAAGAAGTGCATCATCGCATACATCCACGATCAGCTGGCTGACCGGACCGACATCGTGCGGGACAGGATCTTCATCACCCACTCCGGCTTCCCCGAGGCGGATATCGAGTGGATGAAGCAGGAGGCTTTCAAACGTATCGTCAACTATCCCGCTCGAGGGATTGGTGATACCACTGTGGGGAAGATCGTTCAGACAGCCCAGACCTATGGCGTTAGTCTCTGGCAGGTAATTAAAGAACCAGTCTTGTT
>CADCNE010000145.1 GCA_902802805.1 uncultured Eubacteriales bacterium
ATCCGCAACGGGCGGCATCCCATCGTGGAGCGGACGCTCCATGACGGATTTATCCCCAACGATGTGCTGCTGGACCGGGGAGAGAATCGACTGCTCATCATCACCGGTCCCAATATGGCCGGCAAGAGCACCTATATGCGCATGGTGGCGCTGATCGCCCTCATGGGACACATCGGGTCCTTCGTGCCCGCAGAATCGGCTCATATATGCCTGGTGGACCGCATCTTCACCCGCATCGGCGCCAGCGACGACCTGTCCTCCGGACAAAGCACCTTTATGGTGGAGATGAGCGAGGTAGCCAACATTCTCAACAACGCTACCAAAAACAGCCTCCTGATCCTGGACGAGATCGGCCGGGGCACCAGCACCTACGACGGCCTGTCCATAGCCTGGGCGGTGCTGGAGTTCATCGCATCCGAAGAGACCTGCGGCGCAAAAGCCCTCTTTGCCACCCATTATCATGAGCTTTCTGAGCTGGAAGGGCGGCTCAGCGGTGTGAAGAATTACCGCATCTCCGTGAAGGAGATCGGGGAGAACATCCTGTTCCTGCGCAAGATCGTCCGCGGCAGCGCGGACAAGAGCTTTGGCGTGCAAGTGGCGCGCCTTGCCGGCATCCCCGACGCCGTTTTGCAGCGGGCGGGGCAGATCCTGAAGGAACTGGAAACATCGGATATGGCTATCCATCCAGCTGCACAGGATGTGGATATGGTGGATAACCAGGAAATAAATGTGGATAATCCGGTGGATAAGTACATCTTATCGGATTTGAAAGCCCTGAACCTGGAAAACATGACGCCCATGATGGCTTTGCAGAAGCTCTATTCCTATCTGGATGCGTTTAAGGAGAACTAAGCATGTTGATCAAGGTTTTGCCTCCGTCCATAGCCAATCAGATCGCCGCCGGAGAGGTGGTGGAGAGGCCCGCTTCCGTCGTTAAGGAGCTGGTGGAGAACGCTCTGGACGCCGGAGCCACAGCCATCACTGTGGACATTACGGACGGAGGGTTGAGTTCCATCCGCGTCACGGACAACGGCGGCGGCATCCAGCCGGAGGACTGTCCCACGGCTTTTCTTCGCCACGCCACCAGCAAGATCAGCACGGCGGAGGATCTGAGCGCCATCGGCACCCTGGGGTTCCGGGGCGAGGCGCTGGCTTCCATTGGCGCTGTGTCTCAGGTGACGTTGACTACACGCGTGCCCGGAGGTGATTGGGGCACGCGGATCGTCTTTGACAACGGCAAACTGATCTCCAACGAAGCCTGCTCCTGCGTGTTCGGGACCACCGTTCAGGTGGACGCTCTCTTTGCCAAGGTCCCGGCTCGGCTTAAATTCATGCGCTCACCCCGGTCCGAAGCGGGGTATATCGGCGATTTCATGGCACGGGCCATTCTGGGGCGACCGGACATCGCCTTCCGCTTCCTCAGCAACGGTAAATGCGTCTATGAGACCTATGGGGACGGGAACCTGAAGAACGCCATCTTCTGCGTCTACGGGGCCCAGATCGCAGATCGGCTGCTGCCGGTGCTATCAGATAACGGGTATGTGCGCATAGAGGGCTTTGTGGGCAATCAGGAGATCTCCCGGCCCAACCGGTCCATGGAGACCTTGTTCGTGAACGGTCGGTATATCCGCTCTGTCGGCCTCTTTTCCGCCATTCAGAAAGCGTATGATACCCGCATGATGGTGGGGCGATATCCCTTCGCGCTGCTCAACATCACCATCGCCAAGGAGGAGGTGGACGTAAACGTCCATCCTGCCAAGACGGAGGTACGCTTCGTGGACCAGCCTCGGGTGGAGTATGCCGTGACCGCCGCATGCGTACAGGCGCTCCGGCAACCGGTGATCCCCCATGCTGAGCTTCCAAAGCAACCCAAAACCACTGTTTCTGAGGCAGAAAAAAAGCCTGAGATCAAGACTGATATTGTCGGCGGTATGACTTTCATAGAGCAGATCATGAAGCCTCATACGCCTTACTACAAGGCAATAAAAGACCTTTTCGGCGGCACGTCCCTGCACGGAATGGCACATATCACCGGAGGCGGTATAGAGGGAAATCTCTGCCGCATAATCCCTGACGGTCTGAGTGCGAGGATCGATCTGTCAAAGATCAGGATTCCGGAGCTCTTCAGGTTCATAAGAGACAACGGCAGCATCAGCGATGAAGAAATGCTGAGGACATTCAACTGCGGCGTAGGCCTCATGATCGTGACTTCGCAAAA
>CADCNE010000146.1 GCA_902802805.1 uncultured Eubacteriales bacterium
CCTACGGGCTGTGCGTCGCTCCCTGCAGGAGCAGCTTCCTCCGCCTTCTTCGGCAGGTCCATGGGTTTCATTGTCGGGAAGAGAATGACCTCGCGGATGGAGTCGGCGCCGGTCAGAAGCATGACGCAGCGGTCGATGCCGATGCCCAGGCCGCCCGTGGGGGGCATACCGTACTCCAGGGCGTTGAGGAAGTCCTCGTCCATCATGTTGGCCTCCTCGTCGCCGCGCTCGCGCAGCTCCATCTGCTTGACGAAGCGCTCGCGCTGGTCGATGGGGTCGTTCAGCTCGGAGAAGGCGTTGCCCATCTCGCTGTGGCAGATGAACAGCTCAAAGCGCTCAGTGAGCCGGGGATCGGCGGGAGAACGCTTGGCCAGGGGGGACACGTCCACGGGATGCATGGTGATGAAGGTGGGCTGGATCAGCTGCTCCTCCACCTTCTGATCGAAGCACTCATAGAGGAAGTTGCCCCAGGTGTGGTCCTTCTCCTCGCCCAGCTCCACGCCCACGGAGGCGGCCAGAGCCTCGGCCTCGGCGTCGGTGGAAATCGCCATGAAGTCGGCGCCCAGGTACTCCTTGACGGCCTCGGCCATGGTCATGCGGCGCCAGCCGGGGGTCAGATCCACGTCATAGCCTTGCCAATTGACCTTGTAAGTGCCCAGCAGCTCCATGGCCGCCGAGGACAGCAGCTCCTCGAACAGATCCATCATGCCGTGGAAATCCGTATAGGCCTGATACAGCTCGACGGTGGTGAATTCGGGATTGTGTTTGGGGTCCATGCCCTCGTTGCGGAAGATGCGGCCGATCTCGTACACCCGCTCCAGGCCGCCCACGATCAGCCGCTTCAGGTGCAGCTCGGTGGCGATGCGCATGTACATGTCGATATCGAGGGTATTGTGGTGGGTAATGAAGGGGCGGGCGGAGGCGCCGCCGGAGATGGTGTTGAGCACGGGGGTCTCGACTTCCATATAGCCGTGGGAGTCGAGATAACGGCGCACGAAGCTGACAAACTTCGAGCGGATCTCAAAAATGCGGCGCACCTCGGGATTGACGATGAGATCCACATAGCGCTGGCGATAGCGGGTCTCCAGGTCGGTCAGGCCGTGGAATTTTTCGGGCAGGGGCAGCAGGCCCTTGGCCAGCAGCGTGGCCTCATGCACGCGCACGGAAATTTCGCCGCGCTGGGTGCGGAACACGTCGCCGCTGACGCCCACGATATCGCCGATGTCGTTCTTGCGGAAGGCATAGAAGCTCTCCTCGTCCATCTCGTCGATCTTGACGTAGAGCTGGATGCGGCCGCGCAGGTCCTGCAGGTCGCAGAACACCACCTTGCCCATGCCGCGCTTGCTCATGAGGCGGCCGGCGATGCGCACGGTGCTGCCCTCCATGGCCTCGAAGTTGTCGCGGATGGCGTCGGTATGGCAGGTCACGTCAAATTTGGTCTGCACAAAGGGATCGTGTCCCTCCGCCTGGAGCTCCGCGAGCTTCTGACGGCGCACCTTGACCTGATCTGTCAGCGAAAGTTCGCTCTGTGGTACGAATTTAGCCAATTTCGGTTCCTCCTGCCTTACTTCTCTACGGAAACGACCTCAAAGCTGAGGGTGCCGACGGGGGCGTCCACGGTTACCTTATCACCCTTCGTCTTGCCGACCATGGCGCGGCCGAAGGGAGAATCGTCGGAAATCTTGCCGTTCATGGGATCGGCCTCCTGGGAACCCACCACCTGATAGGCTTCCTCTTCACCCGTTTCCAGATCGCGCACCACCACCCGGCAGCCCAGACCGATGAAGCCGGAGAAATCGTCGCTCTCTTCAATGATGATCGCATGGTTCAGAATGTTATCGATCTCGGCGATGCGGCCGTAAAGCTTGGCCTGCTCGTTTCTCGCCTCATCGTATTCGCTGTTCTCAGACAGATCGCCGAAGGAGCGTGCCTCCTCGATCATCTCAGTTACTTCCTTGTCGCGGACGGTCGAGAGATACAGGCGCTCCTGCAGAAGCTCCTCCCGGGTCTGTTTGCTGATCTTGAATTCCTTCGCCATAGCAGTTCCTTTCCTTCCTTGAATTGTGTAGTGATTATAGACGCTTGCACGTCGCTGTGTCAAGGCCTTTTGTATGAAGAAAGCAGAATCATTTCAAAGACGCCAGCGCCGCCTGGA
>CADCNE010000147.1 GCA_902802805.1 uncultured Eubacteriales bacterium
ATCTGACCGGCATACATGACCATGATGTCGTCCGTCACGTTGTACAGCAGCGGCAGCTCGTGGGTAATGAAAATCATGCTCTTGACCAATCCGGTGTTCAGCATGTCCTTCATCATCTTGATGACCATCTTCTGGCTGGTTACGTCCAATGCAGAAGAAGGTTCGTCCGCAATCAGCACCTTGGGGTTCAGAATCGTGGAAATCGCGATAACCACGCGCTGACGCATACCGCCGGAAAGTTCCACGCTATGCTTATCCAGCGCGTCGATCGGAAGACCCAGCCGGGCAAACCGCTGTTCCGCCATTTCGCGAACTTCCGCTTTGGTCATTTTGATGTCATGGGCTTTCATGACGTCCTCGATGAATTTCCCAACCTTCCTGGTGGGGTTCAGGGCGTTCATGGCCGCCTGGGGAATATAGGCCACCTCAGAACCCAGTACAGTCTTGCGGACCACATCGGGATCCAGGCCGGTAATGTTCTTCCCGTCAATAATGATCTCTCCGCTGGAATAGTGCAGCGGCGGGAAGTAGTAGCCCATCAGGCTCAGGGCCAGGGTGGATTTACCGCAGCCGGATTCACCGGCGATACCCAGGCTCTTGCCTTCCTCGATATCCAGAGAAACATGATCCACGGAGTAAACATCCTCACCCTGTCTGGTGATATATTTGGTGGTCAGCTGTTTGACCTCAAGCATTTTCTTAGCCATTTTCTTCCACCTCCTTAATCACGCAGGGTCGGATTGAACACCTGGTCAAGACCGGTATTCATCAGGTTCAGAGAGAAAGAGATCAGTGCGATGGTACCGATAACCGGGAAGTACGCCCACCAGGCGTTACTGGAAGTATACGCGCCAAAGAGCTTCGCCCAGTTCATCATCAGGCCCAGCGTAGAGCCATCCGTCATACTCGGCCCGAGGCCCAGGATGGACAGCTGCGCTTCCGCCAGGATTCCGGAGGATACCTGCAGGATAAACGCCATCACCACGTAGGACGCGATGTAAGGCAGGATATCCGTCAGGATGATCCGGAACAGGCTGTGGCCGCTCAGCTTGGACAGGTTCACGTGATCCCGGTTCCGGAGGGAAATAACCTGGGAACGCACGGAACGGGCTGTCCAGACCCAGCTGGTTACACCGATGATGGTACCGCACATCACAATACCGCGCTGAGATTTATCCACCATGTTATAGATAATAATCATCAGCACGAAGCCGGGGTTGCTGCGGATCATCGTCTTGAGTGTGGTGCCGTCGGTGAGCAGGAAGGGATATTCCGCGCCTGTGATGTCTTCCCAGTGCTTGATGTCTTTGTCGCCCGAAGCTGTCAGACAGTAGAATGGGATATGCTTTTCAATGCAATACTCATAGAGTTGGTCGATGGCACCGAAGTTGCCGTCGTCGGCAGTGCTCAGGTCGGGAGCGATGAGCAGGAAGGTATATCCGCGCCGGTCGAGGATGCTGTCGGTGATGTCGTCGCCCGCGCGCGTCTGTATCGAGAAGTCGTGGATCGGTGGCACGTAGCCCTCGGCGGTCTGCACCGTCTTGGAGTCGATGAACGTCCATGTGGAGTCGGGATAGTTGTCGAGGGTGAACTCTTTCTTCACGCCGTTCTTTTCCAAGATGAAGGTTGTCTCGAATTTGGGCTGCGGTGCCCCCGGCGGTATCTCCATGCCTTTCTTGATGTTCACGCCGACATGATAAGGACGGAAGTCAAAGACGGGCAGTTTATAAAGGCAGTAGGTACTCGTGACGAGGATGAAGACAATGGTGTAGTTGACGGCAATCCACTGGTTGGGCTTCGAGATGAAGCGGTACATGCTGAGCGGCTTCCGCCAAAGCAACACGGCACAAGCCGTGAGCACAATGTTTTTCAGCAGCGACTCGGTGTTGGTGAGGTGGATGGCATCGCCGAAACAGCCGCAGTCCTTGACGGGATTGGCTATGACGAGCCATAGCGTGATCAGCGTCATCACCGCCATAAAAAGGAGGATGACCTTTGACGTCAGCCGACGGTGGATGGCAAAGACCATGAAGATGCCCAGGCAAAACTCCAGAGCGGCGAGCATCACGGCTGCCGAGATGAGCAGATAGTCGGGTAGCGCGCCTGCCAAGCCGATGGCCTCAAGATAGTC
>CADCNE010000148.1 GCA_902802805.1 uncultured Eubacteriales bacterium
AGGCACTGAAGACGGAGGAACTGGCTGGGCTTCTCAGGCGGGCGGTCAACGATCCCCGGGGCTTCGGCAAGGAGCAGGTGGACATCACCGACGAGATGCTGAACATGATCGCCGTGTTCTCCAACGGCGACGCCAGGAACGCCCTCTCCACCTTGGAGATGGTGGTCCTAAACGGGGACATGGACGACCAGGGCCGCATCACCGTCACCAAAGAGACCCTGGAGCAGTGCATCTCCAAGAAGTCGCTGCTGTACGACAAGAACGGCGAGGAGCATTACAACCTGATCTCTGCCCTCCACAAGTCCATGCGCAACTCCGACCCGGACGCTGCCGTGTACTGGCTGGCCCGGATGCTGGAAGCCGGCGAGGACCCGCTGTACGTGGCCCGACGGGTGGTCCGCTTCGCCAGCGAGGACGTGGGCCTTGCGGACCCCCATGCCATCGAGATCGCTGTGGCCGCCTATCAGGCCTGTCATTTCATAGGTATGCCGGAGTGCAGCGTCCACCTGACCGAAGCGGTGGTGTACATGTCCATGGCCCCAAAGTCCAATGCCATGGATGTAGCATACCTGGAAGCCAAGCAGGACGCCCTTCAACAGCTGGACGAGCCGGTGCCCCTGAACATCCGCAACGCGCCCACAGGGCTAATGAAGGATCTCGGATACGGCAAGGGATACAAGTACGCCCACGATTACGAAGACAAGATCACCAGCATGCAGTGCCTCCCAGACTCTCTCCTCGGTCGGGAATACTTCCGCCCCACGGAACAGGGGCTGGAAGCGAAGTACAAAAAGCGGCTGGAGGAGATCAAAGCCTGGAAGCAGGAACATTGACCAACGATCAACTGAATATAGGAAAAGCAGGAAGCCTTTCGACTTCCTGCTTTTGCTATGCAGCTGGTTGGGCCTTATTTGTAGAGGCCGCGGTTGGTGTAGGTGGTGTGCAGCAGCTCGTGAGCCTTGTGGCTGCAGGGCTCGCCCAGGTAGTCCTTGTACAGCTTCTGGACTTCCGGATTCTCGTGGGACTTGCGGAGCGGCATATTGGCGTCCTCGCCATAGAGGCCGGCCGCGCGGATGGCCCGCACGTCGTGGAAGTTCTTGAAGTTGCTGGGCACGATGGGCTGACCGCCGCCGTTGACGCAGCCGCCGGGGCAGGCCATGACCTCGATGAAGTGGTAGTCCTTCTCGCCGCGCTTGACCATGTCGAGGAGCTTGCTGGCGTTCTCGAGGCCGGAGGTGACCGCCACGCGGACCTTGGTGCCGTTCAGGTCGTACTCGGCTTCCTTGATGGCTTCCACGCCGCGGACGGCCTCGAACTCCACCTTCTCCAGAGGTTTGCCGGTGACCACCTCGTAGACGGTGCGGAGGGCCGCTTCCATAACGCCGCCGGTGGCGCCGAAGATGTGGCCGGCGCCGGAGGCCTGGCCCAGCAGATCGTCCGCAGTCTCGTCGGGCAGCTTATCGAAGATGATGCCGGCCTTCTTGATCATGCGGGCCAGCTCCCGGGTGGTGAGGGACACGTCCACATCGGGCAGGCCGTTGCGGCCCAGCTCCGGACGGTTGCACTCGAACTTCTTGGCCGTGCAGGGCATGACGGACACGCAGAAGATGTCCTTGGGGTCGATGCCTGCATGCTCGGCGTAGTAGCTCTTCACCAGCGCGCCGTACATGCCCTGGGGGGACTTGCAGGTGGACAGGTTGGGGATGAACTCGGGATAGTAGTGCTCGCAGAACTTGATCCAGCCGGGGCTGCAGGAGGTGATCTGGGGCAGCGGACCGCCGTTCTGCAGGCGCTGGATGAGCTCGGTACCCTCCTCCATGATGGTCACGTCGGCGGCGTTGTCCACATCGAACACCTTGTCGAAGCCCAGACGGCGGCAGGCCGCGATGAGCTTGCCTTCCACGTTGGTGCCCATGGGGATGCCGAAGCACTCGCCGATCTGGACACGGACGGAGGGCGCAGGCGCGATGACCACATGCTTGGTGGGATCGGCGAGGGCCTTCCAGACCTTCTCGGTGTCGTCCCGCTCGGTGAGGGCGCCGGTGGGGCACACCTGGATGCACTGGCCGCAGTTCACGCA
>CADCNE010000149.1 GCA_902802805.1 uncultured Eubacteriales bacterium
GGCCTGGCGGGCGTCCAATTCACCGCCCGGGTGGTGGAGCCACAGCCGCAGCTCACGGAGGGGGATCTGATGATGGGACCCGTGGCCGCCTCCGGGGCGAAGGAGGAGGTCTGGACCTTCGTGGGCCAGCTTCAGGACGGCCACACCCGCTTCCTGTCCGCCGAGCGAGCGGAGGACGGGGTCCGGACCCTCACCACCTTCCTGGACGGGGAGGCGTTCATGGCCAACTGGGGCTTCGGCGAGGACAATCGGGGGAACGATATCCACCCCACGGCCAAAGGGCTGATCCGCCGGGCGGGCGCCGATTACACCGCCCCCAGGGAGGGCGTGCTGGACGTGGTGGGCCGCTGCGAGCTGATCTTGGACGGGAAGGCCCACGACTGCATCGCCATCATGGACCTGAGCGCCTATGCGGACGGCGTGGCCTCCCTTCAATATGTGGACCGGGAGGGTCGGACCCTGCTCTGGCAGCGGTACAACCGGGACGACTGGGAGCTGGGCCGCTACGGCAAGCGCTGGTCGGAGCTGCTGCCGGAGAACGACAGGATCACGGTCAACGGCGTCGCGTATGTGCATTGGTACGACTGCCTGTACGTTAGATGAATGGGACGGAACGGAGGGACACGACCCCTCCGTTTTCTATTCTCACGAGACTTTTGAAGGAGCTCCATCGCTTCACAGGAGAAATTTTCGCAAAATGCACGTAAAATTGCAAGAAAGCCCTTGACGGGAGCAGGGAACGGTGGTAGTATACCCCCATTCAAAGATATATATTATTTTTCGAGGAAAGGAGAACGGCACCCATGAGGCTCATCCACGTCATCGTCATTGTACGAATCCGCGTCCTGCTGCTGTGCGGGGGGCTGCCGTTCGTGCGTGCGTAAACGCGTACCGAGAAAGCAACGGCGGCCCCTGAAAGAACAGGGACCGCCTTTTTATATGTAAAAACCCAAGGAGGATACACACAATGAAGAAATTCGCATCCAAAGTCGTCGCCGTCGTCATGGCTCTCGTCATGGTCATGAGCCTCGCCTCGTTCGCTTTCGCCGCGTCCGACACCATCAAGGTCGGCGTCCTGGCCCCTCTGACCGGCGCGGTCGCTCAGTACGGCAACGCTGTGAATAACGGCGTCATGATGTATTTTGAAGAGCTGAACGCCAACGGCGGCATCAACGGCAAGCAGGTAGAGGTGATCGTCTATGATGAAGAGGGCGACCCGGTCAAGGCCGTTACCGGCTATAACTACCTGATGGATCAGGGCGTGGTCGCCATCGTGGGCGACGTGACCACCGGTCCCACCAAGGCCGTGGTGGCTGAGAGCCAGGCCGACCTTACCCCCATGATCACCGCCTCCGCCACCGCTGAGGACGTGACCTGCCAGCTGAACGAGGACGGCTCCGTGGCCGCGGTGTATGAAAACATGTTCCGTTCCTGCTTCATCGACCCCTTCCAGGGCAGCAAGATGGCCGCCTTCGCCAAGGAGCAGATGGGCGCCGGCACCGCTGCGATCCTCTACAACACCGGTTCCGACTACTCCGTGGGCCTCACCAAGGCCTTTGAGGCCACCGCCGCTGAGCAGGGCCTCGAAGTGGTGGCCGTGGAGAGCTACGCCGACGGCGCCGTGGACTTCCAGTCCCAGCTCACCAACATCGCCGCCAAGGCTCCCGACGTGCTGTTCGTTCCCGACTACTACTCCGTGATCGCTCTGGTGGCTCAGCAGGCTCAGAGCGCCGGCGTGAAGGCCACCATGCTGGGTGCCGACGGCTGGGATTCCGTACTGGGCGTGGTCACCGACGCCGCCTTGCTGGAGGGTGCCTACTACTGCTCCGGTTATTCCACCGAGGACACCCGTGAGGAGGTCCAGACCTTCGTGGCCAATTTCAAGGCCAAGTACGATACCGATCCCGACATGTTCGCCGCCCAGGGCTATGACGCCGCCTGGATCCTCTGCGACGCCATCGCCAAGGCGGAAGCCTCCGGCAAGACCTACGGCTCCGACGAATACAAGGCGGAGATCATCGCCGCCATGAAGGCCACCGACAGCGACTACGTCACCGGCCACGTGAGCTAC
>CADCNE010000150.1 GCA_902802805.1 uncultured Eubacteriales bacterium
ACCGGCATGACCATGACGCAGGTCATGGGCTGCGGGATCCAGAAGGGGTCCACGGAGCGCTACAGGGGAGCCGTGGTGGATTCTACTCTGCTTCCGAAAGTCAAAGTGGAAGTCATCGTCTCGCAGATCCCCGTGAGCGACGTCATTGAAGCCGCTAAGAAGGCGCTTTACACCGGGCACATCGGCGACGGCAAGATCTTCGTCTACAATGTGATGAAAGTCGTGAAGGTGCGGACGGGCGAAGAGGACTACGCGGCGCTCCAGGATGTGGAGTGATGATTGCACAATTGTGTATAATTGTATACAAAACGGTGTTGACAATCATTACTCACTATGTATAATAATGACTCATAGGCAAGGGTGTCTTAACAGGCGGTGACGACCGTCTTGTTAAGGCACCCTTTCTGTATGTAAGCAATTGGGCCATTTGACCTCTGGGGTCAAATGACCCCACTGCAATGATCCATGCCGACAGGTTCGAGACCTTGCGGCCTCGAACTGTCGCGGCATTCGCCGTATGCGTCCGGTCCGTAATCCATCCGCTTGTGTGCGAGCACCCAGCGTATGTCTTACGTCCTGTCCGCGCATGGCTCATTGCTAACGCACAAATGGAGGTAATCATGAACATCCCCGAAATCTACGCAAGCATGGTATTTAACGACAAAGTCATGCGGGAGCGTCTCCCCAAGGATATATACAAGGCGGTGCGCAAGACCAGCAAGAACGGCACGCACCTGGAGCTGGACGTCGCCAATACAGTCGCGGCAGTCATGAAGGAGTGGGCGATCCATGACGGCTTCATCTCCCCGACCGAGGACGGCGGCGTGATCATGGACTTTTCCGGCAAGGAGCTCGTCAAGGGCGAGCCGGACGCCTCCAGCTTCCCCTCGGGCGGCCTGCGCGCGACTTTCGAGGCCCGCGGCTACACTGCATGGGATCCCAGCTCACCCGCGTTCGTCAAGGACGGCTCCCTATACATTCCGACCGCGTTCTGCTCCTACGGCGGCGAAGCCCTGGACAAGAAGACCCCGCTCCTGCGCTCCATGGAAGCCCTTTCGGACGCCGCTGTCAAAATACTGCACCTCCTGGGCAGCACCGATGTGACCCACGTGGACACCACCGTGGGGTCCGAGCAGGAGTACTTCCTGATCGACAAGGAGATGTACAAGAAGAGGAAAGACCTGCTCCTCACAGGCCGCACGCTGATGGGAGCGCCGGCGCCCAAGGGACAGGAGATGGAGGATCACTATTTTGGCGTGCTCAAGCCCAAGGTGTCCGAATACATGCACGAGCTCGACAAGGAGCTCTGGGAACTTGGCGTCCCGGCCAAGACCAAGCACAACGAGGTGGCGCCGTCCCAGCACGAGCTGGCGCCGGTCTTTCAGACGGCCAACGTCGCGGTGGACCACAACCAGCTGACCATGGAGGTGATGAAGAAGGTCGCGGACAAATTCGGGTACGCGTGCCTCCTGCACGAGAAGCCCTTCGAGGGGATCAACGGGTCGGGCAAGCACAACAACTGGTCGGTCAGCACGGACACGGGCGTGAACCTTCTCGATCCCGGGAAGACGCCCGGACAGGACCTGCAGTTCCTGGTCTTCCTCATGGCTGTCATCGCAGCGGTGGATGAGTATCAGGAAGTGCTGAGAATCTCCGTCGCTACGGCCGGCAACGACCACCGTCTCGGCGGAAATGAGGCGCCGCCCGCGATCGTCTCTATTTTCGTCGGGGATGAGCTCGAGAAGGTGCTCTCGTCCATCGAGGAGGGCACGTCCGTAAAGGGCAGCGGCAAAACACAGATGGGCATGGGCGCGCACGTGCTGCCGCACATCATGCGGGATACGACGGACCGCAACCGCACCTCCCCGTTCGCGTTCACCGGCAACAAGTTCGAGTTCCGCATGCCCGGCAGCTCCCTGTCCGTGGCGGACCCCAACATCGTCCTGAACACCGCGGTCGCCGACAAGCTGGTGCTGTTCTACGAGAGGCTCAAAGATGTGGCGCCGTCTGAGATGGACGAAGCGGTGCACGACCTCCTGCAGGAGATGCTGAAGAAGCACAAGAGGATCCTGTTCAACGGGAACGGCTACACGGACGAGTGGGTGGAAGAAGCAGGCCGCAGAGGCCTTGCGAACCTGGCTTCGCTCCCGGACGCGGTGCCGCACTTCATCAGCGACAAGAGCATCAGTCTTTTTACAAAGCACGGCATTTACACCAGGGAGGAGATCCTGTCCCGCTACGAGATCTACCTCGAGAACTATGTCAAAACAGTGCACATCGAAGCGCTGACCCTCCTGGAGATGGTGCGCAAGGACTTCACGACAGGGCTCGTGCGGTACATGAAGGACGTGACGACGGAGGCGCTGAAGAAACGCGACCTTCTGCCGGACAGCTTGTGCAGTTATGAGAGCGAGATCCTGAAGACGCTGGATAAGACCAGCGAGGAAATCGTGGCCGCAATGAACAGGCTGGCGGAAGATACTTCGAAAGCGGAAGGGATCGCGGATCTCCTCGAGCAGGCGAAGTTCTATCATGAGACGATCCTTGCGGAGATGGATGAGCTGCGCTTCTGGACGGACAGGGCGGAGGCGATCATCCCGGACGAATACCTGCCGTATCCGCCACATTCAGTACGACATCCCCGATGCGAAGAGTCTGTGTAAGCACATCCCGGGTAGTCCCGGCGATCTCTGTAACGATTGCCAGATCGCTCCCGGCAAGAAGATCCTCGCGGCATCGGAACTATAGTTAACATCGACGGCAGAAAGGACCACCGGGTCCTCGACGACGCCCTGCACATCGTGGAGAAGCTCGAGCACCGGGCCGGCAAGGACGCCACGGGCGAAGTCGGCGACGGCGTCGGCATCCTCACGCAGATCTCGCACAGATTCTTCAAAGAGGCCGCGCAGGAAGCCGGCATCGCGCCCGGCGCCGAGGGCGACTACGGCATCGGCATGTTTTTCCTGCCGCAGGACTCCCTGAAGCGCACCTTCGCCATGCGCATGTTCGAAGTGATCGCAGGGAAGGAAGGATGCGAGATCCTGGGCTGGCGCGACGTCCCTGTCCACGAGGAGATCCTCGGCAAGGTCGCGGTCGACTGCATGCCCTACATCGCGCAGTGCTTCGTAAAGAGACCTGCCAAAATAGCGAAAGGCCTCGATTTTGACCGCCGCCTCTACGTGATCAGAAGGGAATTCGAGCAGTCCTCCGAGGACACCTACATCTGTTCGCTCTCGTCGAGGACCATCGTCTACAAGGGCATGTTCCTGGTGGGACAGCTGCGCCGCTTCTACGACGACCTGCAGTCTGAGAAGTACGAGTCCGCCATCGCGATCGTGCACTCCCGTTTCTCCACCAACACGCTCCCGTCCTGGCACCGCGCGCATCCTTACCGCATGATCGCCCACAACGGCGAGATCAACACGATCCGCGGCAACATCGACAGGATGCTGGCGAGGGAAGAGACCATGCACAGCACCGTGATGGAGAACGACATCGACAAGATCTTTCCAGTCGTGGACCGGAGCGGGTCCGACTCGGCCATGCTCGACAACACACTGGAATTCCTGTATATGAACGGGATGCCCCTGGCGCTCGCCATGATGGTGATCATCCCGGAGCCGTGGAAGCACAACACTTTCATGAGCGAAGACAAGAAGGACTTCTACCACTACTAC
>CADCNE010000151.1 GCA_902802805.1 uncultured Eubacteriales bacterium
ACTCAGCAGCAGGTGGCGGACCGCATCGGCATCTCCCGGTCCTACATCTCCCGCATCGAAAAGAAGGCGGTGCTCAAGCTCCGCCTGGCCCTGGCGGAAAAAAACTCTTGTGATAATCGAAACACCATGCTATAATATGGTGTCATATTGCGGAGGACTATGTAGAGAGGAACGAACGTACTGCATGAAAGAGCGTGTGGAAAAGCTGCGGAAGCTTCTCAGCGACAACCGGCTGGACGGGGCGCTGCTCACCGGCCTCACGGCCATTCGGTACTATTCCGGCTTCACCAGCGACGAGGCGGCCCTGGTCGTCACCATGGACCATGCCTCGCTCCTGACGGATTTTCGCTACACCATCCAGGCCCGGGAGCAGAGCCCGGATTTTGAGGTGGTGGAGACCGGCCGGGGGAACCTGATCCCCGACGTGGACAAGCTCCTGAAGGCGGACAAGTGCCGTCGGGTGGCCTTCGAGGAGAGGATCATGACCGTGGCCACCTTCGAGAAGTACAAGGCCCTGGACTTCGAGTTCGTCCCCTTCTCCGAGGAGATGAACAAGCCCCGCCTCTTCAAGACGGCGGACGAGGTCACCAGCCTCCAGCGGGCCCAGAACATGGCGGACGAGGGCTTCAAGATCCTGCTTTCCCGCATCGGCAGCGGCATGACCGAGAAGGAAGTGGCGGCGGAGCTCGACTACATCAACGCCAAGCTGGGGAGCGAGTGCCCCTCCTTCGACACCATCGTGGGCTCCGGCCCCAACGGCGCCATGTGCCACGCCATCCCCGGCGACCGGCGGCTCCAGAAGGGCGATCTGGTGGTGCTGGACTACGGCTGTGTCTACAACGGCTACCACAGCGACATGACCCGCACCTTCGCGGTGGGCGAGGTGGACGACTTCTCCAAGAGGATCTACGACATCGTCCTCACCGCCCAGCAGAAGGCCCTGGACGCCCTCAAGGGCGGCATCACCGGCAAGGCCCTGGACGCCATCGCCCGGGACTACATCGCCTCCCAGGGCTATGGCGAGACCTTCGGCCACAGCCTGGGCCACGGCTTCGGCCTCATGATCCATGAGGCGCCCAACGCCTCCACCGTCAGCGAGTGGACGCTGGAGCCGGGCATGACCATCACGGTGGAGCCGGGCATCTACATCCAGGGGCGGCTCGGCGTGCGCATCGAGGACTGCTGCGTGGTCACCGAAACGGGAAAGATCGACCTGGTCAGCTCTACGAAAGAGCTTCTCAGCGTGGATTGATCATAGAGAGAACAACTGAACCAAACCAGAAAATACAGGGAGGAAAAGAAAACTATGGTAATGGCAGGCGATTTTCGTAAGGGCACTACGGTCGAGATCGACGGCAACGTCTGGTCCGTCGTGGACTTTCAGCATGTGAAGCCCGGCAAGGGCGCGGCCTTCGTGCGCACCCGCCTCAAGAACGCGATGACCGGCGCGGTGCTGGAGCGCACCTTCAGCCCCACGGACAAGTACCCCGAGGCCCGCATCGAGACCAAGGAGATGACCTACTCCTACTCCGACGGCGAGCTCTACTACTTCATGGACAACGAGACCTACGACCAGATACCCCTGAACCATGAGCAGGTGGAGGATGCCATCGACTTCATCAAGGAGAACGACACCGTCACCGTCCGCTCCTACAAGGGTTCCCCCTTCGCCGTGTCCGCCCCCAACTTCGTGACCCTTGAGGTCACCGAGACCGAGCCCGGCTTCAAGGGCGACACCGCCACCGGCACCACCAAGCCCGCGGTGCTCGAGACCGGCTACCACATCGCCGTGCCCCTGTTCGTGAACCAGGGCGACAAGATCCGTGTGGACACCCGTACCGGCGAATACATGGAGCGCATCTAAGCCATAGTATCAGCAAACGAAACAAGGAGGAGCTTATGAGCCGTATTTCCGAAAAAGTCGCGTATCTGAAAGGCCTTGCCGAAGGCATGGGCGTGGAGGATGCCGGCCAGGGCAAGCTCTTCAAGGTCATCATCGACATTCTGGAGGATCTGGCGCTGGATCTGGCGGACACC
>CADCNE010000152.1 GCA_902802805.1 uncultured Eubacteriales bacterium
ATACCCACGACAAGCTTGATCTTGTCGATTGATGACTCGCGTTTGAGGCTGGTGTCGACATCCTTGGCCGTGGGGCTCTTCTGCACCTCCATGAAGGTCTGTTGCATATCCAGCATGCGGTCGCACTGGCGGTTGTAGCGGCGCAGGTCCTCGAGGTTGGTAATCTCGCTGACGTCGCTGTAGGCCTTGTACATACGACCGTAGGCCTTCACGATGTTGCGGAAGGGGTTCTCCGTGAAGTCAATCATCGTCTCGTTGTGCTTGATCTGGTCGAGCTTATTCTTCGTGATGAGACATAGGTTCTGCATTTCAATGTGTGCATTGAGCATGTCGATGAAACTGCGGCCGCGCTCCACTGTGGCGAAGCTGGGCTTGAGGTCTGTCTGCTTGCGGAGCAGCTTGTAGCCGTTGGAGAGCACACGGTCGAGCTTCTTGACCGATGTGATGCTGTCGTCGTTGCGGGCTATGGTGGTGCGCAACGTGAGCACATCCATGTAGCACTGCTGCACCTGACGCACCTCCTCGAGCTGTGCCTCGTAGACCTTGGCGCCCTCGGGGTCACGGAAGGTGGGCAGCGGGATGAGGTTCTCGCTAATCTCGCGATAAACCACAACCACATCGTACAGCTTGCGGTTGTCGGTGCCGCGCTTCATGATGGAGTCGGAGCGCTGGCTTATCTCCTCGAGCATAGTCAATATACAGTTGCTGTGCCGCCACGAAGTCCTCGAGGCTCTGTATGAAGAGCAAACTCTCGGCGTTGGTGGTGAAAGCCGGCACCTGGTTGAGTCCCTTGAGGACCTCCCTATAGGAGCCCGTAACAGCGCGGTACTTCTTGCCATACTGGTTATTGATGGCGTCGGTACCAGAGGCGATGCTGGAGCGCAGGTCGATGGTCTGCATGTAGCGCTGCTGCACGTTGATGACGGTGTGCATGCGGTTAATATACTCCTCGTACTCCCTCACGTCGGCAAACGACACGGGCACTGCGGTGTGCTTGAAGACCTTCGTGTAGCTGCGGTAGACATCGCTGTTCTCCTTCTCGCAGCGTACCTTGAGAACATTCTTGAAGTTCTCAATCTGGAAAGGCAGCGAGTTGTTGCCCAGCACATTCTCCAGCATATCGTTCTGGAATGCGTTGAGCTCGTCAAGCTTGGCGATACTCTCGTTTGTGGCGTTGCCCGTCGAGAGGTCATACTTGTTGTACACCATCAGGTAGCTGTAGTATAGGTCCTTGAGCTCCTTGAGCTTCACCTTGTCCGTTATGCCGGCACCGTCGCACTTCTCTATGATTGCGCGGTGGTGCAGCTCGATGTTGGAGCGCAGGTCGCCGGCAATGCGGTTGCGTTCTTCCTGCTGACGGCGGGCCTCCTCGATGGCACGCTGGCGTGCAGCCTCCTTCTCGGCCTCGATGCGCTGCTGTTCCAGACGACTGTAGCGGATGCTCATCTTCCCCATGAGGTCGGCCAGGCGGCGTAGGCGATACTCGAAGATGGGGTAATCGGCCAGCACCGTGTTGCTGTCGAGCCAAATGAGGCTATCGCGGAACTCATAGTCGTTCTCGATGGAGCTGATGGCCTTCTGGGAAGCCTTCATGCGGCTTTCCTCCTCCTTGAGGAGCCGCTTGGCATCCTTGAGCCCGCGCTCCAGCGCCTTGTTGTCGTTCTCGGCGAGCTTGAGCTGGGCCTTGTCAGCCGCATCGAGCTTGCCGTCCAGCTTGAGGGATTCCTTCTGGAGCTTCAGGGCCTGCTTCTTGAGCTTGAGCTCGGCTTCGCGGGCCTTGATGTCCTCCTTCATCGCCTGGATGCGCTTCTTGCTCTGCTCGACATTGGCCTTGCCGGCGTCGATCTGCCGCTCCGCGGCATTGATGTTGCGGCGGCTTTCCGCCTGCTGCTGCCGGTGGGCGCGCTCGGCGTCGTCCAGCACGTCCTGCTTTTCCTGGACCTGCTGACGGGCCTGCTCCAGGACCTCGGTGTTCTGCGCGAAGGCAGAGAAGGAAGCGGCCACGAAGGCCAGGGAGATAAGGGTGATAATCCGTTTCATAATCTGCATCTTGTTAGCAATGACAAAAATAGGAATAATTCCTGGAAAACAAAAACGGTGCCTTGCGGGCACCGTTTTGCTGTCAGGACGCTCTTACTACTGCTCGTCCGGGCCCTGGTCGCCGCCCGGGTTTCCGCCGCCCGGCTGGCCGCCGAACGGACCGCCCGGATTGCCGCCGCCGAAGGGACCGCCCTGCGGGCCGCCCTGGAACGGACCCTGAGGACCGCCCTGCTGCTGGGCGCCGGCGCTGGCCTGGTACATCTTCTCGAAGGCCTTGTTCAGCGCGTCGGAGTAGCGCTCGATGTCGGCCATGTTCTGGCTCTTGACGGCCTCCTTGAGGAGGTTGCAGTTGCTCTCGACCTCGCCCTTGATGTCGGCGGGGATCTTGTCTCCGTTCTCCTTCAGGAACTTCTCGGCCTGGAAGGTGAGGGCGTCGGCGTTGTTGATCTTGTCCACGCGCTCCTTCTCGGCCTTGTCGGCGGCCTCGTTGGCCTTCGCCTCATCCCGCATGCGCTGGATTTCGGAGTCGGACAGGCCGGAGGAAGCCTCGATGGGCCTTATCGGTCGCGGAAACGTTCAGGATGCCGTTGGCGTCGATGTCGAAGGCAACCTCGATCTGCGGGATGCCGCGCGGGGCCGGGGCGATGCCGTCCAGGTGGAAGACACCGATCTGCTTGTTGTCGCGGGCCATCGGGCGCTCGCCCTGCAGGACGCGGATCTCGACGGAAGGCTGGTTGTCGGCCGCCGTGGAGAAGATCTGGGCCTTGCGGGCCGGGATCGTGGTGTTCGCATCGATGAGCTTGGTCATCACGCCGCCGAGGGTCTCGATACCCAGGGAAAGCGGGGTGACATCCAGCAGGAGGATGTTCTGGTCGTGGAGTTCACCGGTGAGGATACCGCCCTGGATGGAGGCGCCGATGGCGACGACCTCGTCCGGGTTCACGCTCTTGTTGGGCTCCTTGCCGAAGAAGTTCTTCACGAGCTCCTGCACGTAAGGGATACGGGTGGAACCGCCCACGAGGAGGACCTCGTCAATGTCCGACGGGCTCAGGTGCGCATCGGCCAGGGCCTTGCGGCACGGCTCGATGGAGCGCTGGAACAGGTTGTCGGAGAGCTGCTCGAACTTCGCGCGGGTGAGGGTCTTCACCAGGTGCTTGGGAATGCCGTCCACCGGCATGATGTACGGGAGGTTGATCTCCGTGGAGGTCTGGCTGGAGAGTTCGATCTTCGCCTTCTCCGCAGCTTCCTTCAGACGCTGGAGGGCCATCGGGTCCTTCTTCAGGTCGATGCCGCCGTTCTCCGCGGCGAACTCGCCGGCGAGCCAGTCGATGATGACCTGGTCGAAGTCGTCGCCGCCCAGGTGGGTGTCACCGTTGGTGGAGAGCACCTCGAAGACGCCGCCGCCGAGCTGCAGGATGGAGATATCGAAAGTACCGCCGCCGAGGTCGTAGACCGCCACCTTCATGTCCTTGTCCTTCTTGTCAAGGCCATAGGCCAGGGCCGCGGCCGTCGGCTCGTTGATGATACGCTTCACGTCGAGACCCGCGATGCGGCCGGCCTCCTTGGTGGCCTGGCGCTGGGAGTCGGAGAAGTAGGCCGGGACGGTGATGACCGCCTCGGTGACGTCCTGGCGGAGGTATTCCTCCGCCGTCTTCTTCATCTTCTGGAGGATCATCGCGGAGATCTCCTGCGGCGTGTAGAGCTTGCCGTTGATGTCCACGCGGGTGGTGTTGTTCTCGCCACGGACCACCTTGTAGGGCATCCGCTCGATTTCCTTCGTCACCACATCGTAGGGTTCGCCCATGAACCGCTTGATGGAGAAGATGGTGTTGTTCGGATTGGTGATCGCCTGGCGCTTGGCCGGGTTGCCGATCTTGCGCTCGCCGCCGTCGGTGAAAGCGACGACGGACGGGGTGGTGCGCTGTCCCTCGTTGTTGATGATGACGGTAGGCTGGTTGCCTTCCATCACGGCCACGCACGAGTTCGTGGTTCCAAGGTCGATGCCGATAATTTTACCCATGATATTGTTCGAT
>CADCNE010000153.1 GCA_902802805.1 uncultured Eubacteriales bacterium
AAGCATGACCGAAGGTCAATTCATGCGCCCTTAGGCGCAATTCATGATCCAAGATCAATTCATGGCGACGCCAGCTTTGGCGTCGCCAATTCATTCCATAAATAACGTCCCAAACGCCCCCCTTTTTGTCATCTCCCCCTTTGTCATCCTGGGGACTGAGCGCTAAGAAAAGGCCACAGTGCGGCCTTTTCAGCGAAGTCGGGCGAAGCCCATGGGTAACGCGAAGGATCTCTGAACGTACTTCGCCTGCACGAGCCTCTTTCATGTGCCATATGCTTTTCCGTTTCGAGATCCTTCACCTTCGGTTCAGGATGACATCCGGGGTAGGGGACGGGTACCCCCGTCCCGTTTTTGTTGCTCTTGCCTTATCCCGTTTCCTCCCGTCTTGCTTTTTTTTCTGGGATGGGGTATGATATCCCATAGCTTTTAGGGAGAAAACCGTCATGGATCAGTCTCATATTCGCAACTTCTGCATCATCGCCCATATCGATCATGGCAAGTCCACCCTGGCGGATCGGATGATGGAGCTCACCGATACCGTAGCCAAGCGGGACATGGAGGCTCAGCTCCTCGATTCCATGGACATCGAGCGGGAGCGGGGCATCACCATCAAGGCCTCCGCCGTGCGCATGTTCTACACCGCGGCCGACGGGGAGCAGTATATGTTCAACCTCATCGACACGCCTGGCCACGTGGACTTCACCTACGAGGTCTCCCGTGCCCTGAAGGCCTGCGAGGGGGCGGTGCTGGTGGTAGACGCCACCCAGGGCATCGAAGCCCAGACCCTGGCCAACGTGTACCTGGCCATCGACAACGACCTCGAGGTCCTGCCCGTCATCAACAAGATCGACCTGCCCTCCGCGGAGCCGGAGCGGGTCATGCATGAGATCGAGGACGTGATCGGCCTGCCCGCCGAGGACGCGCCCCGGGTGTCGGCCAAGACCGGCCTCAACGTGGAGGAGGTGCTCGCCCAGATCGTGGACCGGGTACCGGCCCCCAGCGGCGACGACAACGGCCCCACCAAGGCCCTGATCTTCGACTGCCTCTACGATAACTACAAGGGAGCACTGTCCTATGTGCGGGTGTTCGACGGGGCTATCCGCCCCGGCATGCGCATCCGGTCCATGGCCACGTGCCACGAGTTCGACGTGACCGAGGTGGGCGTCTTCACCCCCCAGTGGAAGACCGTGGATGAGCTCACCGCCGGAGAGGTGGGCTATGTAGCCGCCTCCATCAAGAGCGTGGAGGAGACCAAGGTGGGCGACACCCTGACGGACGTGGCTCATCCCGCCAAAGAGCCCCTGCCCGGCTACATGAAGGTGAACCCCATGGTCTTTTGCGGCATCTATCCCGCCGACGGCTCCCACTACGGGGACCTGATGGAGGCCTTGGAAAAGCTGAAGCTGAACGACGCCTCCCTGTCCTTCGAGAAAGAGACCAGCGCGGCCCTCGGGTACGGCTTCCGCTGCGGCTTTTTGGGGCTTCTGCACATGGAGATCATCACGGAGCGATTGGAGCGGGAATTCGATCTCGATCTCGTCACCACCAGCCCCTCCGTGGTCTATCGGGTGAAGATGATGACCGGCGAGACCGTGATCATCGACAACCCCGCCAGCCTCCCGGACCCCTCCGAGATCGACTACATGGAGGAGCCCATGGTCAAGGCCAGCATCATGACCCCGCCGGACTTCGTGGGACCCATCATGGAGCTGTGCCAGAATAACCGGGGCATCTTCGAGCATATGGACTACATCGAAAAGGACCGGGTGAAGATCCTCTACACCCTGCCCCTCAACGAGATCATCTACGACTTCTTCGACTCCCTCAAGTCCCGCAGCCGGGGCTACGCCTCCTTCGACTATGAGCTGAAGGACTGAACGGCGACATGTGTGACGCCCTCTCCACCATCGTCCACAAGGACCGGGCCTACCCCAAGGGCCGGGCGGTCTGTGAAAAGCTGAAGGACGTGATCCCCCGCCAGCAGTTCGAGATCCCCGTCCAGGCGGCCATCGGCGGCAAGATCATCGCCCGGGAGACCGTGAAGGCGGTCCGCAAGGACGTGCTCGCCAAGTGCTACGGCGGCGATATCACCCGCAAAAAGAAGCTGCTGGAGAAGCAGAAGGAGGGCAAAAAGCGCATGCGCCAGGTGGGCACCGTGTCCGTGCCCAGCGACGCCTTCATGAGCGTGCTGAGGATCAACGGATGACCGGCGTCTATGTCCACATCCCCTATTGCGTTAGGAAGTGCGCCTACTGCGACTTCTGCTCCGTGCCCCGCGATGACACTGCGGAGCAGTATCCCGACGCCCTGTGCCGGGAGATCGAGCTATCCCGGGATCGGCTGCCTTACGAGGGGCCGGTCCCTTCCGTCTTCTTCGGGGGCGGTACCCCCACCATCCTGCCCGCGGAATCGCTGGTCCGCATCTTGGAGACCGTTCGAAGGACCTACGAGGTCCGCTCCGACGCGGAGATCACCGTGGAGTGCAACCCCGGCACCGCCAGTTACGCCGATCTCGTGAAGCTCCGGGCTGCCGGGTTCAACCGCCTGTCCCTGGGGCTGCAGTCCGCCAACGACGAGCTGCTCAAAGCTGTGGGCCGCATCCACACCTACGACCAGTTCCTGGCGGCCTACCGCGCCGCCCGGGACGCGGGCTTCCAGAACATCAACGTGGACCTGATGCACGGTCTGCCCGGCCAGACCCAGGTGGACTATCTCGATACCCTCCAAAAAGTCTCAGACCTGGGCCCGGAGCATATCTCCGCCTATGCCCTCATCCTGGAGGAAGAAACGCCTTTGTATAAACAGGTGGCGGCGAGGGAGATCGACCTGCCCGACGAGGATGCGGTGGCGGACATGGAGGACGCGGGCATGGCTTACCTCAAACAGCGTGGCTTCGAGCGCTACGAGGTCTCCAACTTCGCCCGGCCCGGCTATGCCTGCCGCCACAACCTGATCTATTGGAACGACGCGCCCTAT
>CADCNE010000154.1 GCA_902802805.1 uncultured Eubacteriales bacterium
CGGGATGGCCGCCTGGGCGATGTGGCCCCCACCATCCTCTCGGTGCTGGGGCTGGAGCAGCCGGCGGAGATGACGGGACGGAGCCTCATGGAGACGCCGGACTTCAAAAACGACAGGATGATGCTCATCATCCTGGATGGCTGGGGCTTCGGAACCGGGGACGAGGGCGACGCCATCTATTTAGCCAAGACCCCCGAGTGGGACGAGATGCTGGCTAAATACCCCCACAGCAAGCTGCGCGCTTCCGGCGAGGACGTAGGCCTGAAAGCGGGCAAGGCCGGCAACTCCGAGGCCGGACACAACAACCTTGGTGCCGGCCGGATCGTAGCACAGGATGACGTGCGCATGGATCAGGCCATTCAGGACGGCTCTTTCAAACGCAACCCCGTCTTCCTTCATGCCATAGACGCAGCCAGGGAAGAGGGGACCGCTCTGCACCTGCTGGCCTACTTGACGGAGAAATCCAGCCATGGCTGCATCGACTACCCCCTGATGCTGACGGAGATGGCCGAGGGGGTGGAGCAGGTCTATCTGCACATCATCTTCGACGGGCGCAGCACCGAGCCGGGATCAGCCCCGGCCATGCTCCGGACACTTGACAAGAAGCTGGCCAAAATCGGCAGAGGCGTGATCGTGGACGGCGTTGGACGGGGGGTTGCCTTGGACCGGGACAAGAACTATGCCAAGGTCAGGCGGGCCTATGATGCCATGACCATTGGCACAGGGACCGAATACCGGGCCTGACACTTCGGCGCAAAGCCGCCGCCCGCTCCGACAGGAGCGGGCGGGAAGCTTTTTTGAGGGGATACAATATGAAACCATATGATTTGATGATCCTGGGCCCTGCCACGAGAGACGTGAACATCGACTATACCGGCGCAGAGGATCGGAGTGCCGGGGGTGCCGTGACCTTCTGCACGCCGGCAGCACGGGCCATGGGAGCCAGCGTCTTCGCGGCGGTGAAGATCGCCCCGGAGGACCGGGACATTCTGGACGTATTCCAGATGCCTGAGGAGGACAAAGCCCTTCTTCCGTCGGCAAAGACAACGCTAATGCGCAATGAGTATTTCACACCGGACCGGGAGCGCCGCAGATCCGGCTGCGCCGCCCAGTCTGACCCCATTTTGCCGGCAGAGCTGCCGACGATCTCCTGGAAGCTCTGCCATCTGGCGGGACTGCTGTACGGCGATTTCCCTGAGGAGCTGTTGGAGGAGCTGCACAGGCGAGGGCTGCTTTCAGCGGATGCCCAGGGCTTTTTGCGGCACAACGAAGGCGGCCCCATGGCGCTGCATGATTGGCAGGAGAAGCTGCGCTTCCTGCCCTGGATGAACTTTTTCAAAACCGACGCCGCCGAGGCGGAGATGCTCACGGGCCTGCGTGACCGGGAAGCCGCTGCCAGACAGCTGGTGGCCTGGGGCGCCGGAGAGGTCATGGTCTCCCACAATGCGGAAATGCTGGTATGCAACGGGGAGAGGGTGTTCCGCTGTCCGGTGAAGGCGCGCAATCTCTCCGGGCGAACTGGCCGGGGGGATACTACCTTCGGTGCGTATTTGGCCATGCGGATGACTGGGCACGATATGGAGGAGGCGCTGCTCTACGCCACAGCCTGCGTCTCCCTGAAAATGGAGACTCCCGGTGTGTTTCGGGGCAGCCTTGCCGATGTGAAGGCATATATCCGGGAATTCTATTGAGAGAAAGGAAGAAGCGGAATATTTCTTGCTTGGTTTTTTGGGCTCTGCGCTGGCTCTGGGCTTTGCCGCTCTGCAGAGACGGAGGGTGCTTTCGGTCTCCGAAGGCAATGAGCGCATGCAGAAGATCGCAGCGGCCATCCGGGCTGGCGCGAATGCCTATCTGAAGCATCAGTATACCACGGTGTTTAAGGTTTTTGCCATCGTATTCCTGCTGCTTCTGGTGTTGGCCTTCGCCTCCGGTGGGCAAATGCTCTCCCGGGTGACGCCCTTCGCGTTCCTCACCGGCGGGATCTTCTCTATGCTGGCGGGCTTCATCGGCATGCGTATCGCCACCTCCGCCAACGCACGCACTGCCAACGCTGCCAGTGAAAGCCTGAACAAGGGGCTGAAGGTAGCCTTCTCCTCCGGCAGCGTGATGGGTTTTGCCGTGGTCGGCCTGGGCATGCTGGATGTGACCCTGTGGTTTTTCCTGCTGCGCTACGGCCTGGGCTATACCGAGCCGGAGAAGATCGGATCCGTCATGGTCATGAACGGCATGGGCGCCAGCTTCATGGCGCTGTTTGCCCGCGTGGGCGGCGGCATCTATACCAAGGCTGCCGACGTTGGCGCTGACCTGGTGGGCAAGGTGGAGGC
>CADCNE010000155.1 GCA_902802805.1 uncultured Eubacteriales bacterium
CATGGACTGGATGGCCCAGGAACAGGAGCGCGGCATCACGATTACGTCCGCTGCAACGACCTGCTTCTGGCACGATCCCCATGACCCGGACAACGCACAGAAACAGTATCGGATCAACATCATTGACACCCCCGGTCACGTGGACTTCACCGTTGAGGTGGAGCGCAGCCTGAGAGTGCTGGACGGCGCGGTCAGCGTCTTCTGTGCCAAAGGCGGCGTGGAACCCCAGAGCGAGACCGTCTGGAAACAGGCGGAAACCTACCGGGTTCCCCGGATGGCGTACGTCAACAAGATGGATATCACCGGCGCAGATTTCTTCCGCGTGGTTGACATGATGAAGGACCGCCTCGGCGCCAACGCCGTTCCGATCCAGCTGCCCATCGGCAAGGAAAACACCTTCCGCGGCATCATTGACCTGGTGCGTATGCGCGCTGAGATCTACTATGACGACCTCGGTCAGGACGTGCGTGACGAGGAGATCCCCGCCGACATGAAGGAGATCGCCGAAGAGTACCGCGCGAACCTGCTGGAGAAGGTTGCTGAGACCGACGACGCCCTGATGGAGAAATTCCTGGAAGTTGAAGAACTGACCGAGGAAGAAATCCGCGGCGCCATCCGCAAGTGCACCATCGCCTGCACCATGAACCCTGTTCTGTGCGGTACCAGCTACCGGAACAAGGGCGTGCAGCCGCTGCTGGACGCGGTGGTCGAGTATATGCCCAGCCCGCTGGATATTCCCGCGATCGAAGGCACCGACCCCGATGATCCTGAGAAGAAGATGGAACGTCATCCTTCCGATGACGAGCCCTTCGCAGCTCTGGCGTTCAAAATCATGGTCGATCCGTTCGTCGGTAAACTGGCTTTCTTCCGCGTTTACAGCGGTAAGTTGGAATCCGGCAACTACGTGATGAACTCTACCAAGCAGAAGCGGGAGCGCATCAGCCGTATCATGCTGATGCACGCCAATCACCGTGAAGAGGTTGATACCATCTACACCGGTGAAATCGCCGGCGCTGTGGGTCTGAAGGACACCACAACAGGCGACACCCTCTGCGATGAGAATCATCAGATCATCCTGGAAAGCATGGTCTTCCCGGATCCCGTTATCGAAGTAGCCATCGAGCCCAAGACCAAGGCCGGTCAGGAGAAGATGACCTACGCGCTTCAGCGTCTGGCTGAAGAGGATCCCACCTTCAAGACCTACACCAACCAGGAAACCGGTCAGACCATTATCGCCGGCATGGGCGAACTCCACCTGGAAATCATCGTGGACCGTCTGCTGCGCGAGTTCAAGGTTGAAGCAACCGTGGGTAAGCCCCAGGTTACTTACAAGGAAACCATCCGCAAGCCCGCCAAGGCCGAAGGACGTTACGTCCGTCAGACCGGCGGTCACGGCCAGTACGGCCACTGCTGGATCGAGATCGAGCCTCAGGAGCCCGGCAAGGGTTACGAGTTCGAAAGCCGGATCGTCGGCGGCGTGATTCCGAAGGAATTCATCAGCCCCATCGACGCCGGTATCCAGGAAGCAGCCAAGAGCGGCGCTATCGCCGGCTACGAAGTGGTCAACTTCAAGGCTGCCGTTACGGACGGTTCCTATCACGATGTGGACTCCTCCGAAATGGCATACAAGATCGCTGCCAGCATGGCTTTCAAGGAAGCCGTCAAGAAGGCCGATCCCTGCGAGCCCATGATGAAAGTGGAGATCATCGTTCCCGACCAGTACCTGGGCGACGTGATGGGCAATGTGTCCAGCCGCCGCGGCCGGGTGGAAGGCACGGAAGTGCGCGGCCAGGATCAGATCATCCATGCGTTTGTTCCGCTGAGCGAGATGTTCGGCTACACCACAGACCTTCGTTCCCGTACCCAGGGCCGCGGCATGTTCACCATGCAGTTTGACCACTACGAGGAAGTGCCGAAGTCTGTTGCTGAAAAGATCATCGGCCGCAAGAGCGCGGACTGATCGGGTAACATAAAGTAACTGTAACTGATAACTGATATTACAAGGAGGAAACTCAAATGGCTAAAGGAAAGTATGAGCGGACTAAACCGCATGTCAACATCGGCACCATCGGCCACGTGGACCACGGCAAGACCACGCTGACCGCCGCCATCACCATGACTCTGGCCACCAAGGGCGAAGCC
>CADCNE010000156.1:0-978 GCA_902802805.1 uncultured Eubacteriales bacterium
ATCAACAGGATTTCCATATTACTTCTTTGCTATATACTTGTTAAACAATACCATAAGATAGCCAAGGCAGAGGAATGCGCCGGGGGCCATCACAAAGGCGTTCGACGCGACCCAGCGGCAGTACCATCCCAGCGTGATCGAGCTGCTGGCGCTGCACGTGACATCGGACTTTGAGGACAAGATCCACAACGGAGAAATCACCGTTGAGGACATCCAGGACAGCGTGGAAAAGGTGCTGTCGGAATCGGGTTACGCGGACGTGGCGAAGGCCTACATACTGTACCGCAAGCAGAGGGAGAAGGTGCGCAACATCAACTCGGCGCTGCTGAACTACAAGGACCTGGTGGACAACTACCTGCAGATCAACGACTGGCGCGTGAAGGAGAATTCCACGGTGTCCTATTCCGTGGGCGGCCTGATCCTGTCCAACTCCGGCGCCATCACCGCCAACTACTGGCTCAGCGAGGTGTATGACGAGGAGATTGCTGAGGCGCACCGCAGCGCGGCGATCCACCTGCACGACCTGTCGATGCTGACCGGCTACTGCGCGGGCTGGAGCCTGAAGCAGCTGATCCAGGAGGGCCTGGGCGGCGTGCCGGGTAAGATCACGTCCTCGCCCGCCAGCCACCTGTCCACGCTGTGCAACCAGATGGTGAACTTCCTGGGCATCATGCAGAACGAGTGGGCGGGGGCCCAGGCGTTTTCCAGCTTTGATACCTACCTTGCGCCGTTCGTCCGGGTGGACAACCTGTCGCAGAAGGAAGTCAAGCAGTGCGTGCAGAGCTTCATCTACGGCGTGAACACGCCGAGCCGCTGGGGCACGCAGGCGCCGTTCAGCAACGTCACGCTGGACTGGACCGTTCCGAATGATCTCAAGAACCTGCCGGCCATCGTGGGCGGCAGGGAGCAGGACTTCACCTACGGCGACTGCCAAAGGGAAATGGACATGGTGAACAAGGCGTTCATCGAGATCATGAT
>CADCNE010000156.1:1077-2575 GCA_902802805.1 uncultured Eubacteriales bacterium
GGCTGCTGTTCGAGATGACGGCGAAGTACGGCACGCCCTACTTCTCCAACTACATCAACAGCGACATGGAGCCCAGCGACGTGCGCAGCATGTGCTGCCGCCTGCGGCTGGACCTGCGGGAGCTGCGCAAGAAGTCCGGCGGGTTCTTCGGCAGCGGCGAGAGCACCGGCTCCATCGGCGTGGTGACGATCAACATGCCCCGCATCGCGTACCTGGCGAAGGATGAGAAGGACTTTTACAAGCGCCTCGACGCGCTGATGGACATTGCGGCGCGGAGCCTGAACACCAAGCGGCGGGTCATCACCCAGCTGCTGGACCAGGGGCTGTACCCCTACACGAAGCGCTACCTGGGCACCTTCAACAACCACTTCTCCACCATCGGCCTGATCGGCATGAACGAGGTGGGGCTGAACGCGAAGTGGCTGAAGAAGGACCTGACCCACCCCGAGACCCAGAAGTTCGCCCAGGACGTGCTGAACCACATGCGGGAGCGCCTTTCCGACTACCAGGAGAAGTACGGCGACCTGTTCAACCTGGAGGCGACCCCGGCGGAGAGCACCACCTACCGCTTCGCCAAGCACGACGTGGAGGCGTATCCGGGGATCATCACCGCGAACATGAACGGTACGCCCTACTACACGAACTCCTCCCACCTGCCGGTGGGCTTCACCGAGGATGTGTTCAGCGCGCTGGACATCCAGGACGAATTGCAGACGCTTTACACCTCCGGCACGGTGTTCCATGCCTTCCTGGGCGAGAAGCTGCCCGACTGGCGGGCGGCGGCGACGCTGGTGCGGAAGATCGCGGAGAACTACAAGCTGCCCTATTACACGTTGTCTCCCACCTATTCGGTCTGCAGGGACCACGGGTATCTGTCCGGCGAGCAGTACGCCTGCCCGATCTGCGGGCAGAAGACGGAGGTCTACAGCCGCATCACGGGCTACTACCGCCCGGTGCAGAACTGGAACGACGGCAAGGCCCAGGAGTTCCGGGACCGGAAGCTGTACGACATCGGGCATTCCGTGCTGACCCACAGCGGCCCACGGCAGGCGACCAACTTCGACGCCGCCATCGAGGCCACCATGGAGCGGGGCTGCTGCGAGCCCGCCCAGGTGCTGATGAAGCCGGAGACGGAGGAAGTGAAGGCGGCGGAGGCCGAGAGGCGCGCCGAGAGCGCGGTGAAAGCCGCGCAGGCCGAACCTGCGCCGCAGACGAAGGTCTCGCCCATCGGCCAGGTGTCCGCCGAGGATCTCCACGAGGCCCTGGAGGGCGCGGAGGCGATACTGTTCAAGTCTCCCACCTGCCCGAACTGCAAGGCGGCCATGGCGCTGCTGGACCGGGCCGGCGTGAAGTACGCGGCGGTGAACGCCGCCGACGCCCGGGAGCTGACGGCGAAGTACGGCGTGAAGCAGGCCCCGACCCTGGTGGTGCGCGCCGGGGGCAGCTTCGAGAAGTACCGCGGCGTTTCGGACATCAAGGGCTGGCTGATGCAGAACAG
>CADCNE010000157.1 GCA_902802805.1 uncultured Eubacteriales bacterium
TAAATCACTTCCTTGGAACGGTCTATATACCCAATCCTTTCGGGAACCAGCACGTACTGCTTCACGGCTATCTCTACCGCGCTGTCGGCCATATTGTTGACCACGACGTTGATTCCGTACTTGGGCTCCACGATCTCCCGGCCATACGGATCCTTGGTCCTCAGTTTCTCCATCGCCTCTACCAGCACCTGGCGAACCTTCTTGACGTCGGTCCCATAGGCCACGCCCGCAATGATCTTGGTGAACTCATAGGAGTTGTTGCGGGTCAGGTTGTTGAAGTTCTTGCCGAAGAGGGAGGCATTGAGGAAGGACATTTCCGTGCCCTCCAGGGTTTCCACCACCACGCACTGGTAGTTGATGGCCACCACGCGTCCGCGCACGCCGTCGCACTCGATCCAGTCCCCTACCCGCAGGCGGCCGCCCATGAGCTGGATACCGTAAATGAAGTTGTTCAGGATATCCTTGAGGGCCAGACCGATACCGGCCGACAGACCGCCGGCGATGAGTCCCAGCGACTTGGTGGGGATGTTCAGCGTGACGATGAAAAGGTCTATGTACACGAACCAGACAAACACGCCGATAAGACTGTTGCCCAGCGAGAGATTGATCTCGTTGTTGCGGATGGTCTTGCGGTTGTGCTTGCGCAGGAAGCGGCGGTACTCGAACATCTGCCAAAGGGTATGCAGCGCCTTGTTCAGATAGCGGAACACCAGGAACAGGCCCGTCAGGAAGAGGTAGTGAGATAGAGGTCGTTGAATTCGAAAATATCCAACGCCCAGTATATACAGGCAGGGATGGAGACAAGTGCCAGCAGCGGCAGGAGCACTTCCCGGACCAGGTCGTAGAACCAGGTGGCGGCAAACATCAGCTGTTCCTTGGCCGGGCCGGTTACATAGGTAATCTTGGCCCTGTAGGCCGATATCCTGCCATCCAGTCTCTTCTGCTTGTACAACATCATCAGGGAGTGGATGGAGGCGATGGCCAGGATAACGGCCAGTTGGAAGTACCACCACACCAGGATGATGAAGGCCAGCGGAGGTTGGCAGCCAGCTGCCACAGCGTCATTCCCAGTATCAGCGGCGGGAAGAAGAAATTCAGGAAGGCGTTGGGCACGAACAGCACCCGGCAGCTGATGACGAAGAACGCCGTAAAGATGGTGGGAAGATAGATCTTGTGGCTGTGCTTGAGCCGGGCGGGGGTAAGCCGGATGATAAGGGCCGTGGTAATGGCCATCAGAAGGACGATGAAGGTGTGCAGGATGCTCACCCCCTTCCGGACCATATCGTCATCCGAGGTGTCATAGCTGAAAATCAGGAACAGGACACAGCCCAGCAGCAGCGCCAGGTACCGTTTCTGGTCCTTGTCCACCTTCTGCATGGACTTGACAAAGCGGAAGACCGGCATCAGAAGCAGGGCAGACAGGCCCCAGAGGGCAAAGAATGCCACAAAATACAGGAGCAGCCAGTAAATCTTGGCCGAATTGACCAGCTGGTTGTCCCTGGCGATATCCTTCTCGGTGTAGTCCAACTCTTCGCTGACAAAAAGATCCCGGATGAAAGAGAGGCTGTACTTCTCCCCCATCGCCCAGCGGGCCTCCCTCCAATACTCTGCCGGATGGGTGAGAATAACCCACCAGGGAGTTTGGCCTTCCACAAACACCTTGTTTTGCAGGATGTCATAGTACTCCCGGGCATACTCGTAGGATTCCTCCATCCTCAGCCGGGCCTCGCGGTAATGGGTGCTGTCGGCCATTACCCGGTCTTTCGTTTCGGCATAGAGTTTCAGGAGCTCGGAGGCATACAGGAGGCAGGAATCACGATCTGCCTGACCTCCCTCGCTCAGGATGAACGCCGGCATATTGAGGACGGCTTCCACCTGCTCGTGCAGTTCCTGCTGCAGGAGGCTTTCGTTCTGCAGCAGATGCACATCCAGCGAATCATTGTGGTAGGCCAGGCTGTCCGGCACCACCTCCACCTCCCTCAGCTCCGGGGGCAGGCGACGGAGGGACTCGATCAGACGCGCATAGCGGTTGATCTCGATGTCCAGATTGGCCACGATGCGGTCGTAGGGCGTACGGTTCTTGTTGAAGTCCTTGTACTCCTTGCTTACTTTCTCCAGCGCATAGCTGATGTCGAAGGTGTAATCCTGCTTCTGGGAATACAGCATCAGGGACAGGTCGTTGCATTTTTTGACAACATCCACCATCCTCCGGTGCTGCTGCTCATACTTGACCTCCAGCTGCTGCCAGGTCTGCTCTATCTGCCGGTAG
>CADCNE010000158.1 GCA_902802805.1 uncultured Eubacteriales bacterium
GCGCAAAGGAAAAGGAGGAGAAGAAAGATGAGGACGCTGTCACTGAATAGAAGGCTCTCCCCTGCCTTTCTCCTGACCTTTCTGGGGCTTCTGGTCGTACAGTCCGCATCCGCCCGTGCGGGAGGCGTGGACTACTCCTGGGGAGCGAGCGCCCTTGCCAGGGCCCATGACTTCACAGTCACGATGATGCTCTATGTGGTGTATGTATGCTATGCCGTAGGCAGCATAATGTCCATCATCTCGGCACTCATCATCTACATCAAGATCAACAACCAGGAGGGGCAGGTCATGAAGAACATCATGACGCTCGTCGGAGCTGGACTCTTCATGATAGGAGCGACCATCGTCCTGCCTGCCTTCTTCGGATATCACATTTAACCAACGTTGAAAGGTATCGGCCATCGGTAAGTGCACGTGCCGCGGACCGGTCCGGAACGTCCCGCCGGGGACGGATACATCAAGTCAAACTCTAAAGCATTCAGACATGACAAAAATCAAGAACTGGATCAGGAAATTCCTCGCGTCGCCGAAGACCAGGGCCGTCGCCCTGATGCTTCTGGTGGGCAGCACCGCCGCGTTCGCGCAGAGCGGTGCCGGTGACTACACCGCCGGTACGAGCGCCCTCACCACGGTCGCCGAGGAGATCGCGAAGTACGTGCCGATCGTCGTCAAGCTGTGCTACGCCATCGCTGGCGTGGTCGCCATCGTCGGCGCCATCAGCGTGTACATCTCGATGAACAACGACGAGCAGGACGTCAAGAAGAAGATCATGATGGTCGTCGGCGCCTGCATCTTCCTGGTGGCCGCCGCTCAGGCGCTGCCTCTCTTCTTCGGTCTCTAACCAATAGGAGACAGATGGATGGAAAGCAAAGGCAAGGATACCCGTTACCCAGACTACCCACTCTTCAGGGGGCTCCAGCGTCCCCTTGAGTTCATGGGGCTACAGGGTAGGTATATCTACTGGGCCGCAGGAGCGGTCGGCGGGGCCATCCTCGGCTTCATCATCGCCTACATCATCGCTGGATTCGTAGTGGGCCTCTTCAAGCAGCGGCGGGGCCTTCACTCGAAGAAAACCGAACACGGCGTTTTCGTATACGCCAGTTCCAAGAGACTGTAAACCAACAATCGTAAAGAGGGAAATGATTCTGTATGTGATACTTGTATTTGCGGCGGTCCTCGTCGGCATGGCCGTCTCCGTCCTCGCCTTCGGTACCGGGGGCAAGCGCAGCCGCATCTTCCAGGACATCTACTTCACCGTCGAAGAGGTGGAAGGGATAGGTGTGCTGTACACCAAGAACGGCGACTACTCCGCCGTCCTGCGGATGGAGAACCCCGTGCAGAAATACTCCGCGAACATCGACGCGTACTACGAGTTCACTTCCCTCTTCACTACGATAGCGGAGACCCTCGGCGAGGGCTATGCGCTCCAGAAGCAGGACATCTTCTGCCGCCGGAGTTTCCGCGACGACCATCCCGGCCGCCGCGAGTTCCTCTCCGACTGCTACTTCCGCTATTTCGACGGGAGGGAGCACACCGACGCCTTCACCTGCCTGGTGATCACGCAGGAGAGCAAGGGCGGCAGGCTCATGTCCTATGACGCCCGCAAGTGGCGGGATTTCATGGTGAAGATCCGGAAGGTCCAGGACCTGCTCCGCGACGCAGGCATCCGCGCACGCTTCCTTTCCAAACGGGAAGCCAGCGACTACGTGGACCGCTACTTCGCCCTGGACTTCTCCGGGAAGACCTTCTCGATGACTGGCTTCCAGATCGACGAGGAGGGTATCTCCATGGGTGACCGCCGCTGCAAGTTCTACTCCCTCGTGGACGTCGACAGCGTCTCCCTCCCCTCTCTCATCCGTCCGTTCACCAGCATCGAGGTCAACAACTCCTCGATGCCGGTGGACTTGGTGAGCGCCGTGGACTCCGTCCCGGAGACGCAGGCGGTCATCTACAACCAGGTGATCTTCATGCCCGCGCAGAAGAAGGAGCTGGGGGCCCTGGAAAAGAAGAAGAACCGTCACGGCAGCATTCCCAGCCCGGCCAACCAGATGGCCGTGGAGGACATCAAGGCCGTGCAGGACATAATTGCCCGGGAAGGCAAGCAGCTCGTCTACTGCCACTACAGCATGGCTGTGGTGATCGG
>CADCNE010000159.1 GCA_902802805.1 uncultured Eubacteriales bacterium
GCGGCTTAATGGTGTGCATGTTGATAACATGGGCGGAGATGACTTCCGCTGCCAGGGTCTCGGCTGCTTCCATAGCCTCCGGGACCAGGATGCCGTTGGCGATGATGGCGACGTCGGTGCCCTCGCGGAGCACTTCAGCCTTGCCGACCTTGAAATCATAATCCTCAGCGTGGAACACCGGAGTCGCAAGGCGGCAGAAGCGCATGTAGACCGGGCCTTCCAGTTCAGCCGCAGCCATAACCATCTTCTTTGCCTCGACGTCATCGGAGGGGCTCATGATGGTCATGCCGGGGATGGAACGCATGGTGGCGAAGTCTTCGCAGCACTGGTGGCTCGCGCCGTCCTCACCGACGGAGATGCCGCCGTGGGTCGCGCCGATCTTCACGTTCAGGTGCGGATATCCGATGCTGTTGCGCACCTGCTCAAATGCTCTGCCTGCCGCGAACATTGCGCAGGTGGAGGCGAAGGGGATCAGTCCCAGGGAGGCCAGTCCGGCGGAGCCGCACATCAGGTTCGACTCGGCGATGCCGCAGTCAAAGAAACGGTCAGGATAAGCCTTCTGGAAGACCTGGGTCTTGGTGGCGGTCGCGAGGTCGGCGTCGAGGACGACAACCTTCGGGTTCGTTGCGCCCAGTTCCTTCAGAGCGTTGCATTGATTCCCTGCTCATACTCAGCGTCGTTCGGGGCCTTGCCGTGCCAGCCGACCTGGCCTTCCATGTAGGACACACCCTGGCCCTTCAGGGTCTTCATCAGGATGGCGGTGGGCTTGCCGGAGCCGATATTCTTATGGAAGAAATCGAAGGCCTTCTCCAGGTCGTCGAAGTCGCCGCCGTTGACGGTGATCACTTCGAAACCGAAGGATTTGAACTTCTCGTCCACAGGAGCGCTGTTCATGACAACGGCGGTGGGGCCGTCGATCTGCAGACCGTTCAGGTCAACGATGGCGCAGAGGTTGTCCAGCTTATAGTGGGCAGCGAACATGGCAGCTTCCCAGATCTGGCCTTCCTCGATCTCGCCGTCGCCCATCAGGGCATAGGTGCGGAAGGACTTTCCAAGGAACTTGGCGCCCTTCGCCATGCCGCAGGCCACAGAGAGGCCCTGGCCCAGGGAACCGGTGGACATGTCCACGCCGGGGACCAGGTTCATGTTCGGGTGGCCCTGAAGGTAGGAGTCAATGTGGAGAGCACGAAGCGGTCGCGGTCTTCCTTCTTCGGATCCTTCGGATCGATATTCATCTCAACGTTATAGAGGTACGTGAAAACATCAGCCGCGGAAAGGCTGCCGCCCGGGTGTCCGGCCTTGGCGCCGTGGGTCGCGGTCAGGATGCCTTCACGCACATCAATTGCCTTCAGTTTCAGTTCTTTCCTTAATTCGTCTGTCATAGCATCACCTCCACAGATTGGATTTGATATCAGCTTACTATATTAAAGAAGCTTGGTAAACAGATATTTTCTTTCGATTCGGTTTCGCTTCAGTGCGCGCCGCCCTGCCCGTAATAGGCGTTGGGACCATGCTTTCTCATGAAGTGCTTGTCCAGGATGCAGGCGGGAGCCGGGCCGACCTTCGGGTTGATGGACTCGGTGAACATGGCCATTCTGGAGACCTCCTCCAGGACCACTGCGTGGTAGACCGCCTGGGCGGCGTCCTTGCCGAAGGTGAAGGGGCCGTGGTTTCTGCAGACCACTGCCGGCACGTGGATCGGGTTCAGCTTTCTCTCCGCGAAGGTCTCGACGATCACGTTTCCGGTGTTGGTCTCATAATCCTCTTCGATCTCCTCTGCGGTCAGGCTTCTGGCGCAGGGGATGGGGCCGTAGAAATAGTCCGCGTGGGTGGTGCCGTAAGCGGGAATGTCGCGTCCGGCCTGGGCCCATGCCACTGCGTGGGGGCTGTGAGTGTGGACGATGCCGCCGATCTCCGGCCATGCGTTGTAGAGCACCAGATGGGTCTTCGTGTCGGAGGAGGGATTCATGTCGCCTTCCACCTTCTTGCCCTGAAGGTCCATGACCACCAGGTCTTCCGGCTTCAGCTCGTCATATTCCACACCGGAGGGTTTGATGACGAAAAGACCCTTTTCCCTGTCGATGCCGCTGACATTGCCCCAGGTGTAGGTGACCAGGTTGCGCTTCGGCAGTTCCATGTTGGCAATGTATACCTTCTGTTTCAGTTCTTCAAGCA